>JBDREW010000060.1:0-9949 GCA_043819385.1 Candidatus Nealsoniibacteriota bacterium | reverse complement strand
AATATTTAAATAATATATAATATGAATTTTTTAATTAAGAGAAAAAAGTGTTTACATAATATCATTTTTCAAGAAAATAATTTAATTTTTGAAAAAAGGAAAAAAAATAGTGCTGGATTTACTGTAATTGAACTTTTACTTGTAATTGCTATTATTGGCCTTTTATCCGCTATTGCCTTAATTTCATTAATTGATGCTAAAAATAAAACAAGAGATACTAAAATAGATACTTCTATTAGTCAAATAAGAGTGCAGGCTCAAGTTTGGTATAATGATCATAATGATTCTGGAAATTATTATTATGATGGTTTTTGTGGAGATGATAATGTAGATATTTTAGAAACTGAGATAATTTTGCAAAATGGTGGTATACTTCCTAATTGTTATGCTGGTAGTGATGATTATTGTTTTTCTGCTTTGTATACTAATGGCATAACTTATATTTGTATAGATGAGACTGGAAGATTTGACAATATTCAATGTAATGATTCTAATGATTGCAATTGATTTTTAATAAAATTATAAAGAATGAAATTATAAAGAATGAAATTATAAAGAATAAAGTTGCGGGGATTAATTCCTCGCATTTTTATTATTTTTATTCTCCCTATTTTTATAAATATAAATATTTACGGATATTTATGTAGACCTATTTACGGAGACCTATTTACGGAAACCTGCTCTCTGTAGCTTAAATACCCTATAAATAGCTTGCGGGGGCTTAGCCCCCGCAACTTTTGGGATATTTATTTTTTGATAAATTTTGATAAAAACAAAATATTTTGGTATTATTAAAGAATGACAAGTATATTTTATTTAATTATTTTTATTTTTGGTTTGGTTATTGGGAGTTTTTTGAATTGTGTTATTTATCGTTTAGAAAAAGAACATAATTTAAAAGGTAGATCTTTTTGTCCTAAATGTAAGCATACTTTAAAATGGCTTGATTTAATTCCTTTTTTTAGTTTTGTGTTTTTAGGAGGAAAATGTCGTTATTGTAAAAAAAAGATATCTTGGCAATACCCTATTGTGGAAATAGCGACTGGGTTGATATTTCTATTAATTTTCAATTTTGAATTTCGAATTTTGAATGGATTTTTAATTTCAAATTTTGAAACAATTTTTAATTTTGAAACTTTAATAAATTTTTGTTTTTTACTTATTATTGCTTCTTTTTTGATAGTTATTTTTGTCTTTGATTTAAAACATTTTATTATTCCTGATAAAATAATATATTCTCTTATAGGAATAACATTTATAAAGAATTTTCAATTTTCAATTTTCAATTTTCAATCAATTTTCAATGAAACAATTTTAAATTATTTAATATCAGGATTTGGAGCTGGATTGTTTTTTTTAATAATTGTACTTGCTACAAAAGGCAAAGGTATGGGAATAGGGGATATAAAATTAGGGTTTTTTATGGGTTTATTTCTTGGTTATCCAAATATATTAGTTGCCCTATTCCTTGCTTTTTTAATTGGTGCTATAATAGGAGTAGGATTAATTTTAATGAAAAAAAAGAAATTAAAAAGTGAAGTGCCGTTTGGTCCATTTTTAATAACTGGAACATTAATTGCTTTTTTTTGGGGTCAAGAATTGATTAATTGGTATTTAAATCTCATACTTATAACTTAAATCTCATACTTATAACCTATAATTTATATTAAAATGTTAAGTTCAAAATTCAAAATTTTAAGTTTCAAGAAAAATGGATTCACATTGTTTGAACTTTTAGTTGTTATGTCTATTATTGTTATTTTGTCAGGTATGGTTTTAGCTAATTATAGAACAGGTCAAAGACGTCTTGCTTTACAAAGAGCGGTTAATAAAGTTGGTCAGGATATAAGGAGAATGCAAACAATGGCCGGAAATGGAGAAGAAGGGTGTAAAACAGCTGGTAATTTTGATGTTGATTATCAATATGGATATGGAATAGATTTAAATACAGGGAATAATAAAAGTTATACTTTATTTGCTGATTGTAATGGAGATAAAACATATAATAGTGGTACCGATAAAATTATAGAAAATGCAAATATAGAAACATATATTGAAATTGGAAATTTAGTTCCTGGTCCACTTGTAATAGTTTTTGTGCCTCCTGACCCTAGTGTTTATATTAATGGAGGAGGAGCTAATTTAGCAACAATTACTTTTAGGATAGAACAAGAAATATCAAGAACAAGAAATGTTATTATTCATGAATCAGGATTGATTGATGTAGATTAAAATAAAATAAAAAATTAAATATCAAAATGCAAAATGAAAAGTGAAAAATTACAATTTAAAATAAAGACAATAAAGTCATTATTAAAATATGATTTTACAAAAAAATAATTTAGAGATAAAAAAAATCACAAAAAGTAATGAGAATGGTTTTACTTTTCTTGAATTGATAATTGTTTTTTTTGTATTTTCAGTTGGAATATTAGGTATTTTTGCTTTTGCTCAAAATCCAGCTTCTTATGCAAGAATTGCTGAACAACGGCTTACAGCTACTTATTTGGCTCAGGAAGGAATTGAACTTGTTAGGAATATAAGGGATAGTAATATACTTGCAAAAAATAGCTGGGATAGTGGATTAAATAATTGTTCAGCAGGTTGCCAAATAAGTTATTATGAATCAGTTTTAGGTTTTTTTCAAGACCAAGGTTTTTTAAAATTTAATGCAATCGGTCTTTATTTTCATAATTCAGGCATTAATACAATATTCAAAAGAAAAATTATAATTATTCCTTCTGGAAGTTATGTAAATGTTTCTGTTGAAGTTAGTTGGGAGGACAAAGGCGAGCCACAAACTCCAGTAATAATTGAAGAAAATCTTTATAATTGGGGGAAAGATTTGGTTATATAAGAACCTGACTCACTTTGTTCGTCAGAACCTTGATTCGTTAATGTAAAATCATATATTCTTAAATTAAAAATTAAAATATTTAATTAAAAATAAAAAATGTTTAATTTTAAAAGTTCCAAGTTCCAAGTTCAAAGTTTCAAGAATAAGGGGTTTAGTTTAATTGAAATGTTAGTTGTTATAGCTGTTTTTTCTATTATATTATCAGGTCTTATTGGTATTTTTGTTTCGGCCCTTCGTTCTCAAAGATATTATTTGGCCTCTCAAAAACTTTTAGACCAAACAAGCTATGTTATGGAATATATGAGTAGATCTATTAGAATGGCTAAAAAACAAACTACTGACCCTTCAATGCCAATTTGTCTAACAATAAATTTTACTAATTATGAAAATCCATTATCAGATGATTCAAAGATAAGATTTATAAGGAATGTTCAAAATGATTTGAAATGTCAAGATTTTTATTTGATTAATAAGCAAATAAAACAAAAAATAAGCACTGGTGGCGCTAATTTTGTTATATCTAATTTAACTTCTGATGACATAGAAGTAACTTCTCTTAAATTTATTCTCTCTGGCCAGAATCAACCTCCTAGTGATTATCAGCAGCCAAGAATAACGATTTTTTTAGAAGCAGAAATCAAAAATATTAATCCTACTCCAAAAGTAAAAATTCAAACAACTGTTTCTCAAAGAGATATTGATATTCAAGAATTTTAATTGAAATTTTTTAAAATTAAGTGTATAAAGATTAATTAGAATAAACCCAGCCGTATTTTTAAGAATAATATTTTATTCTTAAAAATACGGCTGGTAAAGGTCTTAATATAAAATAATAAATAATAAAATATGTTTATAGTATATATAATTTTAGGTATTTTAGTTTTAATAATCTTTTGGATGATTGCTGTTTATAATAGCTTGATTGTTCTTTTAAATAGAAAAAAAGAAGCATGGTCTGATATTAATGTTCAATTAAAAATAAGATATGATTTAATTCCTAATTTAGTTTCAACAGTAAAAGGATATGCTTCTCATGAAAGAGAATTATTGGAAAAAGTTACTCAAGCAAGAGCCCAAGCATTAGGAGCTCAAACTGTAGAAGAGCATGCTAAGGCTGAAAATGCTCTTTCTTCTACTTTAAAATCTCTTTTTGCAGTAACTGAAAATTATCCTGATTTAAAAGCAGCTGGAAATTTTCTTGAACTTCAAAGAGAACTTAGAGATACAGAAGATAAAATTCAAGCATCAAGAAGATTCTATAATGGAAATGTAAGAGATATAAATATAAAGATTGAAAGATTTCCTGATAGAATTATTGCTGGATTGTTTAATTTTAAAAAACAGGATTTGTTTGAGTTAGAAGAGGAAGAAGCAAAAAAACCAGTTAAAGTAGATTTTTAGAAGATTATGGCAACCCTATATACGCAAGCTGATTCTAATATCAGAAAAACTTGGTTTTATGTAACTTTTTTCTTGTGCTTTATAATCATTGTTGGATTTATTCTTTCTTATGCGTTAGGAACGTATATTTATTTGATTATAGCTGGTATTTATGCTTTTTTTTCAAGTTTCTTTTCATATTGGTTTTCTGACAAAATTGTTTTAGCAATGAGTCATGCAAAAGAAATAGAAAAAAGAGATAATCCAGAGCTTTATCGTATTGTTGAAAATCTTGCTATTACAGCTGGTATTCCATTACCAAAGATATATATTATCAATCAAGAACAGCCAAATGCTTTTGCAACGGGTAGAAACCAAAAACATGCTGTAATAGCTGTTACAAAAGGATTATTAGATAGATTAGAAAGAGCTGAATTAGAAGGAGTAATTGCTCATGAAATGGCACATATTGGGAATAAAGATATTTTACTTCAAACAATGGTAGTTGTTTTTGTGGCTGTAATTGTTGTTTTAACTGATTTCTTTTTCAGAATTAGTTTTTGGGGAGGACTTTCTTCACGAAGAAATAATAATTCAGATTCAAAAGCAGGAATAATTATAATGTTGATTGCTTTTGCTTTGGCGATTTTAGCGCCTATTTTTGCAACAATAATTAAATTAGCAATTTCAAGAAAAAGAGAATATTTAGCTGATGCTTCAGGAGCATTATTAACAAGATATCCAGAAGGACTTGCTAATGCTTTAGAAAAAATATCATCTGATTCAAATACATTAAGAACAGCTAACAATTCTACTGCTCATTTATATATTGCTTCTCCATTTAAAGGAAAGCAGTCAAAAAGCTGGTTAACAAAACTTTTTAGTACTCATCCCCCAATAGAAGAAAGAATATCATTATTAAGGGGAATGAGATTGTAAAATCAAAAATTAAAAATCAAAAATTAAAATGAGGTGTCCTAATTGTAAAAAACATCTTTCATCTTCAATTGTTTGCAACGTTGAAGTAAATCATTGTCCAAATTGTCTTGGTGTTTGGTTTGATGAAGGAGAATTAAGATTGGCAAAAGATAATAAAGATGAAAATTTAAATTGGCTTGATATTGAATTATGGAAATATAAAGAAAAGTTTAAAATTTCTCATGGAGAAAGACATTGTCCTGATTGTAGATTGCCGTTATATGAGGTTTATTATGGTGATTCTGGTATTATTGTTGATGTTTGTAATGTTTGCCATGGGATTTGGTTAGATAGGGCAGAGTTTAGGAAAATAATTAATTGGCTTAAAAAAAGAGCTGATTATGAAGTTATTAATAATTACAGCAGGACCTTATTCAAACAAATGCTTGAAATATTTACTGGGCCAGAAACATTAAAAGATGAAATTTTAGATGTTATAACAATTTTAAAATTATTGAATTATAAGTTTGCTGTTCAGCATCCTGTTTTGTCTAAAATTATTTCTTTAACACCAAGATAAAATAATTTAGAAAATGAGTTTTTGAGGAAAGACCTCAGGTAATTTTGAAAAGTTAAAAGATTTGTGATATCATAGCTTTGCTATTGATTATGAAGCTATTAATTTTGATTATATATTAATAATAATTCGTAAATTAGCATTAATTATGATATCTTCTCCAATTGATGAAATTAAAAATAGATTGGATATAGCTGATGTAATTCGTGGTTATATTAAAATAGAAAAAGCAGGTGCTAATTATCGGGCTGTATGTCCTTTTCATTCGGAAAAAAAACCTTCTTTTTTTATTTCCCCAAGTCGTCAAATTTGGCATTGTTTTGGAGCATGCGGAACTGGGGGCAATATGTTTGATTTTGTAATGAGAATTGAAGGATTAGAGTTTGGAGATGCTTTACGTGTTTTAGCTCAAAAAGCAGGAGTAGAATTAAAAAAAGAAGACCCAAAGATAAAGACAGAAAGACAGCATCTTTATCAAATTTCTGAATTAGCTTGTTGTTTTTTTGAAAAACAATTAGGGGCAGGAATAGGAGGAAATCAAGCAAAACAATATCTTTTAGATAGAGGTATAAAAGAAGAAAGTATTAAAAAATGGCGTTTAGGTTATGCACCTGATACTTGGCAGGGATTATCTGATTTTTTGGTGAGCAGAGGATATCAAAGAGAAGAAATAGAAAAAGCAGGATTAGTATTAAAATCTCAAAAAACAGGAAATTATTATGATAGATTTAGAGGAAGAATTATTTTTCCTATTTTTGATTTAAGTTCTCAGCCAGTTGGATTTGGAGGAAGGATTTTTAAAGATGCAAAAAGGCAAGATGGGCAAGATGAAGCAAAATATATTAATAGTCCAGCAACGCCTCTTTATGATAAAAGTAAGATTCTTTATGGTTTGAATAAATCAGGAGTAGAGATTAGAAAAGAAGATGTTTGTATTTTAGTAGAGGGCTATACAGATGTTATTTTATCTCATCAATCTGGTTTTGAAAATACGGTTTCAACTTCTGGGACAGCTTTAACTGATTTTCAGTTAAAAACTTTAAAACGTTATTCAGATAATCTTTTGACTGCTTTTGATATGGATATTGCTGGAGATAGTGCAACTAAAAGAGGAATTGATTTAGCTCAGAGATTAGGATTTGATATAAAGATAGTGACTATGACAAAAGGTTCTGATCCAGCAGATATTGTATCTAATAATCCAGATGAATGGAAAAAATTAATTGAAAATTCAAAAACAATTCATGATTTTTATTTTGATACCACTTTAGACAGATTTGATAAAAGTACTTTAGAGGGTAAAAAAGAAATTTCTAAACTTTTACTTCCTATTATTAAAAAAATTCCAAATAAGATTGAACAAACTATTTGGGTTCAGAGTTTAGCTGGAAATTTAGGTGTGAAGGAAGAAGATATATTGGAAGAACTTGATAAGGTAAATATAGATAGGGGAAGTATGGCAGAAATAGGATATATTGAAAAAAAAATAATTTCTCCTGTTAAATCAAGAAAGCAACTTTTAGAGCATTATTTAATTAGTTTAGCAATAAAATTAGATAAAAATCTTGAAATAATAGAACAAGACGATTTAAAATTATTTTCTCCTGAAACTTCATATATTTTGTCTGGATTTAAAGAAAAAGGAGTAAGTTTTACTGATAATTTTTCTGAAGAACAGAAAGATTTGATAAATATTTTATCTTTAAAAGAAGAAATGATAGAAAAAGAAGATAAAAAAGAAATGACAGAAAAAGAAGAAAATGCTAATTTGAAAGAAGAATTTCAAATGTGTTTAAAAAATATTAAGATATTATCAATTAAAGATAAATTAAATAATATTTCTCAACAAATTAAAATAGCTGAAAATGAAAACAATCAAGAGAAAATTCAAGAATTAAAAAAAGAATTTAATGATATTTCTCAATTAAGATGTAATCTAGAGATTAGTTAAATAATAAATATTAACTAAAAAATAATTATGATTAAAAAAACAGCTAAAAAGAAAGAGAAAAAAGAAGATAAAAAGAAAAAATCATCTGGAAAAATGATTTTAAAGAAAAAAAAGAAAGATATTAAAAAAACCGAGAAACCCAAAAAGAAAAAAAAGAAAAGAGCTACTTTTGTCCAAGAAATTAAAAAAACAACGGGAAAAGAAAGAAGTTTTAAAAAATCAGTTTTTGACCCAGAAAAATTAAAAGTTTTAATTGAAAAAGGACAACAAAGAGGTTTTGTAACTACAACAGAAATTTTACATAATTTTCCAGAAGTTCAAAAAGATATTTTTGGTTTGGAAAAGCTTTACGAAGAATTAGATAATAAAGGAATTGAAGTTAAAGAAAAAAAAGAGTTTTTAAATCTTTCTGCTGATAAAAAAGAGAAAAAAGTAGCAGGAGAAGGCTCTTTAAGAATAGATCCAATTCAGCTTTATTTAAAAGAAATAGGGAAAGTTTCCTTTTTAACTGCTGAACAAGAAAAAGATTTAGCTAAAAAGATTGAAAAAGGGGATAGTGAATCAAAAAAAAGATTAGCTCAGGCAAATCTTAGATTAGTTGTTTCTATTGCTAAAAAATATATTGGCAGGTCTCCTAATTTGACTTTACTTGATTTAATTCAAGAAGGCAACTTAGGGCTTTTTAGGGCAGTAGAAAAGTTTGATTGGAGGAGAGGTTATAAGTTTTCAACTTATGCTACATGGTGGATAAGACAAGCGATTACAAGGGCTTTAGCTGACCAAGCAAGAACAATAAGAATTCCTGTTCATATGGTTGAAACAATATCAAAATATACAAAAGTTAGGCGTCAACTTATGCAAGATTTAGGTAGAGAGCCATTAGCAGAAGAAATAGCAGCTGAAATGGGAATTGATGTTGCAAAAGCACATCATATTAGAAAAATTTCACAAGAAGTTGTTTCTTTAGAAACTCCAGTTGGAGAAGATAATGAGGATAGTGTTTTAGCTGAATTTATTGAAGATGATAAAATAGTTTCTCCCTCTGTTCAAGCAGCCAGAACATTATTAAAAGAACGATTGCATGAGATTTTAGTTGATTTAAGCACAAGGGAACAGAAGATTTTAGCAATGAGATTTGGACTTGATGACGGAGTTACTCATACTTTAGAAGAAGTTTGTCAAGAATTTGGAGTAACAAGAGAAAGAATCAGGCAAATTGAAGCAAAATCATTACAAAGAATTCGTGAGCATGACAAGCTTAGAAAGTTGAAAGGATATTAAAAAAGCGAAAAACTAAAAGCGAAAAGCGAAAAACTACAATTTAAAACTTAAAATAGATTTTCGGGGTTGAAAAATTATAGAATTTAAGTATAATTACGATATATTCTGGGGTAGCTTCAGCTAAAGGATGATTCGCCCCTGGTGGACAATTTTAATATATTCCGGGGTAGCTCAATGGTAGAGCAACTTCCTGTTAAGAAGATGGCTATAGGTTCGAATCCTATCCCCGGAGCATCACACTACTTTTTCGCCAGATTTCGTCCATTTTACCTTTATTTTCGCCTATTTTGAGAGGTTCTAACCTTTCATTTATCCTTTTTACCTGGAAAGCCACTTTTTCTATCTGAAAGAGTGGTTTTTCTATTGAAATGCTGAGTATTTTGTCTTTTAACAGCAGGTTCGAACCTAGGGCTGAAAGTATCTCTTTTTTCTTGCTTAGATCCCCATTTTCAAATGATTTCTTAGCATCTCTCGCAAAATTAAAGCATTCCTCAGTTTTATTTAACCAGCTATCTACTCTATTGTCAGTGTCATTAAGTAGTTCTTGAAGTTTTAGCTTTTCTTTACTTAACTCAGATTTCTTATTAATAAATTCTTGTTCTGTGATTTCTTCGCTGGCTCTCATATCAATTAAAGTATCTATTTTCTTTATACATTTTTCGTATTCTTTTTGTTGATTTTCTAAAATCTTATTTCTATCTTCTGCTTCATACTTGTTTTGTTCTTTAAACCATTCCATTGCCCATTTATGAAATTCAGGGGGAATTTCTATTTTATCAAGAGTTTGTATTATTTGTTTTTCTAATTCTTTTTCCTCAGTACATTTTTGAGAACAATTAGGATTTATTCTTTTAGTGCAATGGTAATAAATATATTTATGAACATTACCATTTTTCTGTCTTTTTATTTTATCTTCGGCTGTTATCATTGCTCCACACTCAGCACACCTTATAAGCCCCCTGTATGCGAATGTGTGGCTTTTGGG
>JBDREW010000059.1:0-31007 GCA_043819385.1 Candidatus Nealsoniibacteriota bacterium | reverse complement strand
TTGAACCTTTGTAATACTTATTAAATATTTCCTGACGTTGTATGGGTGTCAGTCGAGCCCTTTTATGAATAGTCATTATTTACACTTTATCATTATCCAAAAGTGTAAACAACGCTAAGGATTCTTACATTTTTTGAATTTTCTTTTAAAATATTTGAATAATCTGAATATATCTGGCTCATTTTTTCACTATCTAAAACAAAAATATAATGATACATTTTCTGATTATTAATTTTTTCGTCTTTTAATTCTTTTTTTAAAGAAAAAGGTTTAACTTCAATAATTAATTCTTCTAAAACATCATTATATTCTTTTTCAGATTCATCTGTTTCTTCTTTTATATCACCGAATTTAATCCATTGATGTTGTATTTGATTGATATCAATTCTTAAAAACATCATTAAAAATTCTTTTACACCAGGAATATCAAAATTATTAAGTTTAAAATAAATTGTCTTATCTACTCCTTCGCTTTCAAATGATACATATGCTTTCTCTTGTGGATTACTTCCTTCTGTTTTTAAATCAAAGTTAAAGTATGCTTTTATATCATTTGAATCAATCATATCAATATCCCCATCTAAATCAAATACAGCATTAATTTTTCCCATTCCGTAACCATCATTTACATTAACTCCTGTATTAATATGAAAAGCTTTTACTTCTTTCATATTACCAATTGCTTCCTCTAAAATCTTTTCAGGGCTTGGTCTAAAAGGATTCCATACAGGATCCCAAATTCTTGTTGCTAAAATAATAGTAAATATTGAAGTTACTAAAATAATAACTCCTATAATAATTTTAATTATAATAGATTTATTAAAACCTTTAGAGGGTTCTGGTTCACCAGATGACATTGGATTGTTAAATTGAGCAAAGTCTATATACATAATAATTTATTTAAGCAAGAACAAGAATATTTTTTAATCTCGGGCTGGCTGTGGGTTCGGCGAATTAAAAAATATTCTTGTTCTTGCTGTTATTTATACTATTTTAAAAAACATATTTATTCTCTATTATACAATTTTAGAAATTAATAATCAATTCAAATATTTCTGAAACTTTTACTTTACTCCCTCTTTTTAATTTTCCTGATAAAAAAGCAGAAGCTAAAATATTTTCTACTTTATCTTGAATAACTCTTCTCATCGCTCTTGCTCCAAAAACTGGATCATAGCCCAATTCAACTATTTTTTGTTTTAATGGTTCAGTAATTATAAACTCAACTCCTTTTTCCTTTAAATTCTTTTTTAATTTATTAAGCATTAATTGAGAAATATCTAAAAGATTTTCTTTACTTAATGGACTAAAAACAACAACTCCATCAAAACGATTAATAAATTCCGGCCTAAACATATTATTTTTAAAAAGATAATCTAAAAGTTTTTGTTTTACTCCTTGCCAATCAACTTTATTTTTCAATGATTCTAATATCACTTTATAACCAGCATTACTTGTAGAAATAATAATTGTATTTTTAAAACTAACTTTTCTACCTGATCCATCTGTTAAATGACCCTCATCTAAAACTTGTAAAAATAAATTTAAGATATTTGGATGTGCTTTTTCAATTTCATCTAAAAGAATTAAAGAAAAAGGATTTTCCCTTACAGGAGTAGTTAAAAATCCTGGCTGATCAGGTGTTCCAATTAATCTTGAAATATCTTTAATATCTTGAAACTCTGACATATCCAATCGTATCATCTTATCTTCTGATCCAAAATAAACTTCAGCAAGTGCTTTTGATGTCTCTGTCTTCCCTACTCCAGTAGGTCCTAAAAATATAAAAGCCCCTAACGGTCCCTTTCTAATTGTAATTTCAGACCTAGCCCTACGCATAGCAGATGAAATTTCATTGACTGCTTCATTTTGATTTATAATTCTTTGATGAATTAATTCTTCTAAATCAAGTAATTTTTCTTTTTCTTTTTGTTTAATATCCCCTACTGGAATTTCAGTTTTTTCAGTAATAACTTTAGCAATATGTTTAGGTAAAACAATTTTATCTTGCGTAGAATTAGCTGTATAAATTATTGCTTCATCTAAAATTTCTATTGCTTTTCCTAACAACGGACTTGAATCCATATAACGTTTAGTCAAAGATACTGTTTGCCTTAAAGCAGGATAAGAAATAAATCTTTTATGCTTTTTCTCAAGAAAAAAAGTTAAATTTTCTAAAACCATTAAGGTTTCTCTTTCAGAAAGCTGAGAAATTTCTACTTTTTCAAAAAGAGATAACAAAGATGAATTTTTTTCTATATATTGATGAAGTCCATTATAAGTAGTAATTGCTATTATTTTAAATTCTGACATTTGAAGATAAGGAGAAATAATACCTGAAATATCAACTATTCCCAATCTATTCTCTTGACCAATATAATTATGAAAATCATTAATTACTAAAATAATATTTCCAGCTGACACTACTTCTTTAAAAATCTTATCTAAAATAACTTCAACTTGTTCAGCATTTTCAATACCAGCAAGTAAACCAGCCATATTAAGTTCAACAATTCTTTTATAATTCACACCCTCTAAACTTTCGCCAAGTAATGACTTATTAACTAATGCTTGGATTATGCTTTTTCTTCCTGTTCCTGATTCACCTATCATTAAAACATTATTAATTCTATGACTTGCTAAAACTCTTTCAACAAGCTCTATTTCTTTTTTATGTCCAATTTCAGCAGGAGGATTTTTTCTTAAATAGCTTGTCCAATCAAAAGAATATTTATCCAAAGTTATTGTATAACCAGATGACCATCCTTTAGCTAATGTTCCCTTTTTAGCTAAATTATCGTAATCCCAAAATCTTTTTCTTTTTTTAATTTTCTCTTCTATGTCTTCAAGCCACCAAGTTAAATTTTCAATATCTTCTATCTTTAATTCAAAATCAATTAAAATTCTCCTAAAAACTGGCTCATAAATAGATAGGGCTGTTAATATATCCCCTATTTCAATTCTTAAATGATTTTTCTTTTGAGCTATTTTAAAACTTTCTAAAATTGTTTCTTTAAAATCATTAGAATAAATAGATGAATTTAAATTTTTTCTTTTCTTTGATAAAAAATTTAAGTTTTTTAAAGACCCTTTTAATGTTTTTTTAACTTGATTTAAATCTAAAAGAGAACGATTAAAAACAAAATTTAATTTTTGATTATCTTTTAAAAGAAAATAAAAAATATGAGTTGAAGTAGTTTCTGAAGATTTAGCAGAAATAATAGATTTATTAATTGCTTGAGCAATTTCAAAACTTAAAAAATTTGCTAAATTATAATTATCTGGATTATCAATCACTTTTGAAAGTTTTATTTCAATTTCTGGATTTTTTAATTTTAAGTTAAAAAAACTTTGTTTTATCCAAGAACCTAAAAACAAAACAAAGAAAATTATTAATAAACCAAAAAAGAATTTTAATCCTCTATTAGAAAGATTTTCTAATAGAAATCCATAAAAGATTAAAACCAAAAAACAAACTAAAAATAAAATAAAAAATACTTTTTTAAATAATTTAAAATTCTTGTAAATAAAATCCCATTTTACTGATGGATATATAATTGAATTTTTAAGATTAAAATTAAATACCATAAAATATAATAATTTTTAATTTTTCTCTCCTTATCTCAAGCCCCGACCTCTACAAAAATTCTTTTCCCTCTCGAGAGAGATCGGGGCTCTTTCTAGCTTTTCCCTCTCCCTTTCCTTTTCCATCCCCGAGACCCGACCTCCCCAAAACTTTTCCCTCTCCTTGGAGGTCGGGTCTCTCCCAGCTTTTCCCCTCTCTCCATTTTGAATTTTAATTTTTGAATTTAAGAATAAATGATTATACCTTAGCGAATCAAGGTTTTGTTTCGCTAAAAGCGAAACAAGTTCTTATTTTTAATTTTATATCATTATTCCTATCCCAAACAAAAAACCAAATATTAATAAAAGAGGCAACAAAAGCCACCCTATAAATATAATTATTCCTATTAAAAATATTAAAATTTCAAACAAAATACCTAAAATTATAAAAATAGTTCTAAAAATCACTCCAGCTGGTCTAGACATTATATTGTTGAAAACAAATGCTTCAAGCCATCTCATTGGCTCCCATTTACCTCCATAAGAATAAGAATATCCACGCCAATATGAAAAATAGGTCTTTATTAAAGTTGGCACTGAAAAATAATTTAAATTAAACCAAAGAAAATTTTTCCATGCTTTTAAAATTTCTTTTGGAATATCTAAAAAATGCCAATATAGATATTGAATAATTAAAACTCTATTCATTATATTCATTTTAACTTGTTAAAAATTATAAGACAATAGAATATCTATTGACCCCCACACCATAACAAATTTTTAATTTGTTATGGTGTGGGGGTTGACAAGGGCTTTTGATTTGATATAATAAAAATACAATGTCGGTATTTCTGTATATACTACAGACCTTACCCGAGTGCTATAAAAAGAATTCTTGAAAAAGAGTTCTTTTTATTTTAAAATATAATCATGGACCTGGGCTTGTGGTGTATATAGTAACATCCCGACGTTAGCACTCGGGGAAACGGATGCAAATCCCATCAAGTCCATACCAAAAAAACAAAGAATTTTTATTCTTTGTTTTTTTGGTGTTCTAATAAATAATCTCTTGTTTTATAAAATTCCTGCGCTTGTTCTTGAATTAATTTTTCTGCTTGTTTATCATTTTTATCTAAAACCTCTTTAAAAAATGAAATAGTCCTATCAAAATAAAATTTTCTTAATGATTTTATTATTTTTTTCTTATTATTACTTTTTAAATAATCTAAAAAATAATCATAAACAATCTGAGCCCATAAATCTTTATCTATTATTAATGTTTTTTTATTAATTTTATTATTAAAAACTACTTCTGGATATTTAAATTTTGATTTTACTTTTAAAACTAATTTTGGTTTTTTAATTGTTTTTATTTTTTTATTCCATAAATCTTTATTATTAGATAAAAACAAAAAAAGAGTGTCAACAACTTGTAAAAACATATCATTTAATTTAGGAATACTTGGCTTATGAATTTTTGCCCCTAAATCAACTTGACCAATTTTAACTTTTGATTTTATAGCATTTAAGGTCATAAAAATATCAATACCAAAATATTTTGTTGATTCTGGCCATTTTTGAGAAAGCCAATATTTTACAATTTTTCCTGAAAAACCCATATCACCTCCAATTGGTTGACGAATATTATATCCTAATAATCCATATATTGTTGGAAAACAAAGATTATTAGTTATTGTAGCATCATATTTATGACGATTATAAATAGGAGTTAAATAATCATAACCATTTAAAATTGGACCAATAAGACATTTTATCCATTCTGAATTTATACTTTTTAAATCAGCATCAACAGTTGCGCCTGCTTTTGCTTTTAATCTTCTGATTATTAAAAAAAGATTCTTTAAGTTATTTCCCTTTCCTTTAATTCTTTTTGGAGTTGATATATATATTTTAGGAGTTTTTGTTTTCACACTTAAAAAAATATCTTTAGTTTTATCAGAAGAATTATTATCAGTATTAATAATTACTGCTGATTTATTGGAAAAATATTTAACAAGTCCTTTATCAATTTGCTCAACAACACGAGCAATATTATCTGCTTCATTATATGAAGGAATACCTATTACAATATCTACTTTTTTAATTTTTTCTTTATTAACTTCAATCATAAATTAACTTCCTTTAAAAACTTTTTAGTTATTGTTGATATTCCGTATATTTTTTCAGCTAATTTCAAATTATTCTTAATAATCTGCTTTTGTTCTTTTTTATCTTTAAGAATATGAATTTGTTTTTTTATAATATTTTTATTTAAATCTAATATTTCTTTCTTTAATTCTTTATTTTTTAAAATCTCTATAATTTTTTTTATTCTTTTAAATTTCTCTGGATTCTCTAAATTAGATATTGATTCTTTAATTAAAAAATCGTTATAAAGCCATTTGAATTTAAGTCCTTTTTTCTCAAAATCTGAAATTACATTATCAATTCTTCTTCCAATAATAACTTTGTTAGCAAACCAACATTCTAAATAAGGATAACCAAAACCCTCGTCTAAACTTGTCATTAAAATAGCTTCTGATGTTTCAAATAAATCACTAATACTAAATCTTTTTACTTTTTTTCTTGAATTATATTCTCTTTTCAAAGGAAGAGGATTTTTCAAAAATAGAACTGGCATTTTAGATACTTTTACAACTTTTTTTAATTTTTTAAAATAATTTTTACTTAAAGAATCATATTTATCAATTTTTCCTGAAATAACTAATACAAAATTTTGTTTTGTTATTTGTCTTATAAGAGAAGTAAGTAAAATAGCTTCTTCAATATTTTTTCTTGGAACAACCCGAACTGGATAAAGTAAAATCTTTATATCTTTTTTATATTTTTTAGAAATTTTTAAACTTTTAATAATTTTATCTTTTTCTTTTTTTATTATAGATTTATTAAATATTTTTTTATTTATTCCATTTGGAGAATAAATTATCTTTTTTTGGTCTACTCCTAAATTTATTAATTTCTTTTTAAGTTTTTTGTTAATAACAAGAAAACCTTTTACGCCCTTACTTTCCATAATAGTTTTAATTTTTGTTGGAGAAATAAATTTTTTAAGTTCTTTATTATATTTAGAATTATCTAAATATAAATCATGAATTCTAAAATATAGTTTAGTTTTTGAAGATTTATATTTTTTAGCATAAATTGAAAAACCAAGCATTGCTGATAGATGATAACCACCTAAAAAAGGATTTTCAATAATAACTACTTCAGCATCTTCTACGGCTTTGGCTATTTTTTTAGCAATTATTTCAGCTTCTCTTTCCAAAGATTCTTTTGTTAAATTATTTTTTTTAGGAACAAGTTCAGGAATTAATTTATAACAAGCATTGCTTAAAATAAAATCTTTTATTTTTCCTCCGATAAAACAAATATTTAAATTTGATTTTTGATGTTTAATTTCCTCTGTTAGATTTCTAATAACTGTATTGATTCCATCTTTCCAACCAATACCATAATGAATAAAACAAATAGTTTTATTATCTTTTTTATTTTTTTTAATATTTTTTACCATTTTTTTAAAAAATTATATCTAATTTAAATAAACCAGGGTCAGACCTCGGTTAAATAATATAATTATTTTCTATTATATTTATCTTCTAATCTTACTTCATCTTTTTCATCAAATTTTCCAAAACAAATTTCTAAAACTTTAACTAATTCTTTTCCAGCCCTAATTCTATGTTTTGTTTTTTTTGAAACAAAAAACTGATCATCTTTTTTTGCTTTTATTATTTTATTGCCAATCGTTACTTCAGCACTACCTTCAATTATTTTATAAAACTCTTCTCTTTTATTATGATATTGCAAACTCCACTCCTGATTAGGATTTATATAATGAAGTTTTACTGTACAAACCTTATTTTCAACATATTTTTCAAATTTTCCCCAAGGTCTTTTTTCTATATATTTTTTATATTTTTTCATAATATTTAATTTTACCACAACTTTAAAAATTTAAAAACTTAAAAAAATAAGAAAATTCTGTTTTAATCAAAATCAATTAAAAAAGTAGGAATTTTTTCCTACTTTTTTAATTGTTTGATTGTTTATTTGTTAAGTTGTTAAATTGATTTATTCTGAAAAACTTTTAATCCAACTTGGTTCAGGGGGAGGACTTAATTTCAAAAGTTGTCTCCATGTTTCATCAGTTAATCTCTCTTCCATTTTCTGTTTAAATTCATAATAGCTAAATACTGGACCTGCTCCTATTAAAATATATCCTGCTGGCATTTTATAAGCTGTAACTAATGTTTTGATATCCCCCACTCCTTCCTCTAAAACTTTTCCAGTATTTCCATCAGTATGAACATCAGCTATCATTGTTGTTTTAAATATATCTGGATCAACTACTCCACCCGAAACAAGCTCTATCAAATTTTCAGAAGAAGTTCCAAAATCTTCAATAAAATAATATTCTTCTTTTGTTAACTCTTTATTTTCTAATTCTTTTATTGAAATATCTAATAATTTAGTCAATATATCAGCAAATTTATTTAAAGAAGTTTCTATTTTTAATTTTTCCATTTCTTCTTCAGAAACTAAATTCTTTAATCCCTTATTAGTCATTTTAGTAAGAGTTAAAAGTCGTGAATAAAACTCTGGCACTGGCTCAACATAACCAACAACTGGTTCTATGGGACCACCAGCCCCTAATTCAGCCATTGTATAGCTTTGTTTGACGTATAGAAGAGTATCATGACGCAATTCAGTCCAAGATGCCAAAGTAGTTGCTAATTCTTTATCTTGCCATGCTTTTGTTTGCATAAATGTTTGATATCCTTTTCCAAATTCTTTATTCAAAGATTTTAAAACATACAACCAATTCCAATAAAGACTTTTAAACCATTGGTCATTAGATAAAGAATCTATTGATTCTTTTAATTCTGAAAACTTTTTATCATAATCAGAATAATTACTATCCCCTGTTTCATCTAAAATCTCTTTTGCTCTTTGAGAACCAAATATAGCCATTATATCTAAGCCCCTTGGAAATCCTTTTACTTCTCTTACACCAGGAGGAGGACACCCTGCTACATCTGTTTTTGACCAACTAAAAGGACGATTATTTCTAAAATTTGGATAATTATCATCCCATGAAAAAGTAAATGGTTTTTCATCAGTAGGCAATGGCAAATTTTCTCCATTATATTCTCCTGAATAAGGAGAAACAATCTCTGAAAAAAGCCAAGAATCAATTGTAAATCTTTGACCTAATAATCTAAATCCTTTTGTTTCATCTAAAAGTTTTTTTGCCTGTATTTTTAATTTATCAATATTTTCATCAGATAAAGGAGGACAAGGCATATATAATTGACAATTACCTAAACCACTATAAATTTTAGGACTAAAAGGAAGTTCTGAAAGAGATTTTTTAATATCTTGATATTTTTCTTTAATTTGAGAAATATTTATTTTTTCTTTAAAAATATTGTTCAAAACAGCAGAATATTCATAAGGACCTAAATCATCTGAAAATCCAGTAAAAAATGACGTAATTGCATAAATTCTTTGCCATTTATCCTGAATATCTTTGCTTTCAGAAAATTGAGCTGAAATTAATAATGCTTGAATGGTTTGAATTTCAGCATCATATTGAGAAATAATTCCGTTTATCGGACCAGTACATTGAGCTTCCCCTTTTTTCAAATCAGGTGAACCTTCAATCAAAGCTGTCATCCTTCCATACCACATTACTGCTTTAAAATAATTTTTTAATTTTTCTGTTTTTGTATAATGACCACGTGGAATATATTGAGAATAATCTTCCTCATAAAAGAAAATCGGGGAATTTTTCCAACCTTCATGCTTTTCAATTAATTCAAGCTCTTCCTCAACTTCTTTTTTAACAAAAACTGGTATTTTAAAATTATAATCACTTGCTTCTATTTGAGAAAAATATTTAAAAGATGTTTTTTCTCCATATTGATCTTTTACTCCATCAAGAATTTGTTTACAATTATCAAAAGAATAACCAGAACAATATTCTTCTCTTAAAGTTTGATCACTTACAACTTGATCGTTTTTAGGGCGAAGCATTTCTAAAGCAACTGATAAATAAGCAGTATTTCTTTTAAATGCTTCTTTCAAATCCCCTTCTGCTGAATTATATTGTGTAATTGAATTTTCTAATAATTCTTTGCTTATTTTCCAAATATCATCATAAAAAATATCTCTTTCTAAATTCATTAAAGTAGTATCAAAAAATATATGATAATAATGTAAAAGAGAATCACTTGTAATTAAAATCGGTATATCTTTATTTTTTAAAACCTGATAATAAGCTACAAAATCATCTTTTGGCTTAGCTTTTCTTGTTGAATTTCCAAAACCAGTATAAACTTCTAATTCAGCAATATTATTTGGTGTGGGAAAAACTACAAAACCATTTTTTTCTAATAATGAAACTCCTTTTGAGCTTATTTCAATTTTTCCTGAAAAATCAGAATAATTAGAGATTTCTTTAGTATTAATTGGTAAATTATATTGAGAAATTTGTGGCTCAACATCATATTTTTCTAATACAATATCATTCGGATTAATTAAGCTTTTAGCTAATTCAGCTTTAACTGCAATTCCATCTCCTGTAATTTCTTGTTCAGATAAATTAGTTAATTCTTTTTCTTTTATTTCTCTACCATAATAAATAAAACCACTAATTGCCACTAAAATTATTACAATAACTATTAAAAGAATTAAAATAATATTTTTTGGAAAACCCATAATAAATAAAATTTAAAAATATAAAAAAAGTTTTTATTGATTTTATATTTTTAGTTTTTTAATTATAATTTTAATTTTTGATATGTAATTTTAATTTTTAATTTTTAATTTTTATTCTCTCCCTCCCCGAGACCCGACCTCCCCAAAACTTTTCCCTCTCCTTGGAGGTCGGGTCTCTCCCAGCTTTCCCCTTTTCTCTTCTCACTAATTTTAATTTTTAATTTTTAATTTTTGATATTTCTATTATACCACTCTTTATATCATCAGCCAATTCTTTACTTGATTTTTTAGACAAATCATTAAGAAATTTATTGCTATTTTCTTTATTCATTAAAAATGGCTGGCCTAATTGACTTTGAATCGGAAAAATACGATAAACGAGCTTTTCATCATATATTTCTAATCCTATTGCTAATTCCTGCTGTGTTTCAATAGAAAAATACTGGTCAAAAATAAAATTACCTAATGAATAAAAAATCAATTTATTATTATACAATTCAATATTCTGAACAACATGAGGATGATGCCCAATAATCAAATCAGCTCCAGCATCAATCATCTGATGCCCTAATTCTTGTTGAATAATAGAATTAGTTAATTCATATTCATTACCCCAATGAATATTTATAATTAAAAATTTATCTTTATTTTCTAACTTAATTAATTTTATCAAATCAATAACATCTTGATTTGAACAATCAAAATTAAATGTCTTATTAAAAGCCAAAAAAATAATATCTTTATTGCTTGGTTGAAAAGAAAAATCTTTACTACATAATAAAGGATCACCCATAAATCCAATTTTATTTTCTTCTAAAATTCGCCTTGTTTCTTCTAATCCCTCTTCCCCCATATTTAAAGTATGATTATTAGCTAAATTAACTAAATCAAAATTTTGAGAAATATTTTCAATATTTTTTTCAGAAAAAGAAAACATTAAAGATTCATCTGAAAAATATTGTGGATTTTTATTTATAGGCCCTTCCAAATTTCCAACAACAATATCAATACCTCTTAAAAATCTTTTAATTTTTTCAAAAGGATAATTAAAACTATTTTTTTCCATCAAATATTCTACTCCCCTATCTAACATTATATCTCCAACAAACAAAACTGTATTATTGGGTAAAGATAAATTTTGTTCATTCTCACTTCTTTTATTTTGAAAAACAATGCTAAAATATGATGTTATCCCCTCTTCTTGATTAATTTCTTTATTTTCTAAAAAATCTTTAGATTGGAAATGTCCAATTATTTTTGAATTCTCTTTTTTTCTTAAATTAGCAAAAGAACGAACGATATATAAAGATTGCCAAGAATCAACTTCTAAATCTTTGAAATTTTCTTTTTCAAAATTAAGTAAAGTTCTTATACTCTTTAAATCATGAAACTCTCCGGCTGATTCGGTTAAATAATGAGAAAAATCAACACTACCAATTACTATTGTCTTTGAAGAACTTAAATCATTTAAAGAATTAGCAAACTTTTCTGTTTCTTCTAATGAAACATCGAAAGGAATAATAAAAGGAACAATTTTAGTATCAGGAAAATATTTTTGGACAAAAGATATTAAATTAGTGATTCCGTGGTCCAAGTTAACGCTAGAAGAATTAAAAATTATATTATTTTCTTTTGAAAGATTTTCAATTAATTGTTTGTCAATATTTAATTGAAAAAAATCTTGATTATCTAAATCAAGTGTAATAAAGCCATTTCCAATAATATTCCCAGAATTAAAATGATCAGGTCCTAATAAAATAATTGTTTCTGGTTTTTCATTTTTAGAAATATATTGAAAAAAATCTTTGATTAATGGTTCTGCTAATAAATGATGAGGAACCACACCAGCAGATATTTCTGATTTTTGATCATCAAAAAATATATCAAAATATTTATTTTTATAATAATTTAGATACGATAAAATCCCTATTGAAATAAACAAGATTAAAATTAGAAAAATTAAAATAATTTTTTTGAAACCCATTATTGTTATTATAATTTAAATTAACAAAAATTAACAGAAATCAACAAAAAAATAACTAACTTAACTTCCGAAGGCCTTACCTTCGAAATTTACTTTAAAATCAAATAAAAAACGTTATTCTTTTGAATAACGTTTTATAATTATTTTTTAAATTAAAAACTGCCTTTTAAAGAACTATCTTTCTTCCATTGGTACTACCTAAACAAGTCATATCTTTTTCAAATGCACCCATTAAGGAAAATTGTTCATCATCTTCTAACGGAATAAAAAGAAATTCTTCATTATCTTTAAAACCACATCCACTAAAACTTCTTACTTGTTGAATTCTACCTGAACTATCTAATAAATTAATTTGCAAGTATTGTAAAACTTCATTTTCAATTAATTTAGGACAAACTTGTAAATCACGCATATAAGATACTGCTATTCCTTCACTTATAACAAGAGCAAGTAACAAATGTAAAGAACTAACAAAACTATGTCCAAGTTCTTCTGCTAAATCAGAAGCATAATGATTAACATTTTGAGCTACCAAACTCCATGGCAAATCAATATCTAAACATTTTTCTTTACCACTTTTCTTTAATCTCAAAAAATACTCTAAAAATAAATCATAATTTAAATATTTTTTCAAAATTATGCCAGCAGTTCCATTATGCTGAATTAAAGATAATAATATATGAAATGTATAAACTTCTCTATGTCCTAAATCATGAGCTATTAATTTTGTTTGCTCCATTACCTGTTCTGCTTCACAACTCCATCTTAAATCACTCATTTCAAACTCCTTGCAATCCTAAATGTTAAAGAACAATTGTTATAACTCCATGTTATAACAAATATTTTTTAACATATATTTATTTTCTTGTAAATCTTGTATCACAATACAATACAAAACAAATAAAAATTGGCAATAATCATTTTCTATATTATAATGTATTATAATAAACAAATATTTGAACAGAAATAAGAATATTTTTCAATTCGCCATACCCACAGCCAGCCCGCATTGCTACGCAAAGCGTTGCAGGCAGGTCTACTCGAGATTGAAAAATATTCTTATTTCTGTCCCCTATTTTAAGCTTATAAAATATAGATTATTATTATGGAAATATTTGAATTTCATTTTAATCCAAAATTTAAACGAGATTATTTTTTTGATAGTTTTATTTACGAACCAGAAAATGCTTATGAAAAAAAGCTAGGTAGTTTATATTTGATTGGAGACATCAAAAATGCATTACCATCAAACTCAAAACTTTTAGATAATTTATCTCAAGTAATAAAAAATAACTATTATAATCTTTCTTTTAAATATCCCTCAAAAGGACTTTCTCAAAGTTTAAAAAAAACAAATGAATTTTTATCTGAAGAAGTTAAAAAAGAAAATGTTAGCTGGTTAGGAAATCTTAATTTTGCTGCTCTTTCAATAAAAGATTCTGCTCAAAATTCTTTTACTCGAAAATTTAATACAGGATATGATTTAACTTTTACTAAAACCGGAGATTTAAAAATCTTACTCATTAGAGAAGGTCAAATAATTGATATAGGCAAAAATTTAAATTTAGAAGAAATTGATCCATACCCATTAAAAATATTTTTCAATGTTGTTTCAGGAAAACTTGTTGAAAATGATTTTATTTTAACTTTAACTAAAGATGTTTTTGACTTCTTTATCCAAGAAAATCTACTTAATAAAATATCTGATATTCAAGATATCAATCAAAAAAACTTAAAAAAAATATTGCCCTCTAATTTATTTACAGATGGACAAGGATCAAAAGTTTCAGGAATTTGTTTTTTAATTCTTCTTAAAAATAAAAAAATAGATAAAAATGAGCATCCTCTTAAACAAAAAACAAATGGACATACTAAAGAAACTATTTCTCCAGAAAAAGAAAAATTTTCTTTATCTAAAATTTTTCTACCAATAATAAAACCAATTGAAAATATTAAAAAATTACGTTTATTAACCATTAAAAATCCCTTAAAATTATTATCAGGCCAACCTGCATTGCTACGCCAACCCACATTGCTACGCAAAGCGTTGCTGGCAGGCAAAGCGTTACTGACGGGCAAAATGTTGCGGACGGAAAAACCCACTCAAAATTCCCTTATAAATAATATTGGAATAAATAAAGAAAAAAAAGTTGAAGCCCCTCATTTTTCACCACTAATTGGTAATCAATTAAAAAAACTTAATTTTACATTTAAAAAATCTAGATTAAAAACTAATTTAGTTATAATTATTATTTTAATTTCTATCCTCTTTCTTGGATTTTCAATCTTTAAAGGGGCACAAAAAGAAAAAGAAAAACAAGTTCAAATTTCTTTAGAAGAAATTCAAGAAAAATTTGAGACAGCAGAAAGATTTTTGATATTTAAAGAAACAGAAAAAGCAAATACTTTATTTATGGAAGTATGGGAAGAAATTTCATTATTGAATGAAAAAGAAAATTCTAATTTAATTGATTTAAAAAAATCAGTTAAAAAAAATCTTGAAAGAATAAATAATTTAGAAAAAATTGAAAATCCTGAAATAATAATTGAATTAAATTCTGAAATAGGACTTACACCTCAAAATATATTATTAAAAAATTCTGATCTTTATTTTTATAGCCCCTCTTCCTCAAGAATTTATAAATTTAATTTTCAAAAAAATAAAGGAATTATTTTAGAAACAAATAAAAATTTAGAATTTGGAGATATTTTTTCTGATGCAATTCTATTTTTCTCAAAACCAAATAATTTAATTTATTTAAAAGACGACATATGGAAAGAAGAAACTATTGATACTAAAGAATTTAATTTTATTTCATTTTCTTCATATATGTCAAATCTTTATTTATTAGATAAAAATAATAATGAAATTATTAAATATCCTTACATTGATAATTTTAAATGGAATTCTGCTCAAAATTGGATTAAAAATAAACCAAATGAAATAAAACAAACAAAATCAATAGCTATTAATGAATCTGTTTGGGTTTTAAATACTGATAATTCAATAGATAAATATTATACTGGAAATTATCAAAAAACTATAAATTTTAATTTATTCCCATTAGTAGAAAACATCACTGAAATTAAAGTTAAAACTAATATCCCCTATCTTTATATCTTAGAATCAAAAAATAAAAGAATAATTATTACTGATAAAAACGGAAAAGTTTTTAAACAATTTCAAAGTGAAAAATTTAATAATTTAAAAGATATTACTATTTCAAATGACGGAAAAACAATTTATATTCTAAACGATTGGATGGTTTATAAAATAAGAATATAAACTCCCCTCTCCGAGAGACCCGACCTCTACAAAAACTTCCTCTCCCTCTCTAAGAGAGGTCGGGTCTCGCCATGTACCGAATGATACAGGGTCTCTTCCCAGCTCTCTCTTTCTTTTAAATATTAAAAAATCCCGTTTAAACGGGATTTTTTAATTAAGTTGTGAGTTCTAAGTTATGAGTTCCAAGATTTATTTAAGTTCTACACTAGCACCAGCGGCTTCAAATTTCTTTTTCATTTCTTCTGCTTCTTCTTTTAAAGCTCCTTCTTTAATCATTTGTGGTTCAGTAACAGCAGAATCAACTAAATCTTTTGCTTCTTTTAATCCTTTTCCAATAAGATCTCTAACTACTTTAATAACTTCTATTTTTTTATCTCCTACACTAGTTAATTGAACATTAAAAGAAGATTTCTCTTCAGAAGCACCTGCTTCTCCGCTATCTCCAGCCGAAGCAAAACCTGCAACAGCAGTAGGAACAGCAGAAACGCCAAATTTTTCTTCTAAAATCTTTACTAATTCCGATAAGTCCAAAACAGACATTTTTTCTATTTCCTCAACAATATCTTTAAACTTTTTAGGAACTTCGATTTCTTTTTCTTCTTCTTTTTTTTCTTCTTTTACTTCATCTTTTTTTTCTTCTGTCATATTTTTATATAATTTTTAATTTTCTTTTAAAAATTCTATCATTGAAACATTGAAAATTTATTGAAAATTAAAAATTAAAAATTAAAAATTAGGTTTTAGCTTTGCTAAAACATTGATAAGACCTTTAATATTGCCCTGTAAAACATTTACAAAACCTGAAATAGGACTTGCAATGCTTCCAACCAATTTTGATAATAATTCTTCTTTTGAAGGAATTTTTGCTAAAGCAATCACTTTTTCTTTATCTATAAATTTATTTTCAAAAACACCTCCTAAAATTTCTAAATATTCATTCTTTTTAGAAAAGTTATTACTAATCTTAGCTGCTGATATTTCATCTTTAAATCCAAAAATTAAAGCAATTTCTCCTTTTAATTTTTCAGTATCAATTAAAAGATTTTTTTCCTTAGAAGCAAGATTTAATAAGGTTTTTTTAACTACAAATAATAAACAATCATTTTCTTTCAATTGACTTCTTAATTCATTAAAATCTTTTGCTTTTAAATTTTCAATTGATACAAAAACTATTGATTTTTGTTTATCAATTTTTTCTTTTAAATTCTCTATAACTTGTTTTTTTTCTTCTTTAGTTAACGGCATAAAAAAATTCTGTCTCCACAGACAGAATTAACCACTTTTTAAAATGATAATTACCTCGATGGGATTTAATTTGTTTGAAACAAAACCCATTGTCTATGGCTTTACACTATTTTATTATATTTCAATCTTAATACTTTAGTTAAAATTTGTCAACTCTATAAAAATTTTACTTTTGTAAAATTAAATTTCTATTCTTGACTCTAAAAGTTTTACTCTTTTTTCTAAATTTTCAAATTCTTCTAAATCAATCTTTATCCTTAAAGAACCCTTTATTATCTCTACATCATTTTTAATTCTTTCAATATCTACCATCATTTTACCAATCATTTCAGTATGAGAATCTAATTTTCCTTCAAAAATATCCTGTCGCTCAATTATCAAATCAACCTTGCTTTCAAGATTTTCTACTAAAACACCCATTTCTCTTTTAATATCTTTATTATATTCTTTTAAAATCTCTTTAATTTCTTCAACCATAATATTATTACTCTTCAACACAAATAAGTTTTTGAAGTTTATCGCAATATTTCCCTTGATAAGGTGTAAAAGTTTTATTAATTCCCTCTTGCTCTAATCCAGAAGAAAGTCCACCTAAAACAACTGCTTTAGTAGATGTTCCTGTTGGAGTATAACATGTAGGATAATCTCCTCCAGATACTCCTTTAAGAGAATCATATCCCTCTACCATTTTATCTTCTTTCGTCCAATTTTGACAAGTAGTTGTACCACTATATTTTTCAGCAGATGCTTTATATGGTTCTATAAGTGCTGTCGCAATCCCAGTACAATTCTTTTTGCTCTTTTCATCTAATCTTCCAAGCCAAACATTACTTAAATCTTTAAAAAAATCGTCTTTAAATTTTTCCTCATTTATAATATAAAGATCTGAAAATTTCTGAACAAATTCATTGTAATCTTTCCCTAAAAGTTGATGACAAGTAGCTCCTCTAATTAAAACTGCTGATGGCATGGCCTGAATATAAATCCCATCTTTGCCTCTTGGAGTTTTTTCCATTCTTCTTACAATTAAATCGTCATCACTATCCCCTCCTAAAAAAGCATGCCAAACTCCTTCAAAACCCTGCTTTTCAGCGTCTTCCTGACATATTCTATCAGCTCCATCTAATCCTCCTAAGTTTCCCTTAAAAGACTCTTCTGTAACAAAAACTTTTCTTAAATCAGGTAAATCATTTGGAACATACGGCCATTCATTTTCAATAGCAAGAATATCACAACTTGCAAGTTCTGGATAAGTAATTGCAAAAGATCCTTTTGAATAATGTATTTTATTTCCTTTTCTCCATGGATATTCAAAAACAGCAATCCAATAATCATCTCCATATATTTGACCAGGATAAATTTTCCAATCATATTTCTCATCACTTGCATGTACGTCTTTAGCAATCCATTTTGCTTCTTTTCCTTTAAATAATACAATACCTACTTTGTCCATTCCTCTCGCATCCCAAGTAATCTGATATGTTTGTCCAATCTCCCATTCTTCTCCTCCCATTGGGGTCTTAACTTTAATATTTTTTGTAAATTGAGAGAAAAATAAATAAAAAATAAAAGTAAAAGTTACTAAAACAGCAACTATTATAATATAAATTAAACTTTTTTCTATTGTTATTTTTTCTGGTAATGATAAAGCCATATTTTTAATTTTGAATTTTTAATTTTTAATTTTGAATCAATTTTAAATGACTTAATTTTAAAACAATCCAATTATTAATTCTTTTTTAGTTTTTTAGTTTTTTATTATTCAACGCAAACTGGTTGAATTTGTTCATTTAACTCAAGTTGAATTAATTCTTTTTCACCTGCTTCATATACATCATAATGAGTATACAAAACTGCGACATAAAGATTTTTTATACTATTATCACAATTTTCCAGCCAACATCCATAATTTTTATTCCTTATAAAATTATCACCTGTTATGTCCCCTATATATAATATATCATATTCTTCATTTTTTTTACACAAAATAGATGTTATAGCAGTTTCTTTAATAGATTGATTATTATCAAATTTCCAAGGCCCTGCAAAATGATAATTTCCAATATCAATAGATTCAGGAGAAGAAGGAAAACTTTCTAAATGTACGTAAGGAGGAAACTCTCCTGCACCATCTGGAATATCCTGAAAAACTTCTCCCTTTCTTAAAAGAAAAGTAATAAAATAAAATACGATTAATACTAATAATATTAAAAAAAGAACAATAAGAGCATTTGTCAAAAGTTTTCTTCCTTTTTCAATTTTTTCAAAATTTTCTTTTGCAGTAAATAATATAATTCCTGCCCAAATAAATAAAATAAAATTTATAAAAAATAAAAAAGCGGAAATTATTAAAGGAATATTTTGTATTATATTGAAATCATTATCCATATTTATAAATTATTTATTATGTTTCTTATTCTATTATATCTTTCTTTAAAGAATAAGAACCTGCCTCGCTTCGCTCGTCAGAACCTTGATTCGCTAAGGTAAAATCATATATTCTTGAATTAAAAATTTAAAAAGATTCTTAATTTTCTGATTTTTATATCTCTATTATATCTTTCTTTGAAAAATAAGAATAGTGAATAACTCATTTTCAAGCGAGCGAGAGGATAACAAATAAATAAATTTATTTGTTATTTCAAGCGAGTGCTGAAAATATATATTAAAATTAATAATATCTATTGAAGATAAATTGCCTTATTGGCTTTATGTTGCTCAAATGTTGAACTAAAAATTGTTTGCCCATTTTTAGCTGATAAATAATAAAGATATGATGTTTTTTCAGGATAAATAGCTGCTTTTATACTTTCTATCCCTGGGTTAGAAATAGGTCCCAAAGGAAGTCCTTTATATTTATAGGTATTATACAAAGAATCAATTTTAGTATCATCTACTAAAACTGCTCTCATATTTTTTTCGGTTATGTAATTAACAGTAGCATCTATTTGAAGAGGCATATCTATTTCTAATCTTTTCCATATAATACCAGAAACAATTGTTTTATCTTTATAAGATGCCACTTCTTTTTCAATTAAAGAAGCTACTGTTATTATTTCAAAAATTGTTTTTTCTTGAGATTTAATTTCGTCTCTTAATTCTTGAGTTAATTGACTTCCAAAATTATTAAGCATTTTCCAAACAATATCTCTTAATGAATCTTCTTTTTTTCTTATTTGATAGGTATCTGGAAAAAGATAACCCTCTAAATTAACATTTATTGGTTTATCAGTTAAAAAATCAAAATTATCAATAAACTCATCTGAAAAAGGTAAACCACTTGGTTCAATTTTATTTGTTGCTGGATAACCAGTTAATTCAAAAAGATCTTCAGATTTAAACATTTCTTTTCTTTCAAACATTTCAGCAATATTTCTTAGATTCCATCCTTCCAAAATAACAATTCTTAATGTTGATACATCTCCTAAATAAAATTTTTCAGCAATTTTTGAAACAGACATTGATTGAGACAATGAATATTCCCCTGCTTTTAATTGTGCATCTATATCAGTTAAAACAACATAAATTCTAAAAAACCATTTATTTTTAATCAAACCAGCCTTCTCTAAATTATCTGATATTTCTTTAACTCCCTGACCTTTTTCAATAGTAAAAAATATCTCTTCCTGAAATTCAGAATTTTTTGGTTCATACATTCCATTATTCAAAATAAGAAGAAAACAACTAACAATAATAATTGCTATAATTGAAAATAAAATAATTTTAATTAAAATATATTTCATTTTTTAAATAAATGATTTACTTACTGACAAAGGAAACAAAAACAAATCCTGGATACTCTGTTTTTTTAAATTTGTTTTCTGATTCTTTTTCAAAAACCCAAATAGAATCTTTTATGGGTGCAACTATTTTTCCTTTTATTTTCAATTGTTTTTTCCAAGAAAAAGGAATTTTAGATGATAAAGAAGCTGATACTAATATATTATCAAAAGGTGCCTCTTTTTTATATCCCTTAGAACCATCAGCACAAATAAATTCTGCTATACCTTTTTTTACAAAATTATATTTAGAAGCATTTTTTTGTCCAAATTCCTTTAATTCAGGAATTATTTCTATTGCAATTACTTTACCACCTAAACCAACTATATAAGCAAGAAGAGCACTTGTCCAACCAGAACCAGAACCAATATCTAAAATTTTTTGTTTTGGTTTTGGATTTAATTTTTCAAGCATAAAAGCAACAACTAATGGCTGAGAAATTGTCTGACCTTTACCAATTAACATTGCTTCATCAACTTCAGAAAAACCTTTTGTCTCTTCTGTCATAAAATCTTTTCTTTTTATTTTCCTAAATGCTGAAATTATTTCAGGAGTTTTAAGCCATTCATTTTTTATTAAAGAATCAACCAACATATTTTTTTAAATTCTTAAATTTAAATGTTTTAATTTAAAATTTACTCTTTCTAAAAAATTCAATCTATTAAAAAATAAAGTCCCATTTAAATGATCAATTTCATGTTGAAGAAGCCGAGCAAAAACTCCTTTTGCTTTAATATTTATTTTTTTCCCTTCTATATTTATTGCTTCAACCTCTATTTCTCTTGCTCTTTTTATTTTCAAAAAAATACCAGGGAAACTTAAACATCCTTCTTCTTGCATCTCTGTTTCTTTACCTTTCTTTATAGTTTTAGGATTAATTAAAGCAATAAATTTCAAATGTCTTGGGTCTGGTTGAACAATAATTATTCTTTTTGATATTCCTACCTGTGGACCAGCTAATCCAATTCCCTGTTTTTCTTTAAGAATTTCAACCATATCTAAAACAATCTGTTTTGTTTCATCAGTAATTTCTTTTATTTCTTCAGCTTTAACTCTTAAAATATTTTCATTAAATTTTTTTATCTCTAATTTCATAAATTTATCTAATAGATTTATATCCTCCTAAAACTCCACTTTTTGATAATACAATTTGCCACAATTGCATTTTTCTTGCTCTAAAAGCTCCAGCGCAAGATAACAAATAATAATTCCACATTCTAAAAAATCTTTCGTCATAATTTGATTTAATTTTATCCCAATTATTATTAAAATTACTATGCCAAGCCATTAACGTTTTGTCATAATCAGCACTAAAATTATGCCAATCTTCCATAACGAATAAATTTCCCATTACTTTTCCTAATTGTTCTATAGACGGAAGCATTCCATTTCTAAAAATATATTTATCAAGCCAAGCATCACCTGATTTCACTGAAATACTACTACCAATAGTATGCAATAAAAATAAACCATCGTCTTTTAAACAACGATTAACAACTTCCATATATTTTCTATAATTCTTATAACCAACATGCTCAATCATTCCTATTGAAACTATCCTATCAAATTTTTCATCTATATCCCTATAATCTTCTAATCTAATTTCAATTGGAAGCCCTTTACACTTTTCTTTCGCCAATTTTGTCTGTTCTTTTGATATAGTAATTCCAACTACTTTAACTCCATATTTTTCTGAAGCATATTTTGCAAAACCTGCCCATCCACAACCAATATCAAGTACTTTCATACCTTTTTCTAATCCAATCTTTTTACAAATCAAATCTAATTTATTTTCTTGTGCTTGATCAAGATTATCAACATCTTTCCAATACCCACAAGAATAAATCATTTTACTATCCAACATATTTTTAAATAATTTATTACCTAAATTATAATGTTTCTCCCCTACTTGAAATGCTCTTGCTTTTGATTGTCTATTGAAAAGCTTGGCGATAAAAATTTTAAAAAGCAATCCAAAATCTTTTTCAACTTTTTCATCTATTTTTGAACGAAGAATTTTATAAATAAATTGATCAACATTTTGACAATCCCACCATTTGTCCATATATGATTCTCCAAGACCCAATGATCCTTTATCTAAAACACGAGAATAAAAATTCTCATTATATACTTTTATATCCCAAGGATTATTTCCATCAATTTGAATATCAGCAATATTTAATATCTCCTTTGCAATTTTTTTAACTTTATTTTCTTCCATATTTTTATATTTTTATCTTAACATATTTTACAAAAATAACCGAGAGATTAATCAAAAAATCTTCCAATATTTTTAAACAGCTTGTATTGACAAAATAGACTAGCAAATATAAAATAAAGGATAAGAAAGAAAAGTATAGATTTAAATAAAATCCCGCAAAAACGGGTTTTTAAATATTAGATAAAAATCATATATTTTAAATTATACTTTTAATATTAAATTCAATGATTTACCAAATAAAAAAATCTAATCTCAAAAAGAAAATAAAGTTAAAAAAAAATAAAAAAATTGTTTCTTCTAAAAATGGAAAAAAGACTAATGGCAAAAAAAATAATCACCGAAAAAGTGTAGCAATAATTAGCGTTCATTCTGACCCTTCAGCTAAATTAGGAGGACACGAAACAGGAGGACAAAATGTCTATATTTCAGAATTAAGTAAACGATTAGGACAAATGGGATGGTCAGTTGATATTTTTACCAGATTAACTAGAAAAAGAAAAAAAATGGTAAAAAGTTATGGGAAAAATGTAAACATTATCTATTTAAAAGCAGGGGCTCGTTATTTTATACCAAAAGAAGAAGTATTAGATAAATTACCAGAATTCCTTGGTAATTTTCTTACTTATACAGAAGAAAATAAACTTAATTATAATATAGTCCATGGAAATTATTATTTAGGTGGCTGGGTAGCTTCTCAAATTAAAAGAGTATTAAATATTCCAATGGTAGAAACCTTTCATTCATTAGGTCATGTCCGTTGTCGTGCCTTAGAAAAATTTGGAGAAGAAAATAATAATATTGAAAAATTTGAAAAACGATTGAGAAAAGAAGAAGAAATTATGAAAACAACCGACAGAATAATTGCTACTAGCCCATCCGAGAAAAAAGACCTTATGCATTATTATAATTTTGAGTTAGAAAATAAAATAAAAATTATTCCTTGTGGCGTTAATTTAAAACGTTTCAGAAAAACAAATCTTAAAAATGCTAGAAATTATATCAATTTTCCTAAAAAAGATAAAATTATTATTTATATTGGACGAATAGATTGGCGTAAAGGAATAGAAACAATAATTAGAGCTTTTCCTTTAGTTCTTAAAAAATTATCTGAATTTGAAGAAAACCTAAAAATAATAGTTATTGGAGGAAAAATCGGTAAAAGAGGCAATCCAGCTGATAAACAAGAAATAAAACGATTAAAAAATATAGCTCAAGAATTAGGAATTGAAAAAAAAGTTCTATTTTTAGGCAAAAAAGACCAAGAAAAACTTCGTTATTACTATTCAGCAAGTAATGTTTTTGTAACTTCTCCTTATTATGAACCATTCGGAATGACTGCATTAGAAGCAATGCGTTGCGGAGCACCTATTATTGTTTCAAATATTGGAGGTCTTTCTTGTATAATTCAAAATAGAAAAACAGGACTTTTTTTCCCACCAGGAAACCATAAAATTCTTTCAAAAAAAATTATAGAAATACTTACAAATAATGAACTTAAAAATAAATTAACTATAAATGCTGAAAAAATTGTAAAAGAAAATTATGGTTGGGAAAATGTCTCTTCTCAAATATCAAAATTATATCAAGAATTATTATGAAAATTGTTCAAATAGCAACATTTGAAGAAAGTATTCCACCAAAAAAATATGGTGGAGTTGAATTAGTAGTATATAATATCATTCAAGAATTAATTAAAAGGGGTCACCAAGTTTCTCTTATTGCCTCTGGTGATTCTAAAACAAAAGCAAGATTATTGCCAATATTTCCAAAAGCTCTTCGAATTTATCCTGAAGCTCAAAATATAAAAACAAGAGATTCTCTAAAATTTATTGGCGTTGGTAAAGTACTTGAACATCTAAAAAATATTGATGTTGATATTATCCATAATCATTTAGGATGGAGATTACTTGCTTTTTCTCCAATTATAGAAACACCAATCGTTACTACCCTTCATGGACCGCTTTATCCTGCTTATCAAAAATTAGTTTACGGTAAATTTAAAAAAAATAACTACGTTTCAATCTCTAAGAATCAACGAGAACCGTTTCCAGATCTTAATTATGTTGGCAATGTTTATAACGGAATTGATACTAGTATTTTTCCATTCAACAAAACACCTAAAAATTATTTAGCTTTTTTAGGAAGAATGTCACCAGAAAAAGGCCCAATTGAAGCAATAAAAATAGCCAAAAAAGCAAAAATGGAACTTATTATGGCTGCAAAAGTTGATATAGTTGATAAAAAATATTTTGAAGAACAAGTAAAACCTTTAATTGATGGAAAACAAATTAAATTTATTGGAGAAGTAAACCATAAAGGAAAAATAAAGCTTCTAAAAAATGCTAAAGCACTTATAGCTCCAATTCAATGGAGAGAACCATTTGGATTATTTCTAATAGAACCAATGGCCTGTGGAACGCCAACAATTGTTTTTAATAGAGGTTCGGCCAAAGAAATAGTTAAAGACGGAAAAACCGGCTTTGTTGTTAAAAATATTAACGAAGCAGTCGCTGCAATTAAGAAAATTGACCAGATTGATCGAAAAGAATGTCAAAAGCATGTGGAAAAAAACTTTAGTATTGAAAAAATGACAGATGGTTATGAGAAAATATATAATGATATATTAAAGAAAAAAAATGAAATGCTATAAAAATGTTCTAACACAAAAAAACAGCTCTAAGGGGCTGATTTTTTGTTTCTTTAAAACTAAAAATTAAAAATCGTGAATTAATCAAAAAATCGTCTAAATTAAATAATTAGACGATTTTTTTTGCGGGGACGCCAGGACTCGAACCTGGAACAAAAATTTTGGAGATTCCCGTGATACCAATTTCACCACGTCCCCTTTTATATTTTTAACACTTAATACTTAATTTATTTCTTCATTTCTTTATGTGGTGTATGTTTCTTACACCACTTGCAGAATTTTTTTAATTCCAATTTTTCTTCTGTCATTTGCTTTGACTTATGTACAAAATAATTTATTCTTTTACAAATAGTACATTGAAATTTAACAAATTGTTGTTTTCTTTTTGCCATATTTTTTTAATTTAAGATTTTATAATTTTACCTTAACGAATCAAGGTTCTGACGAGCGAAGCGAGACAGATTCTTATTTTTACTTAATTACTTTATCGTAAGCCGAGAACGAGATTTGAACTCGTGACCTTTCCCTTACCATGGGAGTGCTCTACCAGCTGAGCTATCTCGGCACTCTGCTTTACTCTGTGGGCAGAGAGGGATTTGCACCCCCGTAGGCACAAGGCCGTCAGATTTACAGTCTGATGTGTTTGACTACTCCACCACCTGCCCAAATTTATCACTTTATTATAATACTATAAAATCATCTATTAATCAATGATTTTTTGGTTTTTTTTATGCCATTCTTCAATCTTTTTATGATTACCTGAAAGTAATACTTTTGGCACTTTCCATTCATCTCCTTTTTTCGGCTTAAAAACATCAGGACGAGTATATTGAGGATATTCAATAAATCCCTTACTTTTTAATCCCCTTTTTTCTAAAAATTCTTTTTTTCCAACCACTCCTGGAATTAATCTTGATATTGTTTCTATTGCTATCATAGCTGGCACTTCACCCCCCATTAAAACATAATCTCCTACTGATAATTCAATATTAGCAATTTTTTTAGCTACTCTTTCATCTATTCCTTCATATCTTCCGCAAATAAAAATTATTTGGTCTAATTTACTTAATTGATTAGCAATTTTCTGATTAAATTTTTTTCCTCTTGGAGTAAATAAAACAACTTTTGTTTTTTGATTCTTTTTCTTTAAAACTGACACCGCATTAAAGATCGGCTCTACCTTCATAACCATACCTAATCCCCCACCAAACGGTTTATCATCAACTGATTTATGTTTATCAGATGTATATTCCCTTAAATTATGAACATCAATTTTTATTAATTTATTTTTTTGAGCACGTCCAATTAAACTCTCTTTAAAATAAGAATTAAAAATTTCTGGAAAAATTGTAATTATATCAAATTTAATCATTTTTATTATTAAAAAATTTTATTTTAAAAAAAACAATGCTATCACTTAAAGTGTAGCATTGTTCTTTTTAATAGTAAATCTGATCTTATAGTTTCAAATCCTCTAAATCTTTATCTTTAGAAGTAGATTTATCATCATGAACAGGACTTCTACCACCTTCTGGCTCTTCAATCTTTAAATTAACTCTGGCATGATTTTTCAAGCCAACGATTCTAACTAAAGATCTAATAGCTCTAGCAGTAGCACCTGCACGACCAATGATTTGACCCATATCTTCTGGATTTACTTTCAAAGAAAGTAAAACACCCATTTCATCAACTTTTCTTTCAACTTTTACATCATCTGGGTGGTCAACCAATGCGGTAATGATATATTCAAGAAATTCTTGATCATTAGTTTCTTTTGCCATATATCTTATTCAGATTAATTTCTTTTTCAATACCGACCTTTACCAATGTATTATAATTATATTCCTTTCTATAATTTATGTCAATATTATTCCTATTCGCCACCAATATAGAGGCAAGACCTCTATATTCTATTTTGTTTCATCTTTGCTCTCTTTTGTATCTTCTTCGGGCTTTACTTCTTCAGGTTTTACTTCTTCATTTTTTACTTCTTCTGGTTTAACTTCTTCTGGTTTTACTTCTTCATTTTTAACTTCTTCGGGTTTTACTGGCTCTACTGGCTTTACTTCTTCAACCTTATCTGCAAGCGACTTTTCAGTGGGCTTAACTGCTTCTTCTCCTTTCTTCATCTTTTTCTTATTATGTAAAGCCACTTTTTTACCTTCAATAATCTTTTCTTTTATTAAAAGATTATTAATAGTATCTGATGGTTGAGCTCCTTTTGAAATCCAATATTTTATTCTTTCTGCTTTTAATGATTTTTCTTTAGTTAATGGATTAACAAAACCAACTTCTTCAACAAAACGACCTCCTTTTGGCGGTCTTCTTTTATCAGTCACTACAATCTTAAAAAATGGCTGATTTTTCTTACCTGTTCTAAATAAACGAATTGATAACATAATGAATATAATTTTTAATTTTTAATTTCTAATCTTTCTCCTCTCCCTTTCCGAGACCCGACCTCTAAAAAACTTCCTCTCCCTCTCTAAAAGAGGTCGGGGCTCTTCTTAGCTTTCCCCTTTTCCTCTATTTTAATTTTTAATTATTTTAATGCATTCTTAGCTGCTTCTTCTTCCGCTTCTTGCTTGGAAAGTCCTTTTCCTTTTGCAATTAATTTACTATTAAGATAAACTCCAACAGTAAATTCTTTAGCATGATCAGGACCTACTTCTTTTAAAACTCTGTAAGTAGGTGTAATTCCCTTTTTCTCTTGTGCTTGTTCCTGATAATCTGATTTTGCATCTTTATAAAGACCTTCTTTGATAATATTGTCCAATTCTTTTATTAAATGCTTTTCAATGAAACTTTTACATATATTTAACCCTTGGTCAAGGTATAATGAACCAATAAAGCTTTCAAAGATATCTGCTAATATATATTGTCTTGCTCTACCCTTCTCTTTTAACTCTCCTTGTGAAAGTAAAAGATAATCATCAAATCCCAAACTTTTAGCAATTTTTGACAACATTTTAGTATTTACTAAAGCAGCTCTCCAACTTGTTAATTCCCCTTCTAATTTTTTAGGATAATTAGTATATAAATATTCTGTGACTATATGCTCTAATATTGCATCTCCTAAAAATTCTAATCTTTCATTATGAAAAAGTTTAAAATTAGGATTCTCATTTAAAAAAGAACGGTGAACAAATGCTTGAATAAGCAAATCTTTATTCTTAAACTTAAAATTTAACTTTTTTTCTAAACCTTCGTATTTTTCTAATAAATTATCCAAATATTCTTCTGATGAAAAGTTTTTCACGAATTTCTTACAAGATATAAGCTATAACACAAAATTCTGAAAAATATATTTTTTGTGTTACATGTTATATGTTACAAGTTTTATGACTTTATATCTATTTGTTTATAAACAGTTCCAAGAACTCCATTTATAAATTTTCCCGAGCTTTCCCCTCCAAATGTTTTAGCTAATTCAATTGCTTCATTTATAGCTACTTTTGGAGGAACTTCTTTTTTACTTTCATAAAGAAGCTCATATAATCCAATTCTTAAAACATTTCTATCAACAATAGTAATTTGTTCTATCGGCCACTCAGGAGCTGCCTTTTCAATAATTTTATCAATATCAGATAACTTTGAAACAACTCCATTTACTATCTGCCAAACAAATGTTTCACTTTCTAATCCTGGACCAAATTCTTTAATATTTTTTTCAACAATTCCTTCAAGGTCTTTTGATTTTTTACCTAAAAAATCCCACTCATATAAGCTTTGCATTGCTATTGAACGTGATAAATGTCTTGAAGCCATAATAAAATGTATTAAGTATTAAGTATTAAAAAATCAAAATTACAAATTAAAATTCAAATCCCTTTCCGAGACCCGACCTCTACAAAACTTCCTCTCCCTCTCTAAGAGAGGTCGGGGCTCTTCTCAGCTTTCCTTTCTCCCTCTTTTGATATTTAGATTTACTTCTTTGATAATTGTTCCATTGATAATGGTTTTTCTTTTTGGTCCTCTTTTTCCTTTGAAGCCATTTCTTTTTCTCTTATTTTCTTTTCTTTTTTAGTTAATTTTTTTAAAACATCAATTACTTCTACTCCTTTATAAAATCCGCAATGTTCACAAGTTGTATGGGAACGAATAAATTTTCCACATTTTGGACATACACCAAAAGCAGAACTCTTAATAAAAATATGAGATCTTCTTTTGTTTCTTCTTGATTTTGTATGTCTTTGTTTTGGGACAGCCATATATATTAAGTATTAAGTATAATGTATTAAGTATTTGAATGTTTTTGATTTAATCAAAAACATTCAATAAAATAAAACTAATAACTTATTATTTAATTTACAATAAAATCAAGAAATAATCAAGCCCTCATATAATAAAATAATTTTGGATTTCTAATTTTTAGGTTTAAATAAATTTTTAATAACTTAATTTTAAAAGAAAAAAGGGGTTATTTTTCCCCTTTTCCTCCCTTTATTTTAATTTTTAATATCTAATTTTTAATTTTTTCTTTTTTTGCTCTCCCGAGCCCCGACCTCTACAAAACTTCTTTTCCCTCTCTAAGAGAGGTCAGGTCTCTTTTAAACTTTCCCTCTCCTTTTTAATTTTCTTGTCCTCACATTAAAGTTTCAAAGAAATTTTTAGTTGTGATGGATAATTTTCAATTTTTAATTTTCAATAAAATAATTTTGAATTTTTCGCTTTTCTCTCCTTTTCCGAGACCCGACCTCTACCAGCTTCTTGTTTCTCTCTAAAGATGTCTGGGCTTTTTTAATCTTTCCTCTATTATCTAAACAAATTCATAGTTTTAGAAAAAATAGATGCAAGAAAATCAAAAGAATCAATCATTCCAAATGGTGGAATTTCCCACCATTTTGGAGGATATAATGATTTTCCGCGAATAGTATGAGTTTCTGAATCAAATCTAGGAATTGTATCTCTTACTGTTAATTTTATTACCATTTCTCCTTTTTTCGCTGTTAAAACAGCAGTTTCTCCTAAGTAAGCATCATTATTATGATCTAACCAAGTCCAAGAATTGATTGTAGCACCTTCTGAAGGAGTAGAATTATCTCTTAAATAAAATTCTGTACCTTCCATTGGATTAAAATCTAAATCACAATCATCCCATTGAACATTATCCAAGGAACATTCAAAATCAGCATTAATACTTCTTTTTATCCTAAAATCTTTAATTGCAGTATCAGGATTACCCACTTCATCTTCAACATAAAGTTTAACAACATAATTGCCCTCTGTTATTCCAAGTTGCGGGGTATAGTTACATAACTGACAAGTTGATTTAATATTATAATTACTATCTAGTTGACCTTGATTTTTAACAGACCATTGAGATATTTTAATATCATCATTTCCATCAGGGTCAGTAGACATGTTTTCTAAAATAAGAGGGTCTCCATAAAATACTGAACAAACAGCAGGATTACAAACAATTCTCGCTATAGGAGGATTATCTCCTAATACTTCTTCAATAGTAATTGATTTTTCTTTTTCACAAAATCTACCTGGAAATAAAAGACTTGAAACTTTTAATTTTACATCATAATCA
>JBDREW010000058.1:0-6294 GCA_043819385.1 Candidatus Nealsoniibacteriota bacterium | reverse complement strand
ACATTTATAAACTAAATATTAAAGATATCTCTTAAAATTATTTTACTCTTGACAAAAGGCCTCAGGTTCTTATAATGATAGTATATTGATGAAAAGGTCGAAAGAAAAATTCATCTGATTAAAAATTGATTTTAAATCAATTTTTTAAATTAGAAAACCTTTACTACGAAGTAAAAAATTATAAAAGAAATGATTTGCTTCGTCTAAAAAATATGATTAAAGATAATTTATATCCTAATTTCACTGCTCAAGAAGAAACTTCTGAAGAAGAAACTTCAGAAGAAGTTACTGATCAAGTTGAGACAGATGAAACAGAAGAAGAAACTCCAGAAGAAGTTACTGATCAAATGGAAGAAGAAACTCCTGCAGAAGAAGAAACTGAAGAAACTCCTGCAGAAGGAGAAACAGAAGAAACTCCTGCAGAAGGAGAAACAGAAGAAACTCCTGCAGAAGGAGAAAGTCAATGGTAATAGTAATAAAAATTTAAATTTTTATCACAATAAAAAACAGCTCACTAAAAACGAGCTGTTTTTTTACTTTTAAAATCTATTCAGAATACAAATTTGGTTTTTTAACAATAATCTTATAAATATTTTCAAGAAAATCTCCTCCAGCATAACCAATAATAAAAGCTACTGCTGGACTTAGGTAATTAATTCCTAAAAAAGTAATACCTGTTTCTTTTATACTTATTGCCGCTAAAAGACCAATAATGCCTGACAAAAACATCATTGTCAAAAAATAAGGTAATTTAAACTCAACATTTTTATAGGAATATTGATGTTTGATAAATCCAACTAATCCCCTTAAAATACCTCCTCCAAAACCTGCTATTAAAATTGCGATATAATCCATATTAAAATGCAAAAATTAAAATGACAAATTAAAATTTAAAATTAAAAAATTAATTTTTTAATTTTAATGTCTGTTTTTAATGTTTAGTATTTAATTTTTAATATTTTACTTCAAAACTATTAAACTCATTTTTATATTCTTCATATTTTAAATCAAAATTATTAACTCTTGCCAAAAAAGGTCCTTTTTTGGCCCATTCTATTAATTTTCTAACATTTTCTTTACTTCCTTCTAAAACCATTTCTACTCTACCGTCATTAAGATTTATTACCCACCCGTTAACCCCAAATCTTAATGCTTTTTGTCTTGTAGAATAACGGAAAAGAACCATTTGAACTCTTCCAGAAACAAAAATATGAACTCTTATTTTTTCTTTATTCATAACTTTAGTTTTTTCTGTCTAAAAATATTAGCAATATTTTCAGCTATTTTTCTGCCAGATTTAGTTAAAGAAAAAATAGTTTTAGGATTCCCTTCAATTAATTTATTATTCCTTAGTGCTCGCAATGATCTATCAAGCTTTCTTGAGTCAGGCCATATTGAAATTGATAATAAGCTAAAAGAATTTGGAAACAACTCAAAACATTCTTTAACAATTCTTTCAAACTCTGCTTTCTCATTCTTCTCATCTATAGAATAAATACAAAAAAGAATTAAATCACTTACTGAAATTTTCTTGTATAAATCATAATCAAAAGATTTTATTTTCATTTAAAAAAATTATCATTTTTATTAGTATTATTAGTATGTCATTAGTATATTAGTATCGCTATAATCAAAAAATAGGACCTGAAAAATTTGTTAGGTACCAAAATATAACAGAAACAAAAATAATAATAGTAAAAAAATCTAATAGTTTGTTCATATTCTTAAATAATACTATAATATTGCCTTTACTTCAATATGATAATAATGATAATTACTTGCTAAATAAAAAGAAAAATGTCTCTGAAATAATTCCTAAAACAAAAACACCAACTAAAAAATATAAAACAGGATTTATTTTTCTTAAAAATTTTCTTTTTAAAAGTTCTTTATAAATAAAAACAATAGCTATACCTTCAACACCTAATGCCACAGCCCCTGTAAAACCAATTATCTCAATAAACTCTCTCATTCCCAAAAAAAATAAAATTAATGGTACAAAACAAGTTATCGCCCATGATAAATTTTTAGAAAATCCAAAATCATACCAAAACATTTTTTTTAAAGTTAAAGCAATAGTAAGAAAAGAAGTAAAACAAGTAATTATACCGAATATAAATCCTAATTTTATAATATTTTGACCTAATGCTAAATCTAATCCTGATATAGCTTCTTTAGAAGTATCAAATCCAGACACACCAAGAATCATAAAAACAAAAAAAATATAAATAATTGTAGAAATACTAATTCCAAAAAATATTACTTTTCTCATCTTTAATTTAATAATATCTTTATTTTTAGATTTTTTTGATAAATAATTATTTGAAAACATTTCTTTAATTTCAGGTACAACAGAAGATCCCCAAAGAGAAAACAAAACAACTCCATAAGGAAAAGCTAAAAATTTAAAATCAAAAGTTTTTAAATTATTTATATCAATGACAGGAAAAGTTTTTATAAAAAATATTCCAAGAATAATAAACAAAATAATAAGTAAAAATAACTCTACAAAAGATATGCTTTTTATTCCTTTAAAAATAAGAACAGCACCTAATGAAAAAAATAAAAGAGTATAAAAAATTAAATTTCCTCCGAAATAAGGACTTAAAGATAAAAATAAAAATTCTCCTCCAACAATCAAATAAGCAAGCAAAGCACCCATCAAACCAACTAACATTGCAAAAAAAGTAATCTTTTTCCATTTAGCTCCAAGATATTCTTCAGCATAACCAGGTAAACGATGAACTTTTTCAGTAGCTAATGTTATTTCTCCATATAAAAAATGTATAGAAATAGCGATTAAAGACATAATCAAAAAATAAAAAATCAAAACAAAAAATCCTGCCTTTGAAGCAACATAAGGTAAACCAAAAATTCCTACCCCTATTACTGTTCCAAGAAAAATAGAGAGGGCCTTAACAAAAACCATCTTTTCAAAAAAATATTAAACTTTGTAAACTTTATAATCTTCTCTAACTTTATTTTTAACCTTTAATCCAACAAAATTTCCTTTTTTACCTTTTTTTATTTTTTTATGTTCGTTTTCCATTGATTTAATCGGTTGTTTAAAATCGGTATCTTCTCCTCCAATAATATGAATAGTGTCTCCTACGGAAAGAGAATCTGATAACTTAATAACAGCTACTTTAATTTTTGAGTAATAATGAGTTATTTTTCCAATTAATTTTTCTTTCTTTTCTTTCTTTATTTTTTTTGAAGCTGGTTTAGATTTTTTTATAGGCATGATAAAATAATTTTATATAAACTATACGACCTTTAATATATATTATAACAAAAATCCATAAAATTAAAAACTCTGTTTTAACAGAGTTTTTAATTAAAGGGGAAAAATTTAACAAACTTGGTTAAGTCTTTAAAGCTGGAAAAGGACGTTTCCAGGGATATCCTAAATCCTCCTTTGTTAAATTTTTTTGTCCTGTTGGGAATATTTATCCCTCACCCCTTAACTTTTATATTAATATAACAAAAATAATTGTCAAGAACTTAATCAATATGCCCCTGATAGGACTTGAACCTATATTTAGAACTTAGGAGGTTCTTGTTCTGTCCAGTTGAACTACAGGGGCTTAATTATAAAAATACCAAGTTTTGCACTTGATAGCAAGGGGTTTTATGGTAAAATTAAAACATAATAATACATATTGTGGCTTTGCCACATAATTACAGCACTCAGTTAAGAAATGAGAATAAATTCTCTTTTCTTTCCCTCGTTTGTAATTATAATCTTAAATTTATGAAAAATATTTCTCCGATTGTAGATATTGCTAAAAAAGTTTGTCCAGCAGTAATAACAATCATTGTTTCAAAAGATCTTCCTAAAGTAGAAGGTTTTTATTTGTTTCCATTCCAAGGAAGAGAACTTATTTTGCCTAAAATTAAAAAAGGAAAAGGGGAAATGACAAAAATAGGAGGTGGTTCTGGTTTTATTGTTTCTCCTGACGGATATATTTTAACATCCTGTCATGTAGTTCAAGATCCAAAAGCAGAATATACTATTGTAGCTGAACCAAATAAAAAATATCCAGCTAAAATTCTTGCTCGCGACCCTATTAATGATATCGCTATTTTAAAAATAAAATCTGATAATCTTCCTTATTTAGATTTAGATGATTCAGAAAAAATTGAATTAGGACAAGAAATAGTTGCTGTTGGAAACGCACTTGGAGAATTTCACGACACTGTAAGTTCAGGAATTATTTCGGGTTTATCAAGATTTATACAAGCAACTAATAGTATAACTCATCAATCAGAAAGATTAAGAGGCCTTATTCAAACCGATGCCGCAATTAATCCTGGAAATTCAGGAGGACCATTAGTAAATATGGAAAGTAAAGTTATTGGAATTAACACTGCAATGGTAATGGGAGCTCAAAATATCGGCTTTGCCATTCCAATCAATATTGCTAAAAAAGATTTAGAAGAAGTTAAAAAATACGGAAAAATTAAATTTCCATTTTTAGGAATAAGATATATTCTTATTACAAAAGAAATGGCAAAACAAAATAAACTACCAATAGACTATGGTGTTTTGATAGTAAGAGAAAATTTAGGGGAATCACCAATAGTTAAAGGTTCAGCAGCTGAAAGAGCTGGATTAAAAGAATTTGATATTATTACAGAAGCTGAAAAAATGAAAATAGACCCTAAAAATACTCTTTCTCAAATACTTCAAAAATGTAAAATTGGGCAAGAAGTTGAATTAAAAGTTTTAAGAGGAGGCAAAAAATTAACTTTGAAAGTTAAACTTGAAGAAAAAAAATAAAGAACCCCATCGCAAGCGATGAGGTATTACAAAAGATATAAAAATAACTAAAAAGCAAGATTTAAAACCTTGCTTTTTTAGTTTTTCTTATTTTCTAAAACTCTATCAATTTCTAATGAATCAAATCTTAATTTCATAAATTCTTCATATTCTTTATATTCTTTAATCATTATCCATCCAGCCAAAATAAAACATAAAAATAAAACAGCAACACCTACTTCTGTTGAAATTCGTCTATTAAAAAAATCTAATATCATATTATTATATTATATCATAAATTAAATAGCGGAGAATAATTCTCCGCTTTATTTTTTAAATTAAGCATCAGCAAGAAGCATCGATAGTATTGCCATCCTTGTAAATAATCCACTTTTAACTTGATCAGTAAGATAAACTGCTCTTGGGTTATTTTCTACTTCTGGTCTAATTTCTTGGTCTTTTTCATCAATAGGTAATGGATGCATAATAATAGCACCTTCTTGCATTGAATCAGCTACATCGTTATCAATAATAAAAAATCCTTGCTTCTCATCATTTCTATTAATAACGCCCCCTCTTTCTTTCTGAGTTCTCGTTTGATAACAAACATCAATTATTGGAGCAACTTTTCTAAGATCATCGCCTTCTTGAAACCAAATATTATGTCTATCCAAATAATCTTTAATATCTTTCTTTATTCTTGCTTGTTTTGGAGAAATAAAATAAATCCTTATATTAGAAAATTTTCCTAAAAGATAAGAAAGAGATCGAACTGTTCTTCCATAGATTAAATCACCTACCATTGCAATTGACAATCCATCAATTCTTCCAAATCTTTTTTGAATAGTAAAAATATCTAATAATGCTTGAGTTGGATGTTGACCTTGTCCATCTCCAGCATTTATAATCGGCACATTAGAAATTTCTGATGCTATTTTTGCTCCTCCCTCGTTGTCGCATCTTAAAACAATAACATCTGGACAATAAATATTTAACATTCTTATCGTATGAACAAAAGATTCTCCTTTTGATACAGAAGAAAATTTTCTTGCATCCTCTGTAGTAAAAGGTACTTCACCTCCTAAAATAGACATCGCCATTTGAAAGGATAATCTTGTTCGAGTGCTTCTCTCATAAAAAAAGCTAATCATTCGTTTTTTTCGAAGTATTTCAGATCCTCCATGCTTAAAAATATTTTCCATTCTTCTTGAAAAAGGAAAAAAATATTGCTCCAACCATTCTCTGCTAAATTGTTGAGACTCAATAACATGTGGCCATCCATCAAATTTTTTGTCCACAATACTACTCCTTTTTGTTAAAGAACAAAAATCCTGCTTTTTAGTTTATCTTATATAATAAAGATTATCAAGTATTTTAAATAAAAAAATCGCCTATTGATGTGGGACCCAATTAGTAGACACTTTTAAAAAACAGCTATGTATTCCGAGACAAAAGATGATTTCTGTATTGTACAGGTGTCATCTTTTTTAATTTCCATTGGCGTCTTTTTTTATTGTAATATTTCATGTATA
>JBDREW010000057.1:0-23714 GCA_043819385.1 Candidatus Nealsoniibacteriota bacterium | reverse complement strand
TTAACTTTGTCTGTTTCTCATAATCAGACTTTATGCTATAATTTTTCATAGAAAAGAGTTAGTTTTAATAGTTTTATTCTTAACCTTTAAACTATTTTACTACTCTTTTCTTTTTGTCCGAAATGTGCGTTAGTTGAGTATGGGTTGACAAAAATATATATTCTGATATAATGTTTATTAGTACACTACAATTTGTTATGGGTTAACTCTTTAAGGAATTCTCTAATGAGTGAAAAATTTGTTAAAATTGGTTCTCTTGCAGAACTTCCTCTTTCTTATGGAAACGAAGAAACTGCAGAAAAGCAACATTCTCCTAAACAGGAGACGAATGAAACCGATGGAATAGGCACTGATTTCAATTTTGATTTCAATGTTATTCCCAGTGAGAGAATTGATGCAAGTGTATTAACTGAACTTGCTAAACAATTCGAGCAAGGAAGTAAAGGTGCCAGAGAGGCAACAGAAATCTTTCTTGCAAACATTGCTGTCATTGAAGCAGCAGAAGAGAGTGTTCAAGACGCACTTGCTGGTAGACTAGCTGAAGATAAAGCTAAGCTTAACAGCTTGCTTAATCACAAAGTGCCAGCTATCCGCAAAGCTGCTTCTCTTGCTAATCTACTTTTCGTCTTTTCATCACGTGAACCTGAAAGTCGACATCAAGCTATTCAGTTTCTAGATGATCTTGTTGAAATCGGGATCTTGAAAAACGATCCTCATGGACCTCTTCTGATTCTGCGCAAACGTTATTCAGTATCAATGCCTGAAGGATGTTCTCCTTTCAGCCCAGAAGAAAACAAGGAAATTCAACAAGCACTGTATTCTTACAACCTTGAAGTTGCAGAAGAAAGTTTAGCAATAAGGCAAGACGCCTATGCTGAAATCCTCGGAGAAGAAAACATCACGCTTGACCAACTCTTAAACAGCGAACAAGGATTTCATGCTTTCACCGTTCCCAAAGAACCCTTCCAAGATTGGAACGGAAAAACAAAATGGAATGCAAGTGGTGCATTCCTTGTTGAAGGACTCGGAGACGGCCGACTCTTCCCAGTTGAATCAAAGGCATTTGGAGGAATCAAAAGCATCATAGATTCAGCTATTGTAGAAAAAGTCTTTCTTCCTGCTAGTGCATTCGGATATAATGATCCTCATCCCGCAAGCAAAGATAGGCTTATGGCTGACAGAAATGATAATGGAAAAGGATTTTCCGAAGGAAAAGCTCTCGCCTTCCGGTTCTTCTTTTATCTTTTGAAAAGAGGTGTCAGCACTGAAAGAAAAAAAGAGGAAGCAAGGAAAATCCAAGAGAAGATGATCAAAAAGGCAACTATGACTGACATCGAATTCTTCTTAAAAGGAAAAGATGGCGATTGCTTAGTGGTCCACGAGACTACTTGGAATCCACAAGCAGAAAATGGAGATCAATCTCAAACATTTGAAAACGTTTTCTTCTTAGTTCGCAGATATTCAGATGAAAATGGAACTAAAAGCATTCAATTGCTGGAAATCCCCGATCATCTTGAAGATCTCCTTGGCGAACTCATGAAAAAGCCAAGGCCATACCTTGAAGGAGAAAACTTCAGAGGAACACCTTCCAAACTAGGTAGTCTCCTAAGAAAAGCCTATGGACTTACTAAAAACAAGGTCCAAGTCCAATCCTAACCCATTCGCAAAATAACCCATAGCAAATGTGGTAAAAGGCATTGTCAGATCTCTTGTAGAGATTCTGACAATGCCTTATTTTTTTACTTTTAAAACTAATTTGAATTCTCCTAAAAATAATGATATACTGAAAAATTATACAAATTAAAATATTTCAAAAAATATGAAACCATTGATTAAAAATTTTGTAGTAATCCTCCTTATTTTCGTAATAATTTCTGGTATTTTCGGATTTTTTTCATCTCCTTTTGATAAATTAGAAACAATTTCTCTAACTCAATTAGTTGAAGATGTAAATCAAGAAAAAGTTAAAAAAATTAGTGTTGAAGGAGATAAGCTTTCTGTATTGTACCAAGATGATACAAAAGCAGAAACAAGAAAGGAAACAGAAATATCTATTTCTGAATCTTTAATAAATTACGGAATTAATACTGAAAAACTTAAAAAAGTTGAAATTGAAACAAAAAGAATAGGAGGAGTATGGATTTGGCTTGCACCTATTTTAATATATATAGTTCCACTTTTATTTTTTGTCATGATTTTCTTCTTTATTTTCCGACAAGCAAAAGCTGGATCTATGCAGGCATTTAGTTTTACTAAATCAAAAGCCCGTCTTTTTGGAGCTGAAGGTCATCCAAAACAAAAAATATCATTTAAAGATGTAGCTGGATTAAAAGAAGCAAAAGAAGAATTAAAAGAAATTGTTGATTTTTTAAAAAATCCTAAAAAATATCTTAAAATGGGAGCAAGAATACCAAGAGGAGTATTACTTGTAGGAGCTGCTGGAGTTGGAAAAACTTTATTAGCCAGAGCTGTGGCAGGAGAAGCAAGTGTTCCTTTTTTCTCAATTTCTGGTTCAGAATTTGTTGAAATGTTTGTTGGTGTAGGTTCATCACGTGTGCGAGATTTATTTTCTACTGCTAAAAAAGCATCTCCATCAATTATTTTTATTGATGAATTAGATGCTATTGGACGACACAGAGGATCTGGGATTGGAGGAGGTCATGATGAAAGAGAGCAAACTTTAAATCAAATTCTTGTTGAAATGGATGGATTTGAAAGAGAAACAAATTTAATAATTATGGCGGCAACCAATAGGCCTGATATTTTAGATCCTGCCCTTTTACGTCCTGGCAGATTTGATAGAAAAGTTGTTTTAGATCTACCAGACATTAAAGGACGAGAAGAAATCTTAGTAATCCATACCAAAGATAAGCCATTATCTCTTGATACAAGCTTAAGAGAAGTAGCAGAAAGAACTCCCGGATTTTCAGGTGCTGATTTAGCTAATGTTGCTAATGAAGCAGCTATTTTTGCTGCTAAAAAAAATCAAACACAAATTTTTCAAAATGAACTTTTAGAATCAATTGAAAAAGTTTTATTAGGACCAGAGAGAAGAAGCCATGCCTTAAACAAAAAAGAAAAAAGTATAGCTGCTTATCATGAAGCAGGACATGCTTTAGTTTCAGCTTTTTCTCCTGAAAGTGAACCAGTCAGAAAAATATCTATTATTTCTCGTGGAATGGCTGCTGGATATACTCTTAAGGTTCCGACAAAAGATAAAAGAATTAGAACAAAAACAGAATTTTTATCTGAATTAGCAATTTTTCTTGGCGGAAGAATGGCTGAAAAAATAAAATTTAATGAAATAACAACTGGGGCTTATAATGACTTAAAACAGGCCTCTGATTTAGCAAGAAGATTAGTAAAAGAATATGGTATGTCTTCATTAGGTCCTGTTGCTTTTGGAGAAAAAGAAGAATTAACATTTTTAGGTAAAGAAATCTCAGAACAAAGAAATTATTCAGAAGAAATTGCTTCAAAGATTGACAAAGAAGTAGAAAAGTTTATAACAGAAGCAGAGAAAAAGGCAGAGAAAATATTAACAGAAAACAAAGATTTATTAGATAAAATAGCTCAAGTATTAATTGTAAAAGAAACCATAGAAAAAGAAGAATTTGAAAGACTAATAAATGGAGATAACCCAAAATTAAATAAGAATAAAATTAGTGCAAATAATAATGAATATCAAAGTTCAGATACTAAAGAAGATAGGCCAACCCAAAAAGACAAGCCTCCATCTCTAAATGTGAAAATCAAAGAAATAAAATGATTTTCGCGCGTGTAGCTCAGTTGGTTAGAGCATCCGTCTTATAAGCGGAAGGTTCGATGGTTCGAATCCATCCACGCGCACATAGTTACTATAAATGGGCGTGTAGCTCATCTGGTTAGAGTGTCGCATTGACATTGCGGAGGTAACAGGTTCGAGTCCTGTCACGCCCACAATAAAAACTTAATACCTGTTGGTATTTTGTTTTTATTAGTTGTGATGTATTGACGAGAACCTGTCGCCGAATTGCGACGAGCGAAGCGAGGAGGCAATGTCCTTCGGGCAACTCATTCGAGTCCTGTCACGCCCACAAAAAAGAATTAATATACTTGTATATTCTAATTCTTTTTTAGTTGTGATGTGTTGACGAGAACCTGTCACCGAATTGCGACGAGCGAAGCGAGGAGGCAATGTCCTTCGGGTAACTCATTCGAGTCCTGTCACGCCCAAAGATTGATAACTAATTAAATCCTATCACACTACTTGAAAAAAAATGATTAAAATGGTAGAAAGAAAAGGTTATTATATATAAATAGCCTTTTTTAATTTACAAAATCAAATTATGATAACTAAAACTGAAATTATAAATAAAGCTTATCTAAAAAAAGGATTACCTGATTTTAAACCAGGTGATACTGTTAAAGTACACCAAATCCTAGAAGAAAAAGGGAAAGGTAAAGACAAAGAAAAACCTAAAAAAAGAATTCAAATCTTTGAGGGATTAATTTTAGCAAAAAAACATGGAAAAGGAATTTCTGCTACAATTACGGTTAGAAAAATTGTTGCTGGAGTAGGAGTAGAAAAAATCTTTCCTATTCACTCACCTTCTATTGATAAAATAGAAATAGTAAAAAAGAGTAAAGTAAGACGAGCAAAACTTTATTACTTAAGAACAGCAAAAGGTAGAAAGGCTCGTTTAAAAAGAAAAGAATTTATTGGAGTTATTCCTGAAGAAAAGTATAAAAAAGTAAAACAAATTATTGAAAAACCTATTGAAAAACCAACCGAACCAGTTGAAAAAGAAAAACCTGCTGAAGAACCTGTTTCTATTGAAAAACCAACCGAACCAGCTGAAAAAGAAAAACCTATTGAAGAGCCCACCCAAAATTCCCCTACAGAAAATATTGAGGCGGGCAAGCCTAAAACAGAAAAGTAAAAAAGCCCAGGTGGCGTAATTGGTAAACGCAGTAGACCGAGGATCTATGCCTTTTAGGCGTGTGGGTTCGAGTCCCACTCTGGGCACATCAATATAAGGGCGATTAGCTCAGTTGGCTAGAGCATCCGGTTTACATCCGGGAGGCCGCGGGTTCGAGTCCTGCATCGCCCACATTTAAGAATTTAGTATCGCAGATACTATTAATCTTAAAAATATAGATTAAGAATATAAAATTAAGCCGTGGTAGCTCAGGGGTAGAGCGAACGACTGAAAATCGTTAGGTCGTCGGTTCAATTCCGACCCACGGCACAAAAAAATAAGCGGGCGTAGTATAACGGTAATTACACGTGCTTGCCAAGCACGACATGGCGGTTCGATTCCGCTCGCCCGCTCATTACAAAAACCAAACGAAATGCTATTGACAATTTTACCCTAATATGATAAGATGATGTTATCCTCTTGAGAAAGGGGATTTTTTAATACACAAAAAAATAATATGAAAATCAACTATATTAGCCATTTAAAGGCCAAAAAGATTTCTATAATCTCAATACTTGTTGGGGTTGTAATTGGTGTTCTTATTGGTTGGACAATCCAAGAAATTAAAGCCCAATCAACATATTTTGAAATTCAATTATCTGAAGCAAAAGAATTACCTGTTATTCAAGGAAATAGTGTTTTATCTGTTTCCAACCCTACTTTACCAAGTATTCCTGTCCAATCTATAAATGTAACAGTTACTGCTTATTCAAGTACTCCATGGCAGACAGATGATACTCCATTTATTACTGCTTCAGGAGAAAGAGTTAGAGATGGTATTATTGCCAGCAATTTACTTCCTTTTGGAACAGAGGTTAAAATACCTGAATTATATGGAGATAAAGTTTTTGTTGTAAAAGACAGAATGCACTGGAGAATGGGATATTATCGTATTGATATTTGGTTCCCAGAAACTCAGCAAGCAATAAACTTTGGTAAAAAAACAACCTATATCGAAGTTTTAGAAAACTAAACAAAACAATAAAGCTCCGGAGGCAAGCCCTCCGGAGCTTTTGTTTTAAAATATATTTTTATTCATTCTCTAAAAAACCCTACTTTACAGTAGGGTTTTTGTGTGTTAATAATATTTTAGTTCTTTAAAAACCTCTTTTAAAAAGGAAACTAAAATGAGTGAAACAATTAGAATAAGAAAACCTGATGATTTTCATGTCCATTTACGTAGAGGACAAATATTAAAATCAGTAGTTAATTTTACTGCTTATCAATTTCAAAGAGCAGTTATTATGCCAAATACAGATCCTCCAATACTTGATTATCAAGATGCAAGAAATTATCGTCAAGAAATTATGTCAGCACTAAATCCTCTAAATAGTAATTTCCGACCTTTAATGACAATCCAAATAACTGATAATACTACGCCCGAAATAGTTGAGCTTGCCTATAACGATGGAGCTATTGCAGGTAAAGTTTATCCACAAGGTGTTACAACAAATTCTAAAAATGGAATTACTGATTTTGAAAAATCTTATCCTGTTTTTGAAAAAATGCAAAATATAGGAATGGTTCTTTCTCTTCATGGAGAAGCGCCTGATCCATCAATATCTTGTATGGATAAAGAAAGAGAATTTTTATTTATTCTTATACAACTTGCTAAAGATTTTCCAAAATTAAAAATTGTATTAGAACATGTTTCAACTGCAGATGGCGTAAGAATGGTTTGTGGTCTTCCTAAAAATGTTGTTGGAACAATTACTATTCATCATTTACTTCTTACAATTGATGATGTTATAGGACAGCCACATAATTATTGCAACCCTATCGCAAAAACACATAAAGATATATGTGCATTACAAGAAGCAGTAATAAGCGGAAATCCAAAATTCTTTTTTGGAAGCGATAGTGCTCCACATCCAATAAATAAAAAAGAATGTTTTAATGCAAGTGCTGGAATATTCAGTGCTCCAGTAGCTCTTCCATTACTTACTGAACTTTTTGAAAGATTAGACGCGCTTGAAAATCTTGAACCATTTACTTCTGTTTTTGGAGCAGAATTTTATGAATTACCTCTTAATCAAGAACATATTGAATTAGAAAAAAAACCATGGGGAGTTCCATCACAATATAACGGCATAGTGCCATTTTGGACTGGAAGAACTGGAAGAAATATATCATGGCTAATTAAACAATAATAAAAACATTGCGAGACCCGCTCTCGCAATAACTCTCGAATAAATAAAACGAAATAAGAGATAATAAAGCAAAACCCGTCTTATTAAGAGACGGGCTTTTTTATAATTTCATATGTGCCGAGGGCGGGAGTCGAACCCGCACGGAGCAAGCTCCAAGGGATTTTAAGTCCCTCGTGTATACCATTCCACCACCTCGGCAAGTATTTGTCAAGTTTGAGGCACAAGTAAGAACTAAACTCACACGGAGAAAACTCCAGACAATTTTAAATCGCCCCTGTAAACCTAATTCCAACACCACGACAAATAAAATTTCTTTTCGTAAAAATATCCTTTGCAAAAGATGCCTTTCTTTCAAGTGCTATAGGATAACCTGAATAATACATAAATTTTAATAATTTAACAGTATCCATTGTAGCATAACCTAATTTCCAGGACGATCCTTCGTTAAACGAACATAATTTTTTTCTACTAACACCAATAATGTCAACTAAAACCGTTTGCAATACATCCAAAAACTTAGGACTTCCTGAAGTAAAATTACTTCTTAATTCTGTTCTCATTTTCTTATTTTTTGTAGAACGATAAGTCGTATAAAATACACTACCATCGCCATCAAAATACCCTCTAATAAAATCTGACAAATACTTTAAAGGTACTTTAGGAAATTTTATATCTCTACTTTTACGTCGTTTTCCTCCTAAATTTAATAATCTTAAATATAATTTTTTTGAAAAAATAATAAGTTGAAAATCTCTATCATTCCTTTCAATAATTCGATGATTTGACTCTAAGCACTTTCTAATATCTAAAAGTGACTGATAGTCTCCTGAACTAAAAACAACTCTATAAGATTTTTCATGACGCATATAACCATCAGCAAACCAAAATCCTAAAACATACGCCATCTTTGGCGACCATTTATCCAAAAATTCTTCATTTAATAAATATATTCTTCTATTAGACATATTTAGACACGGGCGGGAATCGAACCCACGTTACCTCTTTTGCAGAGAGGTGCCTAAAACCACTTGGCTACCGTGTCATTATCTTTGTATTATTCTACCACCTTTTTCAATGTTTTTCAAGATTATATTTTTAAGCGAATGAGAGAATAACAAATGAGTAAACTCATTTGTTATTCCAAACGAGCACTGAAAATGTATATTAAAATACATTTTTAATATTCATTCTTTAATTTTTTTCAAAATCTCTTCTACTTTCCCTGCTTGTTTTGTCATTTCTTCTTTTCTAAACTTTATTTTAGGAACAGGTCGCATATTTAATCTTTTATTCAAATCCTGTTGAATACTATAAACTTGTTTATTTAAATCAATAAAAATTCTATCTATTTCTCTATCTGGAATTGTTGAAACATATACTTTAGCTTCTTGTAAATTAGGAGAAGCATCTACACGCGTAATTGTTAATAAAACATCCGATAAATCAACTTCTCTCAAAAGAATTTGTCCAATCTCATTTTTTAAAAGTTCATTGATGCGTTTAATTCTATCTGACATAAAAATTAATTTATTTATTTCTTAATTCTAATTTTTTTCTCTCTCCCTTTCTTTTTTTTATCATTTTGATTTTTGATTTGTAATTTTAATTTTTCTATCCCTCTCATCTCTAAGGTCGAACCTCTAAAAAACTTCCCCTCCCTCTCGAAGAGAGGTTCGATCTCTTCTCCAGCTTTCCCCTTCTCTTTTTATTTTGATTTTTGATTTTACAATTCTATTTTCTTTTTCTCCATTATATAGGCACTTAAAATATCTCCTACTTCAATTCTTACTGCTCCTTCATAAAGTATTCCACAATCTGATTTTTTAGATACTTCTTCAACATCTTTTTTGTCCTGTTGAAGCTTGATAATCTTACCTTCTCCTTTTTTTTCCTCATTTCTAAAAATTTCAAGCACTGCTTTTCTTTTAATTTTACCGTCTATTACTTTTCCTCCGATAATCTGTCTTGATTTTTCTGTTCTAAAAATCTCTAAAACTTCCATTTTTCCCAAATCTTCTCTTACTATTTCTGCTTTTATTGTTTTTTCTAAAAGATTTCTAACTGCCTGAACTAATTCATAAATTATATCAAAATTTATTATTGTTATTTTATCTCTCATAGATAATCTTTCAGCTATTGGATCTTTTTTCACTCTAAAACCAATAATTTTAGCATCAGAACTTTTAGCTAGTTTTACATCTGATTCATTTACATCTCCAACTTCTGCTTTCAAAATCCTTAAAACAGCTCTTTCTTGTGGCAAATCTTTAAAAATCTCATTAATTGCTTCAAGAGAACCTAAAACATCAATTTTTAAAATTAAGTTTAAAACTTTTTTATCTTTATCTTCTTCTGAAATTTCAAAATCTATTTTATCTGGAGTTTGAATATCTTTTTTAGCTAATTCTATCCTTGAATAAGTTTTAACCTTTTCTCCGACTCCAGGAACTTTTTCAAATCCAAGAATAACAACCGGCATAGATGGCATTGCTTTTTCAACTGGCTTTCCTTGAAAATCCTCTAAACTTTTAACTTTTCCAAAAGTAGAGCTTGTTCCCAAAATAATATCTTTTTCTAAAATTCCATTTTCTAAAATTAAAGTTGCTACAGGTCCTCTGGTTGAATCTAAATATGATTCAATTATTACACCACTTGCTGGTTTTGTAACATCTGTTTTTAAATCTTCTACTTCAGCAACTAATAAAATAATTTCTAAAAGATCATCAATTCCTTTTTTTGTTTCAGCTGAAGTTTCTACTGAAGGTATTTGACCACCCATTGATTCCACTAAAACTTCTTGAACCGACAATTCTCTTTTGACTTTTTCGGCATCAGCTGTTGATTTATCCATTTTATTAATAGCAACAACCATTGGAATTCCAGCTTTTTTGATATGAGCTATTGCTTCTTTTGTTTGTGGTTTTACTCCATCATCTCCAGCTACAACCAAAACAGCAATATCAGCTGTTTTTACTCCACGAGACCTCATAGCTGAGAAAGCTTCATGTCCGGGTGTATCAATAAAAGTAATCTTTTTATTTTGATGTTCTACTTGATAAGCACCAATATGTTGAGTAATTCCTCCTGATTCCTGAGAAGTAATTTTCAAATCTTTAATTGCTTCTAAAATAGATGATTTTCCATGGTCAACATGACCTAAAACAACCACTACTGGTGGTCTTATTTGAAAATTTCCTGATTTTATATCTTTTTCTTTGTTTGACATTTTTGATTTATTCTTAATACTTATATTCCTCCTTTCTTTTCCCTCTCCGAGACCCGACCTCTTTCCAGCTTTTCCCTCTTTTTAAATTTTGAATTTTAATTTGTCATTTTGATTTTTGATTTTTGATATTTAATTTTATTATCCCTCTCAAAGAGAGGTCGGGTCTCTATCTAGCTTTTCCCTTTCCCTCTTTTTAAATTTTTATTTACGAACCAATAGCTCTTTTAATAATTTCTTTTTCTTCATCAGATAAAGTATATTCTGATTCACCATTTTTAATTGGTTTTCCATACACCCTATTTGACTCTTGAGTAAATAAGCTTGTTACAACCATTCCATTGTTATCAGCATCTAATAAAACAATGGAAAAGCTCTGATTCCCTCCAGCACTAGAAAAAGGATTATATCTTATTATTTCTGCTTTCTGAATAGAAAACTTACTCTGCTTTTTAACATTTTCTAAGTTTTTTTCAAGTCCATCAACTTTTTGCTCTAATTTCTCAATATAACTTACAAGCTCTTTAATATTCTCTGGTTTTTTATCTTTTTTAAGGGATTCAAACATATTTTTAATTATTTTAATTAATTATCTCTCCCGAGACCCGACCTCTAAAAAAACTTCCTCTCCCTCTCTAATAGAGGTCGGGTCTCTTTTTAACTTTCCCCCTCTCTATTTTAATTTTATCTTTAATACTATCATATTTAAGTATAAAAACAAATAAAAAACCCTTATAGAGTTTTTTAATATATTACTTTAAATTTTAATTTATCCAGCTCCTCTGTTAAAACATTCTAAAAAACAAAAATTTATTTAAAAAATAATTTAAACATCCACCCAAATAAACTAAAACCTTTTTGTTCTGTTCCCAACGAATTCTCAATTTCTAAATTAGCTTGTTCAAGCGTTTGAATTTGTTCAGTTAATTGTTGCTGGTCGCTCTGATTATTAAGCTGATTTTTGACTTGATTTAATTGGTTGATTTGCTCACGATTCTGTTCTAATATTTTTTTAGCATTTTTTATTTCACCATAATTTGGACCAACAAAAAATTTAGCAAACCCACCTCGGCTTTGAACTTTTTGCAAGCTCTCTTCCAACTTTTCTTGATTTTGTATTTGATTCTGAGCTATTATCTTTACTTGCTGACCAATTCCGCTGTTTCTTTCCGCTAATTGCAACATTTCCTGTACAGCAATAGCTACTTGACTTTTTCTCTGTTTTGAAATAATCGATCCTAATTTATCTTGACTTTGTGTTCCTTCTTGTTCACTATCTTGAATTTGATTTGTTTCACCCTGATTTTGTATTTGATTCTGATTTTGAACTTGATTATCTATCTTATTATTGCTGTTTTCATTTACAGCATAGATATTACCAGTAAAAACAAAAATCATTACTATTATACTTATATTCAAAATTTTATTTTTCATATTTTTATTTTTAATTTATTATCTTTATATAAGTATACCCCCCTCAAAAATCAAGTCAATAAACTATTATTAATAATTTTAATACTTAATACTTAATACTTAATACTTAATACTTAATACTTAATACTTAATACTTAATACTTAATACTTAATACTTAATTTTATCCAGCACCTCCGCCACCTCCTCCTCCGCCTCCACCGGCGCCACCTCCTCCACCAGCTCCAGAACCTCCTGGAGCAGAAGAAAAAGTTTGAGACATTGAAGTAGCAAAAGATGAAAAACTTGAACTAAAATTACTCATTGGCATTGCTCCTGACATTTGTCCTCCTGCCATATATCCATAACCAGCTGGAACATACCAACCTTGATTTTCATAAGTAAAGTCAGAAAATCTTTTTGCCCATTGTTTTTCTACTCCAAAAACCATAGCAAATGGTAAAAAATTAGAAAAAGTATCTAATGTTTCTGCTTCAATTCTAAATCTTTCAGCAGTATGTAAATATTCTTTAAATCCCAATACTTTCCATTTTGCCTCTAATCCTTTTGAAGTTAAAGCAGGCATTAAATTAGCAAAAATAAAACCAATTACAGCAGAAATAACTAACCCAATATTTAAAATTATAATATCAAATATAAATCTTTCTCCTAAAAACATAAGTGCAAAAATTGAACCTGCAATCATAACAACAAATGCTATAGCAAAAATTATTCCATAAATTTTCCCATATTTTTTTCTTGTTTTTTCAATATTTCCATTAAAATATTCAGTTTTAGCAACTTCTTTATGAATTTCCTTTGTAATATCTGGAATCTTTTTATAAAATTTATTTTTTAAATCTTTACTTGATACAAGATTTTTGCCCTCAAAAATTGAGGTTAATATAGCTCTTTCAAATGGCATAAGTTCATTTTCTCCCCTTAATCTTTCAAAAATATATTCTATATTTTTAATAAATAAAAACTTCTTTTTTTCTTCTCTTATTCTTAAATACCCTCTCACAGCTAAATCAATAACTGTTGCCATAATTTCTTTTATCTCAACTCTTTGACTAATCAAAACACCTGTTCCAGCTGGAGATAACCCATCTATTGGCTCATATTGAGCAATAATTGTTTTTTTCATTTTTGGGTCTTTTCCCTTTTTCCTCCAAATCCTAAATGCCTTTATAAACACAATAATAGGTAATAATATAGCAAAAAATAAAACAACTAAATCAATAAGCTGATTTCTATAAAAAAGAGGTTTTTTAACTAATCCTTTTGACCAAGTAGTAACAATTGTTAAATATTCTTTTGGTAATATATTAGTTCCAGAGAATCTAATTGTTTTCTCGTCAATAATTTCAAAATTATTATTTTCATCTTGATTTCCTAACATTCCAACAAATAATTTCTTTTCTATAATTTTTCCCGGCAAATGAACTATCACCTCCGCATTCTTAACTTTAACTTCTCTATCCTGAAAAATCGCATTCCAATAAACCTCATCATAATCATCATAAAATCCCAATCCCCCATGTACTTTATATTTTACAATCCAAGATTTTAATTCTTGATTAAAATCTCTTCTATCAAAATCCCATTGAATATGCTTTTTATTGCCATTATTTGACACTTTATACTCTGATTTCTGTAATTTCCTACCTGTATTATCAAAAACTTCAATATCTGAAATATGGTCTAATCTTTTTAATTCAATATCTCTAAAAAAGAATCCAAAATTATCATTTAAATAATATGTTTGTTTTTCTGTTACATCAAACGTGCTATCTAAATTAACCACAATATCAACTTCAACATTATCATAATAATAATCTTTTAAAGGTTTTGAAGAAGTTTGAGCACTACAAAAACCAAAAACACTTAATCCAAAAATTAAAACAAAAAATACTAAAAATAATTTAAAATTTTTCATATTTTTGATTTTAAGCGGTGGGGGAAGGATTTGAACCCTCGAACCTATAAAGATTAGTGGTTTTCGAAACCACCCCGTTAAGCCACTCCGGCACCCCACCTATTATATTTAATTATATTTATTTATCTATATCTTTCAATCATTTCTCAACAATCAAATAAATATTTTGGCGATTACCTCTTTGATTTTTTGTAATCCCCATTTCTTTTATTTTAAATCCTACTTCTTTGGCTAATTCAACTAATTCTCTTTTAGAAAACAAGTGATAATATCTATCTATCTTGTTTGACCAAGATTCTAAAATATCCCTATAATCCATTTTTGATTTACCAATCATCTTTAAAATAGTATATTTAAATAGTAAAGACATTTCTTTTAGGAAAGAAAATTTCCATACTGTTATAATCATTAATCCATTTTCTTTTAAAACTCGCTGAGCTTGTTTTAAAAACTGAATACGAAACTCTGTTGATGGAATATGATGTAAAACAGCAATGCTATAAATTTTATCAAAAGAATTATCAGCAAAAGGCAAATTTAATGCATCTACTACTCTAAAATCTGCCTCAGGATATTTATTCTTTGCTATTTGAATTAATTTTTCAGAATTATCTATTCCAATATAGCTCGCATTATTTTCTTTAATCAAATTATAATAACGACCATTACCAGATCCTAAATCTAAGACATTATCGCCTTTCTTTAAATAATCATCAAACAAAAACCTTATTTCTTCCCAGATATTTCCTCTTGTTCTTGAAAAATCATTAGAAATAAGGTTATAATCGTTTTTGGTTTTATCAACTATATTTTTAGCAAAATCTAATTTCATGAAAAAAGAATTAAATAGTTTTGAATTAGCAATTAAAATAATAATTAAAAGCAAAGTTAAAACTTTAGCTGATTTGGATTCAGTAAAAAGAAAAATAGCTAAAAAATTAAAAATTTCTTCTCCATCTAATACTCAATTACTTGAAGCATATCATAATTTAGTCAAAAATAAAATAATAAAAATTGACAAAAATTTAGAATTTATACTCAGAAAAAGGAAAATTCGGTCTCTTTCTGGGATAGTAATTGTCTCTGTTTTAACAAAAGCATATCCATGTCCAGGCAACTGCCTATATTGTCCTACCCAAAAAGGAATTCCAAAAAGCTATTTAGAAAAAGAACCAGCAGTAATGCGGGCAATTTTAAATAAATTTGACCCTTATTTACAATTCCAAAATAGAATACAAGCATTAGAAGTAAATGGCCACCCAACCGATAAAGTTGATTTACGTATTATTGGAGCAACTTGGTCGTATTATCCTAAAAAATACCAAACTTGGTTTATAAGAAGATGTTTTGAAGCAGCTAATTTTAAAAAATCAAAAACAAAAAAGCAAAAATCAAAATTAGATATTAAAAATAAAAATCTTAAAGAGGTTCAAAAAGAAAACGAAAAAGCAAAACATAGAATTATTGGAATAACAATTGAAACAAGACCTGATTATATTGATGCAAAAGAAATAAAACGACTTAGAGAATTGGGAGTAACAAGAGTTGAGTTAGGAGTTCAAAGTATTTATGATAAAATTTTAAAAATAAATAATAGGGGACACCTAATAGATAAAACAATTTTAACAACTAAACTTTTAAAAGATGCTGGTTTTAAAGTTTGCTATCAAATGATGCCAAATCTTCCTGGTTCTGATTTAAAACATGACCAAGAGATGTTTAAACAGCTCTTTCAAAATCAAGATTTTCAACCTGACCTTTTAAAGATTTATCCTTGTTCTGTTTTAAAAGAAGCTGAGCTATATAAATTATGGAAAAAAGGAAAATATAAATCATATACAGAAAATGAATTAAAAAAACTTATTAAATCAATTAAAAAAGACATTCCTTATTATGTAAGAATTCAAAGAATTATTAGAGATATCCCCTCTTTTTATATCGCTGGAAATACTAATGAACTTTCTAATTTAAGACAAGTTATTTTACAAGAAATAAAAAAAGAAAATTGGAGATGTAAATGTATCAGATGTAGAGAAGTTGGAATGGATTATAATCCAAAAGAAAAACTTTATTTATATCGTAAAGATTATAATGCTTCCAATGGAAAAGAAATATTTTTAAGCTATGAAAACAAAGACCAAACCAAGATTTATAGCTTACTTCGCCTACGAATACCCAGTATAGAAAACAGGTCTCTATATTCTAGACCTAAAACCAGTATAGAAAGCGAATCTCTATACTCTGATTTTCCTGTTTTAAAAGATTCTGCGATTATCAGAGAAATTCATACTTATGGACAAATGATACCAATTGGAAAAAAATCATCTTCTGCTCAACACAAAGGATTAGGCAAAAAATTAATGAAACAAGCTGAAAGAATTGCTAAAAAAGAATTTGGCTTATCAAAAATAGCTGTAATTTCTGGAATTGGCGTAAAACCATATTATAAAAAACTTGGATACACAGAAAAAGATACTTATATGACAAAAAATATCTAAAAAATAAGTTGCGGGGGCTTAGCCCCCGCAACTTTTGTATATTGGTTAAATTAAAATAAAAATAATATATTAATTAAATTGATTAAAATAATTGCTCAATTCATTCATTCTCGAAATCCTTGTAAATCCTGAACAAGGAACAATCTCAATTCCTTTTTTTTCCAACTCATCCAAAAATAAATTAATTCCAAGAGAATCAGAAGACATATGGCCTGCGATTACAACATTAATATGGGCATTCTCAGCTTCTTTTTTATGTTCTTCAGACATATGCATTCCAACAACAGTTCCAATTCCAGCAGAAGCCATTTTTTCATATATTTTTGGAGAACCAGATGTTCCACCAGTAATTTCAAGTAAAGCAATTTTACCACAACGATTTTCTTCATTCCCAACAAATATTTTAGGACCAGCTCCAATTTTAGATGCTTGTTTATATTCTGAAATTTCCATTAACAAATCAATCAAATCACTTATTCTTTCAGGTTTTCTTTGTTCAACCATATTTTTAAGAAATTTAGCTGCTAAATTATCACAAGGAGTATGAGAATTCATTAAATTCATTTTTAAAATTTTAGCTGCATCAACAGTTCTTTGATGATTAGCTGAATTCACTCCTCTTGCTACTTCTGAAATCCTTTCTTTCATTAGTCCTTCAGCAATATTTATCGGAACTCCATAAAAATTTAAAGCATCTATTTGTAAATCCATTACATCAGCTAAATAAGATAATCCTTTTCCAAAAGGATGATGAGCAATAATTAAATCAATTTCTTGAATTTCTTTTGCCATTAAAAGTTCAGCTGGCTCAATATCTATTCCAACTAATACTTTTCTAATATCTTTATCTTCTGTTATATTGTATATTCTTGAATCTAAATAAGGATTAACAAGGGCCTCTCTATCAAATTCTTGTTTTTGTTTTTCAGTCATTTTTTCATATTTTCTTTTTTTATTCTCCAAAAATTTTCTCACCCCATCTTCTCCTCTAAAATCTGATTTAATCCCCATTTGAATTGATAAATTATGTATTTCTTGTATTGTCATTTTTTTAAAAAAAAGATAAAAATTTAAAAACAAAAATTATTTTTTGGTTTTTTTAGTTTCTTTCTCTTTTTTTTCTGTTTTTTCTACTTTTCTCTTTTTTACGGATTTTTTATCAACAACTTTCTTTACTTCTTTTTTAGCTTCTTTTTTATCGTTTCCAACCTTAATATTCTTTGAAGAAATTTCTTGAATAGGTTTCTTCTTTCCAATCACTGGCTTACTTTTAATTTTTCTATAAAGCTTACTAATCATTTCTTCTTGTTCTTTTAAAGTCAAAAACTCCCTTCTAATTCGGGATTTTTCTTTTCTGATATATTTTTTCACAGATTTTGACATATATTGCTTTGACATAAAATATTCAAATTAAAACAAAAATATCTTTAAAGAGATATCTTTTATTAGCTTAACCTAATTTCACTTTGAAATCAACCCTATGCCCTTAGCTATAGGGTAAGAGCCACTATCTAAAATAATATAAACAAATCCTTGATATAATTTATATTACTAAAAAATTCATTATTCTAAAACTGATTTTGAAATTGGTTTATTTTTTAATTTATTTTTTGGTTTAATAAATAAAGGGAAAATTATAGTAAATTTTGTACCAGCTCCCTCCATACTTTCAACAAATATTTCTCCTTTCATTTTTTGACATAATTTTTTTGTAATCCACAAACCAAGTCCTGTCCCAGGAACTAATGCTGTTTTTTTTGTTTTTACTCTATAAAATCTTGAAAATAGCTTTTTTTGTGCTTCAGCTGAAATTCCAACTCCAGTATCTTTTATTTCAATAATATATCTTTGCTTAATTTCTTCAGCTATTGTTTTTATAGAAATCTGACCTTCAAATGTATATTTTATAGAATTTTCAATTAAATTAACTAAAACCTGTCTAAATCTTTCCGGATTAACATTTATATAATAATTTCCTTTATCAATTTCTGCAATTAAAGATAATCCTTTTTGTTCTGCCTTCATTGTTAATTCTTTTATAATCTCATTTATTTTTTTAGAAGGAGAAATTATTTTTGAATTAAAATCTAATTGTCCTTGTTGTATTCTTGAAACTTCTAAAATATCAGATATCAAATCATTTAAATTTTTTGATGAAATTTTAACTTTTTCAAAAGATTCTTTCTGTCTGCCTGTCAGAGTTTTTTTTAAATCATCTTCTAAAATATCAATATATCCTCTTATGCTCACAATCGGACTTCTCAACTCATGAGTAGTCATTCTAATAAAATCATCTTTCATTTTATCAATGTCTTGTAATTTTTTAGACAAAGCAACATATCCAAAAAGACGAGTATGCTGAAATATTAAAAACAAAGTAAGAATTATTATTACAAAAACAATAATAAACGACTTAAAAATAGTTTTTGTAATTAAAACATCTGAATCTTCAAGCGACAAAGATATTTTTATAAGCCCTTTTTTATCTCCTGTTTCTTTATCATAAATCGGCTTAATAACATTCCAAACTCTTTCGCCATTTTTTTCTGCTAAATTAGCAATTGCTTGATCTTGAGAAAAAGAAAGAATAAAAGAAGGATCTTGTGTTTTTCCACCAATTTCAACAGAATTATTAGAAGCTAAAACAGTGAATTCTCCTTGTTCTTCTTTTAATATACTTAATCCTTTAATTTCTGAATTTTCAGTAATAATTTTATCAATTTTTTTCTGAATTTCCCCAGGATTATCCAAAAAATCAGCTAAAAATTCTCCTAAAATATTTTCAGTTATTAGTGCTTTTGTTTGTAAGCTTCTATCAATATCACTCTGAAATGATTCAGCAACTGAAAAAGTATTATAATAAAGAGCTATTGGCAAAACTAAAATCAAAAGAAAAGAATACAAAACACTTGGATATTGCTTTATGAACACTACAATTTTTAGAAAAAATCTTTTCATAATTATAATAGAAATTTATTTATGTTCTTTCACGCATAAAAAAGCCAATTGAAATAAAAGCTATTCCCAAAACAAAAATAATAGTAGATATTATTAAAATTATAAAGCTACTTTTGAATTCTTGAACCGGGGAAGCAACTTGAGCTTCACCTTGACTAGCAAAAATACGAAATACTTTTTCTCCTGTTTTGGCAAAATCAAATGATTCAGATTTTTCATCAATTTCTCCTACATTATTTGTTACTGTTGCATAAACTTGATGTTGTCCATCATCTAATGGCTTATCTAAAATATATTGCCAATTTCCATTAGCATCTGCCTTAGTAACAACCACAATTGGTAAAGAATAAATATAAATTGTAACAAAACTATAAGGAGGGGCTTTCCCCTCAATCTTCAAAACTTTTTCTTCTGGTTTTTCTTCTAATGATACTAATTCTACTTTTTCAACTTTATACTTCTCTGAAACTTCAATTTTTTTCTCTTTTGGGTCTTCATATTTTATTTTGTCTGCTGGAGAAGGATTTAAAGGGTCATATCCTAAAGCAATTTCTGTACCATCAAGAAAACCATCTTGGTCTGAATCTACACTTAATGGATTTGTTTTTAATCTTATCTCTTCTTTATCTGATATACCATCACCATCAGAGTCATTAACAAATAATTCTTGTTTTTCTATTTCAACTTCTTCTTGCTTTTTTAATATCTCTTGAACTTTATCTATTAATTTATCAATATTTTCCTGTTTTTCTTCTCTTAATTCTAATATCTCAGCTTCTTCTGAATCTGATGTATCTCTAATCAAATTTATAATTCTTTCAATATCCTGATTAATTAATTCCTTAACTTGTTCTTGTCCTTGATTGGTATTTAATATATTATTTATATCTCCTTGTGCTTTTTGAGAAAGATCCTGAGTTTGCTGATAAATTTGAATTTTTACATCTTCATTATCCCCATTCAAAATTTCATCAGCTTTCTCTGATAATTCTTGTATTTCTGTTGAAATATCTATTTTTAATTGTTCTTCTGCGTCTATCAAATTCTGTTCTTCAATTTCAAAATTATCTTCATCTATCTTTATATTATCCACTAAATTTTGAACTACACTTTCTTCTACATCTATATCATTTTTAACAGTAATATATACTGAACTACCATTATATTTACCATATTCATTAGTAATTTTAGAATAAATAAAGTAATCAGCATTAGGAGTTGAATTTGTTAACAAATAATAAATCCAAACATTTTTATCCTTTGAAAAAACAGCACTTCCTAAATATATTTCTGTTAAAGATTCCGGTCTTCTAATATAAAACTCAACAGCTTTTGCATTTTCTACCTGAAATTTTAATTCTCTTATATCTGATAAATAAGCTCCATACAAAGGATAAATAAACTTTCCTGATGGCATTATATTAATAATATCTGTTGTTTTATCTGAATCTACATCTACTCTAATGTTATCTAATATATCTGTACTATCTATTTTAATATCACTTATATCTTTTATAGTATCCAAACCATTTAAATCTCCTATTATTGCTCCAGTTTGTTTTTTAAAATCTAAAAAATTAGAAAATGAAAATACTAATGCTAAAACAAAAGCCAAATAAATTGGCACGAAAAATTCTTTATTACTCATAGAGTTTTATTATTTTAAATAATAACTTAATAATTAAACGACTCAGTCGCCTATCATCATTTTACCTTTTCTTTTCAAAAACAAAAAGAGTGGATAACACTCTCTTTAATTTTAAATTTTTAATTTTGAATTTTGAATAAATTTTAAATGATTTAATTTTAAATCTTTCCCTCTTGAGGTCAGACCCCTATAAAGCTTCCTCTCCCTCTCGAAAGAGGTCCGACCTCTATTAACTCCCTTTATTTTAATTTCTGAAACTCTTCTTTAACTATTTGACGATCATCCCAAGGGATTTTTTGATTATCTTTTACGCACATCCATGGTTCTGAACCTTTCCCAGTTATTATTATAACATCATTTGGCTTGGCAATTTCTAATGCTTGCCTAATTGCTTGTCTTCTATCTACTATTATTTTAGCTTTTCCTTTTGCTCCTTTGACAACTTGCTCAATTATTTCCATTGGATTTTCTTCATAAGGATCTTCATTTGTTATAATTATTTCTTTACAATATTTTTCTGCTAATTCTCCTAAAACAGGTCTTTTCCATTTATCACGCCCTCCTCCGCAAGAACCAAGAACACACAACATGGAACCTGAAACATGAAACATAGAACCTTTAATTGTTTTATATACTTTTTCAAGTGCTTCTGGTGTATGAGCATAATCAACCACAACTTTAAATGGTTCTTTAATAACAATTTCCATTCTACCAGAAACTCCTTTTATTCTTTCTAATGCTATTTTACAATTTTCAAGAGAAACTCCTTGTGATAATCCAACACAAATTGCTGATAAAGAATTATAAACATTAAATTTACCTAATAAATTTAAATTAAATTGAGTGCTTTTAACTCTAAAATCAATTCCATTTTCTAATATTTCAATATTATCTGCTTCTATTATTTTTAATTCTTTTTGATTTGTAATTTTTCTCTCCCTCTCTAGAGGTCGGACCTCTACAAAACTTCCCCTTCCTCTCGAAAGAGGTCCGACCTCTTCCCAGCTTTCCTCTCTCCTTCTTCCTTTATTTTGATTTTGGATTTTAATATTATATCCCCATTTCTCTTTTGCTCTATAATCTAAAAAATATTCTGCATTTTTATCATCTAAATTAACAATATGAATATTTTTCGTATTTTTGAAAAGTTTTAATTTTGCTTTTCTATAATTTTCAAAACCCTTATGTGCCTCAATATGTTCTGGACTTAAATTAGTAAAAACAACTGCTGTAAAATCAATAAATTTATGACGGTATTGTTTTATTCCTTCAGAGGTTATTTCTAAAACTGCATATTGACATTTTTCTTTTTTTGCTTGTTTTAAAAACTTATGAATTTTAAAACGACCAGGCATTGTCATTTTTAATTTATTTTCTAATTCTTTGTCTCCTATTTTAAATCTAATAGAAGACAAGCAAGCTACCTTATAACCTGCCTGTTCTAAAATTGCAGTTGTCAAATTAACTGCTGTTGTTTTTCCACTTGTTCCAGTTATTCCAATCACTTTTATATCTTTACTTGGAAAACCATACAAAAAAGCACCTAATAAAGCTAATAGATAATGATAAAAAGCCAATAAAAAATCAGGAATTATTTTTTTGAAAATTTCTTTAATTTGCATATATCTCTTTTTCTTAATCTTAATTTAACATATAAGGGATATAAAAAAAAGCCGATTTGTTTCAAACCGGCGCTTAATTTCAATTGACATTATGAACAACCGGATCAGAATTAACTGATACAAATTCTTGAATAACTATTTTTCTTAAAAAATTAGTTATCTCCAATAAATCATCTATATCAAGATCAGGAAGATCAGAAAGATTATCATCATTTTCAAAATCTATATTATCAAAATTAAAATCTGGAAAAAGACGACAAAAACATTTTTTAAATGCACCTTTGAATGCAGAAAAAATAGTATGACCTTCTGCCACCTCTTTTGCTTCCAATTCTCCAACTCTAATTTTGACACTTACTTCAAATAAACTCCTTTCTTCTTGACCTAAGACAACAGCAAACCCAAGCCTGTAACTAACTACTTCAAAATCCATGCCCATGTTTTCCATCACAATAGTCCCTTTTCCCTTTTCAAATGTTAAAGAACCCTTGTCGCTAATCTCATTTTTCAATAAAAATAAAGAAATGTGAAAAAAAGCAACAAAAAACCTCTTGCGAGAAAGAGGTATGTTGAAGATATAGACAGAACTCAACTTATCTCTTTCTCAAAAGAGGTTAATAATAATTTCGATAATAATGTTATTTTGTTTTATACACATATTATTTATATCTACTTTAAGAATAACAAACCCAGGCAACCTGTCAAGTTTAAAAGTCAAAAATTATTTCTGACCTAAAATATTATTAAATAGAAATCATACAACCACATTCTTTAAATCTTTTAATTATTCCGTTAACAGTATGTTTATTCAATCTGTTTTTTCTTGGAATTGTTGTAATAAATTTTCCTTCTTTGTTTTCTACTTTTGTATGATTTCCTCCTTCTTTAATATAAAATCCACATTTTTTGGCAAGGTTAACAAGTTTTTTCCACGAACAATTGGCTATATTCATTTTAAACAGCATTTTTCCTCTATTAATAATTCGCCCTTTTCCATAATTTTATTTTTAGGAAAAGCATTCATATATTGCGCAAGTGAAATAGATGGAAGATAACGAGGCATATAATGTAAATATTTTTGAGGAATATCAAGAATAGTTGCCACACAATCACTAACCATAGTAATTAAATCATCAAGATTTTCTGCTTGCGTAATAGCATTAGGAAATTCCAAAATTTTAATAGTATAATTTCCCTCATCTTCGCAAAGATGAAGTCCAATATTTATTTCTTTTGGAAAAAGATTTCTGAAATGATTAATTTTTTGTATATCTTTTTTAGTAATTTTTAACATAATTTATTTT
>JBDREW010000056.1:0-2552 GCA_043819385.1 Candidatus Nealsoniibacteriota bacterium | reverse complement strand
CTTATCTTTGCTTATCCTAATTCTAAATTTAAAAAAATAAAAATTTATCTTGGAGTTTTTCTAATAATAATATTCTGTTTTGCCTATTTTGCAAAAATATATCTTGATTCTCATCCTGAAAATTATCAAAAAATGCCTCTTCTTGTGGCTAATACAATTGATAGATCTTTGAATATGTTTGAAGGGCCTAAAAGTGCAGAATCCAGAATATCTATCTGGAAAATTTCTTTAAATGCTATTAAAGAAAAACCAATATTGGGCTGGGGTCCTGAAAATTTTATAATTGCTTTTGACAAATATTATAATCCTTCTTTACCAAAAATAGGCGAACTTGAACCAGAAGGTTATTCAAGAGAATGGTTTGACCGAGCTCATAATTTTATTTTCGAAATAACTGTTACGGCTGGCATTATTACTTTATTAATTTATTTTTATTTCTTTGGATATTTAATTTGGCAATTACAAAAAACTAAAAGAAAAAATCCTAAAATAAGTTTAATTTGTCATGGATTACAAGCAACTTTCTTGGCCTATTTTACAACTCTTTTAGTAAGTTTTGATAGTGTTAGTACCTATATAATATCTTTTCTTTTAATAGGTTATTCTTTATATTTGATAGAACAATCTAATTTAATTAGCTTTAAAGAAGAAAAAAAATTGGACAAAATATCCTATAAATTGTATAAATTAAGATACACTATAATAATTATTATTCTTTTAATCACACTTCAATTTATTTATAATTATAATTTAAAGCCCCTTTATCTTAATAAAGAAATAAATTTAGCTTTATTGTATGCAAACTCATGGCAAGAAAAAGAATGTGAAAAAGCATTAAATATTATAAATAAAATTCATCTTTTAAAATCAAATGGAATTATAGACAATTATTTAAGACAAAAAAAAGCATCTATTATTTATAGATGTCTTACTAAAATAAAAAATGAAAAATCAGAAGATCTTTTAAGACAAAATATTCAATTGCTTGAAAAAAATATAGAAAAAAATCCAAAACATGTTTTAAATTTTATTTTAGCAGGAGAATATATTAATATCTTAATTAAAGAAAAAAACAAATTAACTGAAAATATTTTTATTGAAACAGAGGAAAATTTAAAATTAAAAGAACAGTCAGATTATTTTTTCAAAAAAGCTTTAGAATTAAGTCCTAAACGTCAATTAATATTAAAGGACTGGGCAGATACTCAAACTATAACTGGGCAATATTTAAAAGCAGAAAAAAATTTAGAAAAATGTATCAATCTTAATCCATTTTACTGCCGTTGTTCTTGGTATATGGCTTTGAATAAGGGATATCAAAAAGATTATCAAGAATTTGAATATTATTCAAAAATTGCTAAAGAAAATAATTGTAAAATTGAATCAATAGAATCTCTACAAGAAGTAGTAAATATGTATATAAGAAATAATGATTATAATGGTTTAATTGAAACTTATCCGAAATTAATACCAATAACAGCTGATCCTTTAGAAAAAGCTCAATTATATGCTTCCTTAGCAACTTCTTATAAAGAAATAGAAGAAATGGAAAAAGCAAGAGAACAAGTTCTAAAAATATTAGAACTTATCCCCTCTTTGCCTAAAAACATTCAACAAAAAATTGAAGAAGATGTCAAACAATTTTTAAAAATTTTAAAATAAAAAATATGTTTATTAGTTTTATAAAAAATATTTTCCAGAACATAAAACAAAATATTTTATATTCATTACTTTTAACAGGGTTTTTCTTAATTATATTGCAAATACTAAACGTTACTCCCTTTTGGAGTGATCCAAATGATTGGGGAAAAGCAATATTTTTTAGAATAATTCTCTCTTTAATGATAATTATTTTTGTTTGGGATACTATCTCTAATAGAATTAATTTATCTTATTTAAAGGCCAAGATAAAATCTATTTCTATTTTATTTTGGACTTTAGTCGCTCTTTTTTTAAGCTATTTATTGGCAACAATATTTTCTCTTAATTTTCATTTTAGTTTATGGGGAGATCCTAATAGAAACGGAGGTTTTGTTAATTTCTCTTTTTATATTATCTTTGCTATTTTAGCTTTTTTAATTATTAAAAGAAAAGATTGGATTAAAATTTTAAACTTTTCAATTTTTATTGGAATCCCTGTTTCTATTCTTGCTATTTTCCAACAATTCGGAATCCTTAGTAAGTTCTTTATTTCTTTTTCAAATAGACCTATATCCACAATGGGAAACCCGCTTCTTTTAGCAATATACCTTATTTTGCTTACTTTTATTACTTTAGTTTTAGGATTAAAAACAAAAAATAAATATCAAAAAGCTTTTTATTTTTCTTCATTTTTTTTATTTCTTTTTGTTAATATATTTTTAACACAATCAAGAGGTGCTTTAATAGGATTAATTATTGGATTTTTATGGCTTATCTTTGCTTATCCTAATTCTAAATTTAAAAAAATAAAAATTTATCTTGGAGTTTTTCTAATAATAATATTCTGTTTTGCCTATTTTGCAAAAATATATCTTGATTCTCATCCTGAAAATTATCAAAAAATGCCTCTT
>JBDREW010000055.1:0-11873 GCA_043819385.1 Candidatus Nealsoniibacteriota bacterium | reverse complement strand
TCTTTAATAATTCCTTGATTTGTTCTTGATTAAACATATTATTTTATTATTCTTTAATTATTATTCTATTATATACATAAACGACTTAATAGAAAAAGTAGACACTTAATTGTGTCTACTTTTTGGGGCCCAGTTCATTATCCCCTATTTTTTGTTTAATACACAATACTATCTACTTTATACTTAATACCACCTAATTCTTATTTATTTGACGCTTCAAGAGCTTCAATATCTTTTTGGAAGCCAGCTGCTGTATTCATTACTGAATTGCCATAAAAGCTATATTTAGGATTTGTAGAACCAGAAAAATAAATCATTGCTGCCCTCCATTCAGAATTATATGTTTGAGCTGATGCCCCATTATCTGCTAAATAAAGACCAGAAGCTGTAAAAGCATCTTGAATATTCCAAGGGTCAGCAGACCTGCCTAATACATTTTTCAATTTTTCTTTATACAATATCCAAGTAGAAGGAATAAATTGAGCTGGTCCCATTGCTCCACCATATCCAAAACTCATTGGACAAGAAACAGGGGTTGTAAATGGATCTCTGCCTAAATCTTGCGTAATTGTTAAAAAGGGAGAGACATCTCTTGTCGGTTTCATTACTTTTGAAACAAATTTCCCTGAATTAATTACTATTCCATCTCCTGTAGCAGAATTTTTTAAATAACATTGGCCAACATTTTTTCCAATTGCTGATTCTTGTTGTAAAACAGCTAAAACTAAGGCAGGTCTTACTCCTAATAATGATTCAACATTTTTTGCCATTTGATATGCCTCTCCAAATGTAGGAGCTTTTGTTACTCCAACTAATTCAAAAATCCTACTTCTAATTTCAGCTGCTTTTCTATCAACATCTGCTTTTTCATTTATTTTTTGTTGATATTGTGCTTCAGTTAATCCTAAATAATATTCTTGCTCTCCTTTTGCTTCAGCATTCTGTCCTTTTTGAAGTTCTTTCATTTTTACAACTTCTTCTAAATCAACTTTTTCTTCATCTAAACTTACTTTTTGAACTTCTAAATTAGATTTTAAAGATTTAATATCAAACAAAAGATCTTTATTTTTAGAATTTAAAATCTCTAAAGCAATTATATTATCAAAAAAACTTGAAAGATCTGGCTCTGTTAATAAAATTTCAACAATTGGTTTTTCATCTTCTTCATATATTGTTCTCAAAATAACTGCTAATTTATTTCTTGATTCTTCAATAGTTGAAACACTTTTAATAATAGACGTTTCAGTGTCTCCAATTTGCACTCCTAAATCTTTAATAATCAAATTACTTTTATTAATTTGATAATTTAAATCTTTAATTTTATTATTTAAGCCAGAAATTTTACTTTGAAGAGTTTTTTTCTCACCTGCTGTTATATTTATATCATTTTGAATTTTCTGACTTTCTGCTGTATAATATTTTTCACATTCTTGAAGTTCTACTTTGCATACATCTTTACTTAAATCAACACATCCTTTTATAGATAAATCTAAACATTTTTTTTCTAAATCTTCTGCAAAAATAAATCCCGGCAAAATCAAAGCCGAGATTAAAATAAAAAATATTAATATTTTTGGGATATAAGAAAACATATATAAAAATTACTTTAATAATTATTAATTTCCCATGCCCGCATTACTACGTAAAGAATTGATAGTGGGCCTTGCCCGTCTAAATATTCTTTTAAGAAGAACTTTTGTCGGGTTCTTTTACTTCTTCTTCTTTATTTTCCCCTTCTGTCTTTTCTTCTCCTTCTGCTCCTTCTACTTTTTCTGCCTCTTCATCAGCTGGTTTTTCAAATTCTTCTTCTTCTTTTTGAGGAGGAGAAACCTTAACAATAAGAGCTTCTGGTTCTTTTATAATTTTAACTCCCTCAGTCAACTTTATATCTTTTACTAAAATTTCATCTTCAAATGTTTTTAAAATTTCTACATTTATTTTAATATCATGGGGAAGATTTTGAGGCAATGCTTTAACTGTTAATTCTTGAGCCTCTTTTACTAATGTTCCGCCTAAATCTTTAACAGCTAATGCTTCTCCTTCAAAAATAAGAGGAACAGTTGCTTCAACTTCTTCAGTCAATATTGGTTGATAAAAATCAACATGAGTAATTTGACTAGAAACAGGATCTTTTTGTATCTCATGAATTAAAACCATAAACTCTTTATTCTCTGTTTTAAGAGTAATTAAAGAACTTTCTCCGGCCTTATCAAATATTTTTTCAAATTGTTTTAAATCTACTTGAACGGATTGAGATTTAATTTCTGAACCATACAAAACAGCAGGTAGAATACCCTGTTTTCTTAGAATTTCTGGCCTATCTTTGCCTTCACGAATTTTAGCTTGTAAAAGTAACATTGTATTAAGTATTAAGTATTAAGTATTAAAATTCAAAATTAAATCATTTAAAATTCATTCAAAATTAAAAATTAGAAATTAAAAATTTTACTTCTCTATATGGATAATTTGAACTGGACAACTATCAGATGCTTCTTGATTACAATTTTTTTCTGTAATCTCTTTTTCAAAATTATTAGTTTCTGAATTTTTTTTAGACCCTAAAAGTTGAGATTTTCCATCTTCTTTTAATTCCCATTTTTTATGACAAAGTGCTGCGCAAGAACCACAACCACTACATTTTTCAAGTTCAAAAATAATTTTCATATTTATTATAAATTTATAAATAATTTAAATTTTTTGTTTAACTTAAATAATTTAAAAATTATGGATATTTTTTATTTAATTTCAAATTCATTAGAATAAAAACGTTGTGTTTCATTAAAAGAATCTCCTATATTACAATTTTCACAAATAGGCACTGCAATTCTATAAATCCCAGATTCAATTGACTCTAAAATAGGTAAAGATGAAAAAGATATAAGCTCAAAACCTTTAACTTCTTTTGTTTCAATACACTTCTCAATTAAATTTTCTTCTTTACATTCGGGAAATAAATAAATTTCCCATTTAGAATTATTTTTCTTTTCTAAATAAAATGGAAAACAATTTTCTGAAGAAAAACAAGCTTTTTCTTCTAAATTATTCTCAATATTTAATTTTAAAATATCATCAATTTTATACTCATTTTTCTCAGTGCTAATTTTTATTTCTTTAATTGCATTATCTTTAAAAAACCCACCAATAATAGTTAATCCAATAGCTGTGATAAGAAGTATAACTATTAATAATATTATTGTCAAATTATTTTTCATATTTATTATTACTTCCAAATAATTTAATTTTTTCAATAACTTTTTTCTCCATTAAATTTTCGACATTTGATAATATACTATATGGTTTAGTATTAATTTTTTTATCTCTTAAAGATTTTTCCAAAGATTCTTTCCAAATCATTCTTAATTCAGTATTAACATTAATTTTAACAATCCCAAGTTTAATAGTTTTTTTAATATCTATTGATGAAATACCTGAACCACCATGTAAAACTAAAAATGTTTTTGTTTGTTCCTGAATTTCTTTTAATAATTCTAAATCAAGGTTAGGTGATTCTTTAGAAACTCCATGAAAATTTCCAATAGAAACTGCCAAAGTATCTACTTTTGTTTGTTTTATAAACTGATTTACTTGGTCAACTAATGTTAAATCTTCTTTTTTAATTTTTATTTTTCCTAAATGCTGTTTTGATTGACCCGTAATATGACCCAACTCTCCCTCAACTAAAACACCTCTTTTGTGCGCATATTCAACTATTTTTTTTGTTTGCTCTATATTTTTTTTAAAAGATAACTCAGAGCCATCAAAATGAACTGCCGAATATCCAAAATCAATTGCTGATTTCAAAACTTTCAAATCTTTTCCATGGTCAAAATTTAAAAAAGCCGGAACATTATACTTAATTTTAGAAATTTCTGTCAAAGCAACAATTTCCTTTAATCCTAAAAAATTACTCTCCCCTTGCGATGTTCCTAAAATAATTGGACTTTTTGTTTTTTGAGCAGAAGCAAAAATTGCTCTTAGTTGTTCAAGAGTTGAAAAATTAAATTGACCAATTGCCCATTTTTGTTTCTGTGCTTTTTTAAAATATTCCTTTAAATCCATAAAAATAATTATTTAGTTTTGCAAAGTCCATTTTCAGAACAAAGTTCTTTTTTAATTGATATTTTAGCAAATTTATCTCCTTTTTTAAGTAAATTAGATTTTGACCCTAAACCAGATAAACAAGCATTAGCATTAGCTATACCAAATTGAATAGCTGATTCAATATCCCCCCCTGAATTTATAAATCCTGTTACAAATCCTGCACTAAAAGAATCCCCTGCTCCTGTTTCATCTACAACTTTTATTTTTAAGGGCTTTGCTTTATATATATTTTTTCCGTCTGAAACAACTACTCCATTATTTCCTTTTGTCATTATAGCAATTCCAGGACAGATTTGGTCAATTTTCTTAAATATTTCTTTTTCTTTTTCAAAAGGAATACCAGTTAATAAAGACGCTTCTTCTTGATTTAAAATTAAAATATCAACTTTTTCTAAAATTTCTTTTAATATTTTTGAAGACAAAGAAAGTTGAGTAGTTCCAGGATTAAAAGCAACTTTTATTTTATTTTTATGTGCAAAATCAACTATATCTTTTGAAAATCCAGCAAGCATACCTGATAATGGAGCTAAATAAAACCATTTTGTTTTTAATTTATTCCATTGGATATCTCTCTTAGATAATAATTCTGAAGCGCCACGATAAACTAAAATAGTTCTTTTTCCTTTATCACTTAAAACAACTGAATGATTTGTTGATTTTATACTTGTTTTTACAATAAATTTAGTATCTACATTGTTTCCTTTTAACTCATCAATTATTTTATCTCCCCCAATATCATTTCCAACCATTCCAGAATAAGCTGTTTTAAATCCTTGATTAGCAAATGTCACAGCACTATTTGTTCCACCACCACCAGAAGAAAAAGCTATTTGGTCAATATTAATTTTAGAACCTAAACTAAGACAAAGCCCTTTGCCTGTAATAAAGCTTTTATTTTTTACTACTTGAAACTTATCAGTTTTCATAAAAATATCCCAAGTAGCTGACCCAAATGTAATTATATCATACATAATAATAAAAATTAAAAATTAAAAATTAAAAATCAAAATGACAGATTAAAAATCAAAATTATTAAATGTTAAAAATATTTTATCTTTTGTTATTTTAAAATCAACTTTTTTTACTATTCTCTCTTCGAGACCCGACCTCTCTAAAAAACTTCTTCTCCCTCTCGAAGAGAGGTCGGGGCTCTTCCCAACTTCCCCTCTTTCTTCTCTCCCTATTTCAATTTTTAATTTTAATATCAAAATAACTTTCCATTAAATCATTGTAAACCTCAAAACAAACATCTTTATTATAATCTTGATTAATATCAGGCATTATATCACAAAGAGAACTATTTTTATCCAATAAACTATTATGTAATGTTAAAGAAAAAGAACAATCATCTATATTATCTTCAGAACACATTTCTAAATCTCTTTCTACCACTGCTTTACAAAATATCTTTTCATCTTTTGTATCTATTTTATCACATTCTTTAAAATCTTTTGAAAGAACTGCTTTACAATGATATTGATAACTATCTGTTAATATATTATCGCATATTTTTCTTTCTTCAATAATTAAAGCAAGATAAAAATAACAATCTTCTTTTTCAAAATTAGTTTCTGCTTCCTTACAAAATTTAAATTCATCTTCTAAACTATTTTTTAATTTATATTCACTTTGTATATTATTTATTTCTTTTTGATTATTTATTTTACTGTTATCAACAAAAACAATATCTTTTGTTTGTTTTCCTTCAAATATTTTTTTAGTAAAATAAAAACTCCCACCAGAAACCAAACCAGCTAATACCAAAATAATTAAAATATATCCCCAATTAGTTTTCCTAGGTTGAATTAACATTTTTTTATAAATTATAACTTCTTATTTAATAAATTTAAAATTAGAAACTATTTGTTCAAATATTTCTTTTCTTTCAACAGCAGATTCCCCAAAAATATTAATATTACAATCACGACACATAATAATATATGTAAAATCCCCTTTTTCTATATATGCTTTTGATGTTGAGACATTTTCTATACCTTTTGTATTTGTATTATTCTCTTCTATTATATTCCATTCTAACCCGTTAATATCTACTACGCTTCTACTAATAATCTCATTATTAGTTGGAAATCCTGAATTTACTATTAAAATTATTTTTTCTTTATCATTACTACCAGCATAAAGCCAAAAGAAACTTGTAAGTATTCCATTATTATTCTCAAACCCTAAAGAAAGAATATCATCAGGAAGAGATTCTATTTTTGGAGATAAAGTTGACGGATACTTCATTTCAAACCTATATTCTTCATTTCTATATGTTTCCCAATCCTCAGTTTCATCTGTTTTGTTTGAAACTTCTACTCCCCCATTCCCTAAATCTATATTTAAATTAGTTAAATCATTCTTTTGATTCAAATCCACGTAATAATTATAAGCAAAAACACCTCCAACTAATACAACAGCTGAAATAATTATTATTAAAATAGCAAACGGTGTAGCAATACCTTTATTTGCCCAACTTCTAAAATCTTGTTTACTCCTTTTCTTTTTTTTGATATCCATATATTTTTAATTAATTATTAATTTAAGATTTCTTCTCTTTTTTAGAAACTATCAAATATGTTTTTATTATTGTATCAGGATTTAATGACATACTTTCAATTTTTTGTTCTACTAAAAATTCAGCAAAATCGGGTAAATCCGATGGACCCTGGCCACACAATCCTATATATTTTTTCTTTTTCTTGCAAATCTCAATTACTCTTTTAATTAATTTTTTTACTGCTGGATTTCGTTCATCTCCAACATAAGCAATTTGTCCATTATCTCTATCAAGACCTAACGTTAATTGAGTTAAATCATTAGAACCAATACTCATTCCATCAAAATCCTTTAAAAACTCTTCAGCTAAAAGAATATTTGAAGGTATTTCACACATTACATATATTTTTAGTCCATTTTTGCCTTTTTTCAAACCACTTTTTTTAATAAGGGCTAAAACTCCTTTACCTTCTTCAATTGTTCTACAAAATGGAATCATTAAAGTTATGTTATTTAATCCAAAAACATTTCTGACTCTTTTTATTGCTTCTAATTCCATTTGAAAAGCTGGTTGGTATGTTTTATCAAGATATCTACTCGCTCCCCTAAAACCCATCATTGGATTTGATTCATCGCCTTCATAAAGAGCTCCTCCAACTAAATTCTTATATTCATTTGTTTTAAAATCAGATAATCTAACAATTACTTCTTTTGGATAAAAAGCAGAACCAATTTGAGCAATCCCCTCTGCTAATTCTTTAATAAAATATTCTTTCTTGTCTTTATGTTCAATTGTAATTTTATTAATTTTTGCTTTTAATTCTTTATCTTTTATTTTATCAAAATTATAAAGAGCCAAGGGATGGACTTTTATTTTTTCAGCAATAATAAATTCCTCTCGTGCTAATCCAACCCCTGAATTAGGCAAAAATGATGATTTAAAAGCAAGTTCTGGCGCTCCAATATTCATCATTATTTTTGTTCTCAATTTTGGAATTTTTCTTAAATTATACTTTTTAACTTTATATGGAATATTACCCTCAAAAATCCTGCCATTTAATCCTTGCGTACAATCAACTGTAATTAATTGATTGTTTTTTAAAATTTCAGTTCCTTTTTCTGTTCCAACAATTGCTGGAATACCTAATTCTCTACTTACAATTGCAGCATGAGCGGTCTTACCACCTTCATTTGTCACAATTGCAGAAGCAATTCTCATAATTGGAACCCAATCAGGATCTGTCATTTTCGTAACTAAAACTTCTCCTTTTTTAAATTCACTAATTTTTGAAACATCAGAAATTATCCTTACTTTTCCAATACCTATTTTATCCCCAATAGCAATACCTTTTAAAATTGGCTTCTTTTTTGTCTGAACTTCATATTCTTCATAACTTTGGCTAACTTTTGCTCCATAAATAGTTTCTGGCCTTGATTGAACAATAAAAAGTTCTCCTGTTTTTCCATCTTTTGCCCATTCAAGGTCTTGAGGCATCCATTTTTTAGCTCTTTTTGAATAATGTTCTTCAATTTGAACAGCCCATTTTGCTAAAGTTAGAATCTCTTTATCATTAATAGAAAATTTTAATTGCTCTTTTGGATTAACAACAACTTCTTTTAATCCACCTTTTTCAGCATAAATATATTTTTTGTTCTTTCTACCTAAATTTTTAACAATTATTGATTTAAACCCTTTCTTTAAAGTTGGTTTAAATACATAAAATTCATCTGGAGTAATCAAGCCCTTTACAATCATTTCCCCTATTCCCCATATTGAATTTATTAAAACAACATTACCAAATCCTGTTTCAGTATCAAGGGTAAACATAACACCTGAAGAAGATAAATCTGACCTTACCATTTTAATAACTCCAATTGATAAAGCAAATTTTAAATGAGGTATTTTCTTTTCTTCTCTATATGCAATAACTCTATCACCAAAAGCAGAAGCTAAACATCCTTTTATCACTCTAAGTAAATTTTCCTTTCCCCTTATGTTCAAAAAAGATTCAAATTGACCTGCAAAAGAAGCATTTGGCATATCTTCACAAACCCCTGAAGATCTTACTGCCACATCTAAATTTTTGCCATATTTTTTTTCTAATTTTTGATATGCTTTTAAAATTTCCTCTTCAACATCTTTTGGAAAATTAGATTTTAAAAATAATTCCCGTGATTTTCTGCCAACTTCCTGCAAACTTTTAATACTTTCTGGATTAAATGTTTTAAATATTTCTTTTAATTCTTTATGAATTCCATTTTCTTTCATAAATGACCAATATGCCTTAGTAGTAAAAGCAAAACCATCTGGAATATTAATTCCTTTTTTAATAAGTGCTCCATACATTTCTCCCAAAGAAGCATTTTTTCCTCCTACTAATGGCACATCATTATAATCAATATCTTTAAGCCACAATATATTTTCTTGTTTTTTATTCATAATTATTTAGTAAATTATTATTTTAAGTTATTTATTATTCCCGCCTGCAACGCTTCGCAAGCGAGCAAACTCACCTGCTCGCATAGCGATGCGGGCAAAGGAAAATTGAAAATTATTTATTAATGTTCTCCACATTCAGGACAGACAAACGATGTTATAAAATGATTATTCCCTATTATCAAATCTCTAATTAAATATAATTCAAGCGTAGCCCCACATTTAGAACATTTAAGGCCTTCTCCTGGAAATTCTAAATCTCTTTGCAATCTGCTAATATCCTCTGACATTTGAATTTTAATTCTATAACTTTTTTGTTCTCCTAAAATAATTTTTACTCTTCTTACAACTTCACCCGGAGCAACACCTGCAGCCGTAATAAAATCCCTTGCTTCTAAATCCATTGCTTTCTGTCTTACTTCTCTTTGCTCTAATTGAGCAAAGACAATAACCGGAATTCCTTTTAATGACTGGTCTTTTTTAAATTTTTCAAGTAATTCAAAATCTTTCATTCCATCAAAAGCAATATCAGCCATAATAACATCTGGTTTCTTTTCTTTAGCTAAATCTATTGCTTCAATTCCACTTTTAGTTACAAATACTTCAAAACCTTCTGTTTTAAAAACTTCTTCATATGTTTCCCTTATAAAATCATTATCAATTGCTATTAAAATCTTTTTCATAATAAATAAACGATACTAATATACGAATAACATACCAATGATACTAATTTATACTAATAAGAATCCGCATAAAATTATTATATATTTTTGATTTTTTGAGCTATTGCTAATTCTTCATTTGGCTCAATAGCTACGACCTTGCTTTTATTTAAAAAATGTAAATCTTTTAAAATCATATTTTTAATTCTTTTTTTGCCATCTTCCCAACCAATCGCACCAGTAAAAACTAATAAATCACAACCCCCTAAAATAGCAAAATAAGAACCAATATATTTTTGAATTCTATAAATATACATATCCAAAGCTAATTTTGTTTTTTTACTCTTTGTACTAGATTTTACTATTTCTTTCATATTAGATAATCCTAACATCCCCTTAAATCCAGACCTTGAATTCAGTATTTTATTAACTTTTTTAAAATAAATATTTTGATTAAGTTTTACTACAATCCCAGGATCTATATCACCTGCTCTTGTCATCATCATCAAACCCTCCATTGGAGTAAATCCCATTGAAGTATCAATTGCTTTTCCATTTTTTATAGCGCTAATACTTGCTCCTCCACCTAAATGACAACTAATAATATTTAATTTATTAAATGGTTTTTTTATTTTTTTAGATGCCTCTATACTTGCATATTGATGAGAAATTCCATGAAAACCAAATTTCTTAAAATTATATTTTTTAGTTATTTTTCTTGGCAATGGATAAATACTTGCTTTTTCTGGTAAATCAATAAAAAATTCTGTGTCAAAAACAGCAATTTGTCTTATTTTAGGAAAAATCTTTTTTGCTACCTTTATTCCTAATAAATTATAAGGATTATGTAATGGAGCAAATTGACTAAACCTTTTTATTTCTCTTAAAACATTATTATTTATTCTTACTGGCTTTCTATATTCATCTCCGCCATGAACAACTCTATGTCCTATTACATCTATTTCTTTATCTTTTAACTCTTTTAAAATCTTAAACAATAATCCTTTATATCTCATAGACAAAAACACTTGTTCTTTCCCTTTTTCTTTTATATTTAAATTTTTATCAAACAATTTCCATTTAATTGATTGACTTCCACAATTTAGAATAAGTATCATGTATAAATAATAATTTTTAATTTACAATTCCCTCCCTCTCCGAGACCCGACCTCTACCAGCTTCTTTTCTCCTCTCTAAAGAGGTCGGGGCTCTTACCAGCTTTTCCCCTCTCCCTCCATTTTGATTTTTGATTTTTAATTTTTCTATCCCTCTCCTCCCCCGAGACCCGACCTCTACCAGCTTCTTTTCTCCTCTCTAAAGAGGTCGGGGCTCTTCCCAGCTTTTCCCCTCTCCCTCCATTTTGATTTTTGATTTTTCATTTTTCTATCCCTTTCCTATATTTATTTCAATAATATTCCTTTTGTTTTCTTATTTATCCCTCCAGCGTTTCCCTCATCAGTATCAAGATGCATAGACAATTTATAATTATCTTTTATTCTTACTATAATATTATGAAAAGTTATTGCTCTTTTCCCTTTAACTTCTACTGAAATCAATTGCTTATTTCTAATACCTAATTTTTCTGCCTCTTTTGAGTTACAATGAATATGTCTCCAAGCTACAATCACTCCTTTTTTAATCTTAACTTTTCCTTTTGGTCCAATCAAAATAGCTCCTACACTATTTCTTAAATCACCTGATTCATTTATAGGTGGATTTATACCTAATTTAACAGCATCTGTCATAGATATTTCAGCTTGTGTATTTTCCCTAACTGGCCCAACAACTCTTACTCTCTCTAATACTTTTTTTTCTATTTTAATATCTAAAACTTCTTTACAAGCATACTCTTTTGGCAAAGTAAGATTTCTTAATTTTTTCAATTTATATCCCCTACCAAAAAGCTTATCCAAATCCCTTTGACATAAGTGAATATGCTTTGCAGAAATTTCAATCGGAATATACATATTAATTCATTATACTAAATATAAACAAAACAAAAAAGTGGATAAAACCACTTTTTTGTTTTGTCTTTTGATTTTATTTAATTTTTAATTTAAGAATATATGATTTTACCTTAGCGAATCAAGGTTCTGACGAGCGAAGCGAGTTAGGTTCTTAATTCAAGAATATATGATTTTACCTTAGCGAATCAAGGTTCTGACGAGCGAAGC
>JBDREW010000054.1:0-2611 GCA_043819385.1 Candidatus Nealsoniibacteriota bacterium | reverse complement strand
GATAAAATAATATTTTTCATATAATTATCTAATTTTTAAATTTATTATAAATAAATCTTACCATATAAAATAAAAAAAATAAAATCCTTGCAATTTGTTTTGTGCAAGGATATTTTTAAATAAACAATTTAAGAAAAAACTTTTTCTGATAATGTATTAATTTCATTTGTCCAAATAATTTTTTGTTTATCTTCAGAAAAAAAAGCTATTCTGATACTTTTGCAAATTGGGCAACTATAAATTATGGTATGCTCTCTATTTTTAGACAAATCAGTACTTAATACATTCATATTAACTATCATATGAACAGGACAAAAAATATCTTGACTTCTTACTAAATCCATAGTTCTTTGAAGCCAATCCATATTATTCATTTTAAAACTCCTTTTGAAAAGAACTAATTTCTTTTATATTAATATAAATTTTAAAAAAAATCAAATTTTGTTTTTAAGATATGCTTGTCTTTTTATTTCTGAAAATCTTTCAATAGCATACCTTAACATTGTTCTTGGCATTCCTTTATAATATCTCTTTAAAAATTCTTCTTCTGTGTTTATATCTTTTTTCCCAATCTCTCTTAACATCCAGCCAACTGCTTTATGAATTAAGTCGTGCTTATCTTTTAAAAGAATTTTAGATATTTTAAGAGCATCTCTAAAATCATTATTTCTGATAAAACTAAAACAAGAGATTATTGATATTCTTTTTTCCCATAAACTTTCTGATTTTGCTAATTTATACAATACATCCCTATTTTTATTTTCAAGATAAGTACCAATTATTTGATAAGCTGATAAATCAACTAAATCCCAATTATTAATATATTTAGTATTTTCAAGATATAATTTGAAAATTCTATTTCTTCCCTGTTCATCTGCTTTTTGAAACTGAAAAATTAAAATAAAAAGAGAAAGTAATCTTTCTTCATGAATTTTTGAATGAAGTAATTTTTCAATATCTAAAAAATCAAGTTCTTTATACTTTTTAGCTATTTTTCTTATTTCAGGAACTTTAACTGCCAAAAATATATCCCCCTGTCCATATTCCCCTTTTCCAGTTTTAAAAAACCTTTGAAGATTTTCTTTATTTTCAAAACTTGCTTTACTTCTTAATTCTTTTTTTAAATTTTTTAAAAATAACATTAAGAATATTTTAACATATCTTAATCTAATTTGACAAATCTAAATAAAAAATACATAATATAATAAAGTACTTTAAAAACTCAAAAGGAGAAAAAAATGACAAGAAAAATAGAATGTATCTGGTATGTTGAGCCCTTAGATTCTTTTACTAATAATATAATTATGAGAGAGCTAGAAGAAATAGGTGGGATTATTGACACCAGACGCAATTCTCCCTGTTCAGATAAAAAAAGACATAATTTAATTCAATGTCCATCATTTGCTTTTTTAAAATTTCTATGGGAAAGCATAAATGATCTTCATATAAAATTTAATATTTTTAATCAACAAGGAAACGGACAAATAAGACCATTTTCTAATGGTCTTTTCAGAAAAATGATGAGAGAACCATACAAACCAAAAAAACAAGAAACTTCTGAAAAAGCACAAACATAAAAAAATACAAACAAAACCCGTCTTAAATAAAGACGGGCTTTTTATTATAATTAAAAAATTTGACACAAAAACTTAATAAACTATAATGAAAATATATAAAGAAAAATAATAAAAATTATGAACGGAGAACTAGTTCAATTTTTAGGAGAAAAATTTGATAAAATAGATGAAAAATTCAATAAAATGAATGAAAGATTTGATAAAACTAATGAAAGATTTGATATTGAATTTATTAATATTAAAGAAGAATTAAAAGAAGCAAAAACAGAAAGACAAGAAATAAAAAATAAACTAAATCAACTTTATGATGCTGTTGATGGTTTTATAAAAATAGTAGATAAATTAGAACAAGAATTAACTATAACAAAAGAACATATAAATAGATTAGAACAACGAATAGAAAATTTGGAAAAGAAACTTGTTTAAAAAATAAAATCAAAAATCGCTAAATATATTTTTAGCGATTTTTTAATAATTAAGAGTTTCCTTTTATCAATCCCCTATTCTAAAAAGGTACCTGACCCCTTTTATTCCTTTTATTCCCTTTTATTCTTTTAATAATTAAAAAAAACAAGATTAGGTGGTTAGAATTAATATAGCTAATAATATAATAATTAGTATTGTATATATTGTATATTTAAAATATATATAGCGCATATAATCATCTTTTTTATTATCAATGCCATTCTCTTTTCTTCGTTTTTCTGATCTTTCTTCTATTACTCTCGATATCCATATTCGATCAGATTCATGTTTTGCTTCCTCTTCTCTACAGTCCATTAAAAATGATTTCCAACCCATTTTTCACCTCTCTTTTGTTAAAGAACAATCACTATTTATATCCTAACACATAAATCTATAATTTGTCGATTGAAATCAAAAAAAATAGGGTGTTGATGTGGGACCCAATTAGTAGACACTTTTAAAAAACAGCTATGTATTCCGAGACAAAAGATGATTTCTGTATTGTACAGGTGTCATCTTTTTTAATTTCCATTGGCGTCTTTTTTTATTGTAATATTTCATGTATATAC
>JBDREW010000053.1:0-3935 GCA_043819385.1 Candidatus Nealsoniibacteriota bacterium | reverse complement strand
TCTTAATTAAATCTTTTTTTAAACCTCTTGTAACAACAATAATCTTTTTAACTTTTTTTGCTATACTAATATCTAAATATCTATGAATTTTATGAATTTCAAAAATAATATTTTTTTTAAAAAACCCAATAAAAAATAAACTAAATCTATCACGAGAATAAATTAAGTTTGTTTTTTTAGACAAAACATATATAAAAGAGAAAAAAGAAAAACTTAGAGTTTGAATTAAAAAAGAAACAGGGCCTAGAAATCTATTCAAAGGAGTTAAATCAAAACAAAATATTTTTTTAATTTTAAAACATTTTTCTACTTTGTAATAATCAAAAGGATCTCTTTTGCCTAAATTAGAAATAGAAAATCTTTTAGGAATAATTAATTCCAATTCAGCTCCATTTTTTACAAAAGCTTCACACATTTTCATTATTTGAAGCCCATGCGCCATTTCAGTTGGCATTCTTGTATTTACTGTATAAATTATTTTTTGCATTCGAAATAATACATTAAAACATATTTATCTTTTCCATGATTCTTTTTAAATTTAACAACTATTTTATCTGAAAGTATCGCAAAAAAAAGCAATGGTATTCTAAGTATTTTAGGAAAAGCAGAAGCTATCATATAGTAATTAACCGAAAAAGGACCATAGCCCAAAGCCTCAATATTTACTTGTTTAAATTCTTTAAATAATTTCTCTAAGGTTGATTTTGTATATCTAAAATAGTCATCTGGATCTGCATGAACACTCCCCAAAAAAGGAATTGTTCCAATAAATCTACCACCTTCTTTTAGGGATCTATATGACTCGTTTATTACATTTTTATGATCAAAAATGTGTTCCAATAAATTAAAACAAGTTATACAATCAAATTCATTATTTTTAAAAGGAAATGGTTTTTCTAAATCAGCTATAAAGTCTGGATTTCTTTCTTTAGAAATATCAACTGAAACAATTTTTGCATTTTTATTTATCTTAAGAAATCTATATACACTTGGTCGCTTATTCCCAGAAGCCAATGCTAAAATTCTTCCTTGTAATTCTTGTGTTTTTTTCATTCTATTGTTTATTAGAATTCTAGGAAGACTTTTTCCTCTTAATGTTTCTTTTATTAAATCTTTTATCATTTTTTTAAATATTTAATTCCAGTTTTAGCAATGTTTTTTAATTCTTTAAAGGATTTTACTTTTTTAAGTTTTTTAAATACCTTTTTAATTATATTACCACCTAATTCTCTAGCCATAAAAGCTTTTACTTTTTCTATTTCAGCTCCTTTCCATTCCATTAAGGGCAAAGAAGAATCTATTCCAGCTATTTTATATTTTTCACTTTTATATGGCTTATTCCAAGAAAAATCTTTAGGAATTATTCCTTTTTGTCTAGCTATTAATTCCATTTCTGTTCCTGGATAAGGAATAGAAAAACCATAAGAAGGATAAGAATTTTTAATTTTTTTCAATTCTTTTATTAAATCAGCGGTCATTTTTAAATCTTCTTCGCTTTCTTCTGGTAAATTAACCATAAAATTACTTACAACATGCATTCCAACATCAGAAGCCATTTGAACTGCATTTTTAGCTTGTTCAATTGTAATATTTTTCTTAATTACTTTTAAAATTCTAGGACTACCAGACTCAATTCCAAAACTTATTCTTATACAACCAGCTTTGTGCATTATTTCTAATAATTCTTTATCAACTGTATTTACTCTAGCACGAGCATACCAAATAATATCTAATTTTCTTTTAATGACCTCATTACATATTTCAACTAAATGAGAACGAACCATTGTTATTGTATCATCCCAAAAATCAAATCCTTTATATCCATATTTATTATATAAAAACTCAACCTCATCTATAAAATTCTTAGGACTTCTTAATCTTAATCTTTTATTTGCATTGGCACAATAAATACAAACATTTGGACAGCCTCTGCCACTTAACACGCCAATAGCTTTAACATCTGTTCCATCTATTGGTTTATTATAAGCTTTTAAATCAAATAAGTGCCAAGCAGGCATTGGTAAAGAATCAAGATCTTCTATTAAATCTGCAGATTTGTTAATTACAATTTCATTGTTTTTCCTATAAGCCAAACTAGGAACATTTTCTAAATTACCATTATCCAATGCATTTAATAATTCAACAATTGGTTTTTCCCCTTCTCCAAGAATAATATAGTCTATTTCTGGAATAATTTCTAAAGCTTCTTTAGCTGTTAAAGAAAAATGAGGACCACCGAATAAAACGACTACATCTTTATTTCCTTTCTTAATCTCTCTAGCTAAATCTATTGCTTTAAATCTATTGTCTGTAATTGAATGAACTCCAACAATATCAGGATTTTTCTTTAATATTTCTTCAGCTGCTTTAACAGCTGTAAATCCATAAGTATGAGCATCAAAAATCTCTACTTCATGATTTGTGTTTTTTTCTACATACGAAGCAATATATCCAATACCAAGAAATGGCAAACCCTTTCTTTCAATGTCGCCCTCTGCTCTTGGTGATGTTGTTAAAATTAATTTCATTTAAACAATTTAATAAATCTTTCAACTACATTTTCCATTCCATACTCTTTTATTTTTTCTAATCCTTGTTCCTTAAATTTCTCATAAATCTCTTTATCATTTAAAAGAATCTCTATTTTGTGAACAAACATATCAATATCTCCTGGCTTAACTAAAAATCTTTGACCAGTTTCTGGAGATATCTCTTTTACAGCGCCAACATCAAAAGAAACAAAAGGAATTCCCATAGCCATTGGCTCTAATAAAGACATTGGAAATCCTTCTTCCATTGAAGGAAGAATAAATAAATTAGCTTTTTCATAATATTCAACAATATCTTTGTTTGGCACAAAACCAATAAAATCAATATATTTCTTTAATTTATTTTCTTCAATCTCTTCTAATAAATTTTCTTTGTATGGCCCATCTCCAATAACTAAAATTTTAAAATCTTTAATTAATGGTTTTAATTTTAAAGCTATTTGAGTAATCATATCAGCTCCTTTTCTCTTAGATAGCCAATGAACAAAAAGCAAAACATTTTTTTGCTTTTTAATTTCTCTAAATTTAAATCTTTTTAAATTGATTCTATTTGGAATTACAAGAATTTTTTCTTTTTTCAATTTATAGTGTTTAGAATATCCTTGTTTCATAATTTCTCCTCCAGTAACTAAATAATGAGATAATTTTAAACTTAAATTAATTCCTAATTTAGAAAAAAATTTTGGTTTAAATAACCAATTCATTGCGCAATTCCAATAATATGATTTACCACCAAATAATCTAGTAATAATTCCCGCATTAATTGCAGAAATATATCCATAATGAGTATAAAATGATTTATATCCTTTTGATCTAACTTTTAAAAGAATAAAAAAGTTTTCTAAAAATCTAAAAGGAATAAATTTAAATTTTTGAATATATGATTCTTTTCTAATATTAATTTCTTTTCCTTTTTCAGCAATAATAAATAAATCTATTTTTTCAGATAAATTTTCTAAAAATTCATATAGATGATAAAAATGAGAAATATTGTTCTCGTCGTAATCAGGAATTATGTAACAAAGTTTTATACGTTTTTGCATAATTTTCTATAGCTTTTTTTCTCTCAAATTGCTGAACAGTTTCAAAACCATTTTTAGCAATTTTTTCTCTTAATAAATTGTTATTTAATAATATATCAATTTTTTCTCTAATATCTTTAACACTCCAATCAATAAACAAACCATTTTCTTGGTGTTTAATAATATCCAACATTATTCCAACTCTAGAAGTAATAACTGGAATTTTACAAGCCATTGCTTCTAAAGTAACCCTTGGACCACCCTCGTTAAATGAACACATAATTAATGCCTTAGATTGATTATATATCCTAGCTAAATCATCTACTGTATCAACCCAACCAATAAAATCTATATTTTTATTTCC
>JBDREW010000052.1:0-5411 GCA_043819385.1 Candidatus Nealsoniibacteriota bacterium | reverse complement strand
ATAAATTTTTATATTTTTAATTTTTTAAATTTTTATTATGAGCGGACACAGTCATTTTAAAACCGTTAAAAGAACAAAAGACGCAGAAGACCAAAAACGGAGCAAGATTTTTTCAAAACTTTCTCATATGATTTTGATTACAGCAAAAGAAGGGGGCAAAGATATTGATACAAACTCAAAATTAAGAATGGTTGTTGAACAAGCAAAACAAGCCAATATGCCAAAAGACAATATTGAAAGAGCAATTAAAAAAGGGGTTGGCGAATTAGAAGGAAAAAGATTAGAACAAGTTATATTTGAAGCATATGGTCCAGCCAAAACAGCTATTATTATTGAAGGAATTACTGATAATAAAAACCGAACTCTTGGAGCGATTAAGCTTATTTTAAGCCAACATAATGGAAAACTTGCTAATGAAGGCTCAGTTAAATGGCTTTTTGAAAGAAAAGGAATTATATCAATAAATACTGAATTAAAACGAATAAATAAAGAAGAATTAGAATTGACAGCAATAGAAGCAGGGGCAGAAGATATTAATTGGCATGAAGATATTTTAGAAATTTATACTAAACCAGAAGAATTAGAAAAAGTTAAGCAAAATTTAGAAGAAAAAGAAATTAAAATTGAATCTTCTGATTTGGGCTGGATAGCAAAAGAAGAAATTGAAGTTGATCAAAAAAACCAAGAATCCTGTCAAAAATTATTTGAAGCATTAAATGAAAATGATGATATTCAAGATATTTATTCAAACCTAAAGGTTTGAATATAATTTTGAATTTCTAATTTCTAATTTTGAATGAATTTTTAATGATTTAATTTTCAAATTCTCCGAGACCCGACCTCTAAAAAAACTTCCCCTCCCTCTCGAAGAGAGGTCAGGGCTCTATCTAGCTTTTCCCCTCCCTCGAGACCCGACCTCTACCAGCTTATTTTCTCCTCTCTAAAGAGGTCGGGGCTCTTTTCAGCTTCCCTCTCCCTATTTCCATTTCCCCTCTCTATTTTGATTTTTAATTTGTTATTTTGATATTTAATTTTTGATTTTTAATTTTTCTATCCCTCTCCTCCCCGAGGTCGGACCTCTAAAAAACTTCCTCTCTCGAAGAGAGGTCCGACCTCTTCCCAGCTTTCCTCAATTTTAGATTTTTAATTTTTTAAATTTTTATTACTTATGATTATTTTAGGAATTGACCCAGGTCTTGCTACAACAGGTTTTGGCGTGATTAGAAAATTAAAAAACAATGAAGATATAGAAACTATTGACTATGGTTGTATTATTACTAAGCCCGATTTAAATTGTGGAGAAAGATTGAAAATAATCAATAACGAAATTAATAAATTAATCATAAGGCACAATCCAAAAATTTTAGCAATAGAAAGTCTTTATTTTTTTAAAAATCTAAAAACAGCAATGCCGGTTAGCCAAGCAAAAGGCGTTATTTTGTTGACAGCAGCTAAGAAAAAAATCCCTGTTCATGAATTTACACCTTTACAAGTAAAAATGACTATAACTGGCTATGGTAAAGCTGAAAAAAAACAAGTTCAAAAAATGATTCAAACCATTCTCAAATTAGAAGAAAAGCCAGAAGACAAAGAAAAGAGAAAAGATGATGCAACAGATGCATTGGGAGTAGCTTTATGTTATGTTTACCAAACTAAAAAACTAATTATCTAATTTTTAAGAATCGAAAGAGGTCAGTTTGACAATTGTCAAACTGACCTCTTTATATATTCTTTTAATTTTATTTTATTTTATTTTAATAAATCTTCTTTTGCCGATTTGGATTATCATTCCTTTTTTTATTTCAATGATTTTTTGCCAATCATTTTGAACTTTATTATTTATTTTCACTCCTTTTTGCTCAATTAATCTTTTTGCTTCTGTTTTTGAAGAAACTAATTTTGTTTTAATCAATAAATCAAGAATATTTATTTTTTGTCCTGATATTTTAATTTCTGGTATATCAGAAGGTGCTTTTTTGTCTTTAAAAATCTTATCAAATTCTTTTTCTGCTAATAATGCTTTTTCTTTATTATGATATATAGATACAACTTCTCTAGCTAATCTTGCTTTTAAATCTCGTGGATTGATTTTTTTACTTTTAATATCTTGTTTTAATCTTTTGATTTTATCAAGTGGTAAGCGGGTAATCAGTTCAAAATAATCAAAGATGAGATTATCAGGTATAGACATTATTTTTCCATATTGTTGTTCTGACTTTTCAACAATTCCAATATAATTACCAAGGCTTTGACTCATTTTTTCTTTTCCGTCAAGACCAACAAGCATTTTAACTGCAATTATATCTTGTGGTGCTTGTCCATCTTTAACTTGTAAATCTCTTGCTTTTAATTCATTAAAAATCTGATCAATTCCACAAACAGTCAAATCTGATTTAAGCATTACTGAATCATAGCCCTGCAAAATAGGATAAACTGGCTCATGATATTGAACATCTAATCCTTTTTTCAATCTTTTTTGAAACATATCTCTTTCCAACATTCTACTAGTTGTGAAATTACTCATTAACTGAAGAAGCTCTTCAGCTGACATTTTATCATACCATTCACTATTATATCTCACTTCTGTTTTTTTAAGATCTAAAATACTGGCTACTTGTTTTAAATAATTTTTAGCTAATTTTTTTACCTCTTTTTTACTTCTTAATTTTCTTGTTTTCAATTTTTCAGTTGGGTCTCCAAATCTAGCAGTAAAATCTCCAATCAAAAACACTATTTTATGGCCTAAATCTTGTAATTCTTTCAATTTTAAGTAAACTACTGAATATCCTAAATGAAGGTCAGAAGTTGTTGGATCTATTCCATGTTTCACTCTTAATTGTTTGCCTGATTTTAATTTCTTTTCTAAATCATCTTGCTTGATAACCTTTTCAATTCCCCTTGATAAAATCTCTTCAATTTTTTGAGAATTAGTATTTATTTTCATATTATCTTATAATACAATTAAAATATCTTAATGTAAACAAATCTATTTTAAGATTATATAATTTTACATTAACGAAACAAGGTTCTGATGAGCGAAGCGAGGCAGGTTCTTATTTTTAGTTTTTTATATTTTTATAATTATGGTTAAAAGAATTTTTCACAGAGAAACATACAAAACAAATAAAAAGAAAAAGATGATTTTTCTTGTTTTAAAAATATCCATTGTTAGTTTTTTAACTGGTGTTGTTTTCCTTATCTTCCTATTTGTTTATTATGCAAAGGACCTCCCAAGGCCAGAAAAATTTACTGAAAAAGATTTTGTTGAATCAACTAAAATTTTTGACAGGACAGGAAAAATATTACTATATGAATTATATGGAGAGGAAAAAAGAGATATTATTCCTTTAGATGAAATGCCTGATTATTTAAAAAAAGCTGTTATTTCAGCTGAAGATGCAAAATTTTATTCTCATAATGGAATAGATTTAAGCGGAATTTTTAGATCAATTAGAATAAATTTAAAAATAGGAAGTCCAACATATGGTGGGTCTACAATATCGCAACAACTTATTCGTTCAACTTTTTTAACACCAGAAAAAACAATAAAAAGAAAAGTAAGAGAAATTATTTTAACATTAGAATTAGAAAGGCGTTATTCAAAAGACCAAATATTAGAATGGTATTTAAATCAAATACCTTTTGGACCAAATCTTTATGGTATAGAATCTGCTTCACAAGCATATTTTCAAAAATCAGCCAAAGATCTTTCAATAAGCGAGTCTGCTGTTTTTGTTGCTATGATTCAAGCACCAAGTCGTTTATCTCCATACGGAAAAAATGTAGACGATTTAATGGAAAGAAAAGATTATGTTTTAGACAGAATGGCTCAAGAGGGATATCTAACTAAAAAAGAAGCTGAAGATGCTAAAATAGCAGAATTAAAATTTAATGAAGCTCCTCAATCAATTAATGCTCCTCATTTTGTTTTTTATGTAAGAGATTATCTTTTAGAAAATTATGGTCAAGAATTTTTAGAAAGAGGTGGCTTAAAAATTTATACTACTCTTGATTGGGACCTTCAACAAATAGCTGAAAAAGCAGTTCTTGAAGGAGTTGAAAAAAATAAATCATCTAAAGCATACAACGCCGCTCTTGTAGCGATTAACCCAAAAACAGGAGAAATATTATCAATGGTTGGTTCAGCAGATTGGTTCGGAGATCAATATCCTGAAGATTGTGTTTCAGGAAAAGATTGTTTGTTTGACCCAAAAGTTAATATAGCTGCTTATGGAATAGGACGACAACCAGGGTCTTCTTTCAAACCATTTGTCTATGCTACTGCCTTTCAAAAAGGATATGATGATAAATACATAGTAATTGATGAACCAACTAATTTTGGTATTTACGGAGGAAAAGCATATATGCCAAGAAATTATGATGGATTATTTAGAGGCCCAGTTACTTTAAGACAAGCACTAGCTCAATCATTAAATATTCCTTCTGTTAAAGTTCTTGCTTATTTAGCTGGAGATACTCCCCAAGATAGTATTAAAAATAGTATTGAAACAGCTAAAAAAATGGGCATTACTACTTTAAATCAACCTGCTTCTTTTTATGGATTATCAATTGTTCTTGGAGGCGGAGAAGTAAAATTGCTTGATATGGTTTCTGCTTATGGTGTTTTTGCAACTGATGGAATGAGAATACCACCAGTATCTATTCTAAAAATTGAAGATACAAATGGGAAAATCATTGAAGAAAGTAAAAAAACCCTTAAAAGAGTTATAGATGAAAATTCAGCTAGACTAATTAGTGATATTCTTTCAGACAATGAAGCAAGAACTCCAATGTTTGGAAGTCGTTCTTCTCTTTATTTTGCAAACTATCAAGTAGCCGTAAAAACCGGAACAACTAATGATTATAAAGACGCATGGACAGTTGGATATACGCCCTCTTTATCAGTAGGTGTTTGGGCGGGAAATAATGATAATACATCAATGGCTAAATTACCTGGAATTATGATATCTACTCCTATTTGGCGCGAATTTATGGTAGAAGCAATAGTGAAATTCCCAAAAGAATATTTTATAAAACCAATATATACTCCAATTATTGAAGATATTGAACCTGATGAATCAGACAAATCAGGTTCAGATTCATCAGGTTCAGATTCAGATAATGAAAATAATGAAAATAAAAACGGTAAGAATGATGAGATTAATAAAACAAATGAGAACTAAAATAAATTTAAATAAACTAGAATAAAAAATAAACTAAATAACAAACAAATAAAATAACAATATATAATTATAATAAAAAAGACCCATTTATGATGTGGGACCCAATTAGTAGACACTTTTAAAAAACAGCTATGTATTCCGAGACAAAAGATGATTTCTGTATTGTACAGGTGTCATCTTTTTTAATTTCCATTGGCGTCTTTTTTTATTGTAATATTTCATGTATAT
>JBDREW010000051.1:0-3959 GCA_043819385.1 Candidatus Nealsoniibacteriota bacterium | reverse complement strand
ATATACATGAAATATTACAATAAAAAAAGACGCCAATGGAAATTAAAAAAGATGACACCTGTACAATACAGAAATCATCTTTTGTCTCGGAATACATAGCTGTTTTTTAAAAGTGTCTACTAATTGGGTCCCACATCATAATCTCCGTTTTATTATTTATTGTTTAAATCAATGAACAAGGTTTTTTAAGTTTTTTAGAAAATTTAAGAATTTTTGTTCTTAAAAAAACTCTTATTTTAGAATTTTTTAAAACTTCTTTAAGAGTTTTTCTCTCACCTCTAAATCGAAAAATAGGAATTAAATCTTTAGGATGAACTGGCCATATACAATCTATAAAGCTTACAACAACTAAACCATTATAATATTTTTTTATTACTAAACATAGTTCTAAATCAAAACCCTTTGTACAAATACACAACATTCCTCTTTTAATTCCTTGAATTTTCATGTCTTTTCTCCTTTGTTAAGGAACTACTGCTTACTTTTAAGAGCCTGAGGTCGGATTTGAACCGACGACCTACGGTTTACAAAACCGTTGCTCTGCCACTGAGCTACTCAGGCATAGAAAAATAATTATAAATTATTTTTTCTTTTGAATATCATTCCAATAATTACTAGAAAAATCCTTTTTAGCTTTTTTTTCAATATGTTTTTGTCTTAATTTATCTAATAAATTACCAGTTTTATTTTCAGTTTTTAATGTCAAAATTCTAAACTTAGAAAGAATTTTATGCAAAAACACTTCTTTTGAGGAAAACATTTTTGCGAATCCATTAGTTTTAATTTTAAATTTTACTTTATCTAAAATATCAGATGAAGTAATTTCTTCTGAAGAAAATTGGATTAAAATAGGTATTTTACGTAATAAAATAAATATTAATCCAAGAAAACTAATTAAAAGCGTAATTAAAGAAATTATATTAACCATAAATAAAATTAAATTTCGTATCTAGTGAATCCTTTTATTTCAATATTTTCTCCAATTTTTGCTATATATTCATTAACTAAATCTTGAATAGTTTTTTGGTCGTCTTTAACCCATGATTGAGAAAGTAAAAAAATCCCTTCTTTATATTTCTTCAATTTTCCCTCAATAATTTGATTAATTATTTCTTCTGGCTTTCCAGCATCTTTTAATTGCTCCTTATATATCTCTTTTTCTCCATGCAAATATTTTTCAGGAATATCTTCTTCTTTTAGATAAAGAGGAGCCATTGCGGCAATTTGTAAAGAAATCTCATGTGATAAATTTTCAAAATCCTTAGATTTAGCAACAAAATCTGTTTCACATCTAATATCAAGCAAAACACCTATTTTCTTGTTAGGATGGATATAACTCATAATTAAACCTTCTCCAGCATTCTTCCCCGATCTTTTTTGAGCTAAATCTGTTCCATGTTTTCTTAATATCTCTTTTGCTTTATCAAAATCCCCTCCTGCTGCTTCAAGGGCTTTTTTACATTCTGTTATTGAAACCCCTGTTTGTTCCCGAAAATCTTTTAATTTATCAATGGAAATCATAGATTATTGATTAAAATTTATTTAGAAACTTTTGATTTATTTTCAAGTATCGCTTCTTTAACTTTATTTAAAATATATGTAACAGATGAAATAGCATCATCATTAGCTGGAATTGGATAATCAGCTAATGTTGGATCAACATTAGTATCTGCAATAGAAACAACTTTAATTCCTTTCTTTCTTGCCTCTTTTATAGCTAAATTATCTTTTCTCATATCTATAACAAAAATTGCATCTGGAAGTTTTTCTAATTTTTTAATTCCGCCAAATTTAATTTCTAATTTAACTAATTCTTTATCTATATCTAATCTTTCTTTTTTGGTATATTTTTGAAGTTCACCTGTTTCTTTTTTCTTTTCTAAATCCTTAAAATAATCTATTCTTTTTTTAATTGTCTCAAAATTAGTAAAAGTTCCTCCTAACCATCTTTCATTGATATATGGCAATCCACATTCTTTAGCTATTTCTTCAACTATTTTCTTAACATGAACTTTTGTTCCAATAAAAAGCAAAACTTTATCTTCTGAAATTATATCTTTAATATATTTTAATGCTTCATTAAAATATATTATAGTTTTTTCAAGATCAATAATATGAGTTGTGCTTTTTGTTCCAGAAATATATGGCTTCATTTTTGGATGAATACGAGAGGTTCTGTGTCCATAATATACACCAGCATCAACCATATCTTTAAGTTCAATGCCAAAATCCTGCTTTTTTGTAGAAACTTTTTTGATTTCTTCTGGTTTTTCTTCTGTTTTAATTTCTTTTTCCATAATGATATTTGTATTTATTACAATCAATATCGTAGCATTATAATAAAATTTAATCAAGCCCGTTACAACTAAAATTTTAGTATCAGGGCAAATATTTATTTAAAATACTTGATTTTATTTAAATAAATTGTTATTATTGAGTATTATGAAAAAAGAGATACACCCAAAATATTATAGTAAAGCAAAAACACATTGCTCTTGTGGTAGTGAATTTGAGATTGGCTCAACTAAAGAAAATATGGAAATTGAAATCTGCTCAAAATGTCATCCTTTTTATACTGGAAAGGAAAAAGTTGTTGATACTCTTGGACGAGTAGAAAGATTTAAGAAAAGATTAGCTAAAAAAGAAACCTTTAAAAAATCAAAAAATAAAAAACTAAATGAGTAAAATAGTTTTTGATTTAGAATTAATAAAGGAAGAATACCAAAATACTTTAAACCAACTCAGTGATCCTGAGTTGGTTTCAGATTGGCCCGCCAGCAACGCTTCCGGTAGCAATGCGGGCTGGAAAAAATTTGAAGAATTATCAAAAAAGAAAAAACACCTTGAAAAAATAATTGAAAAACAAAAAGAAATCGAAGAAACAAAAAAACAAATTAATGAAAACAAAAATATTTTAAAATCTGAGCAAGATCTTGAATTTATCACATTAGCTGAAACTGATATTGTTCAGTTGGAAAATAAAGTAAAACAATTAGAAAATGAGCTAAAAGAATTAATAAATGAAGATAGTTCTGATAAACCTAAACCACATTCAGCGATTATTGAAATTAGAGCTGGAACAGGAGGAGATGAAGCGGCATTATTTGCTGGCAATTTATACAAAATGTATTCAAAATATGCTGAAATTAAAAACTGGGAATTAAAAGTATTAGATTCCCGCTTAACTGAACTTCACGGAATTAAAGAAATAACTTTTGAATTGTCAAATACAAACAAAAAAGATGATATTTATTCTGAAATGCAACACGAAGGAGGAGTTCATAGAGTTCAAAGAATACCTGAAACAGAAAAATCAGGCAGAGTTCACACCTCTACTGCAACAGTAGCTGTTTTGATTAAACCAAAATCAACAGAAATTAAAATAAAACCCGATGAAATAAAAGTTGATTTATTTAGGTCTTCTGGGCCAGGAGGTCAAAATGTAAATAAAAGAGAAACAGCAGTAAGAATTACCCATATACCAAGTGGAATTGTTGTTGCTTCTCAAAATGAAAGAAATCAACTATTAAATAAAGAAAACGCAATGAGTATTCTGTCTGCTCGTCTTTTAGAAAAACAACAAGAACAAGCAGATTCAGGCGTAAAAGGTAAAAGAAGAGAACAAATTGGAAAAGCAAAAAGATCTGAAAAAATAAGAACATATAATTTTCCACAGGATAGAGTAACAGACCACAGAATTAAAAAATCTTGGCACAATATTAACGATATGATGGAGGGAAAAATAGAAAAAATGATAAGCGATATTCAAAAGAATATAGAATAAAATAAAATAAAAATACACAACAAAAAAATAGGGGTTATGATGTGGGACCCAATTAGTAGACACTTTTAAAAAACAGCTATGTATTCCGAGACAAAAGATGATTTCTGTATTGTACAGGTGTCATCTTTTTTAATTTCCATTGGCGTCTTTTTTTATTGTAATATTTCATGTATAT
>JBDREW010000050.1:0-12544 GCA_043819385.1 Candidatus Nealsoniibacteriota bacterium | reverse complement strand
ATCACATATCCTTGAACCTTTGTAATACTTATTAAATATTTCCTGACGTTGTATGGGTGTCAGTCGAGCCCTTTTATGAATAGTCATTATTTACACTTTATCATTATCCAAAAGTGTAAACAACGCTAAGGATTCTTACATATGATTGATTATTTTTTGCCTTTTCGTATTTGATTGAATCAATTATTTCGTTATTCGGCTGAATGAGATTTAATCCATCTTTATCATTATTTAAAGTAATTTTTGTTTCTGGTCTATAAACAACTAAATATTCTTTTGAAGGAATAATTGTTTTTTCTGGAAAGATATAGGTTGTAGTTTTGCCTTCAACATCTTGAATTTTCCAGTTAGAAATATCAATTTCAAAATCGTTTTGATTGAAAATTTCAATCCATTCATTTTCAGCATCTGAACCTTCTGGAGAAGGAAGTAGTTCATTTAAGACAATATTAATTGGATATATTGTTTTGATCGTTGGTATTAATGGGGGTGTTGGAGTTGAATCTGGGGTTTGATTGGTTTCTTGGGTAGGTTTCTGGACTTGTCCTTCAACACAAGCTAATCCCTGCTCTATTATTTTTTCCAAAGTTTTTTCTCCAATTCCTTTGACTTTTAATAAATCTTCAACAGAAGAAAAGGGTCTATCATCTATTATTCTTTGCGCCATTACTGGCCCTATTCCTGTTATTTCATCTAATTGTTCTAAAGAGGCAGTATTGATTTCTATTTTATTTATCGCAAAAGTATCAACTGATAGAAAACAGATTAAAATAAAAATTAAAATAAAAACTAATGTTTTAGGCATTAGTTTATTATATCAAAGGATAAAATAGAAAGAAAAGGATTGTTTTGTTTAAGTGTTCTCATTTTGGATAATTTTTTATCAATTTTGAATTTTTAATTTTCAATGAATGTTTCAATTTTCAATAAATTAAAAGGGAGAGGGGAAAGCTGGAAAGAGCCCTGACCTCTCTTAGAGAGGGAAAGGAAGTTTTTTTAGAGGTCGGGGCTCGGAGAGGAGAGAGATAGAAAAATCAAAAATCAAAATGAAGGAAGGAAGAGAGGGGAAAGCTGGGAAGAGGTCGGACCTCTCTTAGAGAGCCCCGCACCATTCGGTGTAGGGCAAGGGAGAGGAAGTTTTGTAGAGGTCCGACCTCGGAGAGGAAGGGGGAATAAAAAATATTAAGTATTATTTTATTTTAAAAAACCCTTAAAATTTTAAGGGTTTTTGTTCGTTTTATTATTCGATTTGAAAGATTTATTATACGGGCTGAATTGGATATTCAGCTGGATTTTCAAGTAGGTCATTTTCATTTAGATCATTAACTCTATCATTTATTAAAGACCAATTAATATTTGCGAATATCCGATCTGGGTCACGATCACCACATAATATGGCACAAACTGGGAAAAGAGATGGTAATAAATCTCGAGATTGTATTATACAATCATGAAAAGAATTAATTAATATTAAACCAAGAATACGATGATTTGTATTAACATTTGCTCTCAGTTCGTGTTGAATTTCTATTAATCTTTTATCAGAACATGTTGGATCAGCAGCTTCATTCAAGAGCTCTATAATTCTTTCTTGTTTCATTTTACACTCCTTTGAAATTTTGAATGCGCTTTTAAAAAAAAGATAGTTATTAAATAACTATCTATACTACTTATATAATATCACGATTATTTTTAAAAGTCAAATAATTTATTTTTTTTGGGGGGCTTAATTCCAATATGTTGATAAGCTGATTCTGTGGTCATTCTGCCTCTTAGAGTTCTTTGAATAAATCCAATTTGCATTAAATATGGTTCATAAATATCTAAAATTGTATCTTCTTCTTCTGATGTTGCAGCAGATAATGTTTGAAGTCCTACTGGGCCTCCATTAAACTTTTTAATAATTGTTTCTAATATCTTTTTATCTCCTGATTCAAGTCCTATATCGTCAATTTCTAAGAAGTTTAAAGATTTTTCAGCTATTTCTTTTGTAATTATTCCATTTGCTTCAACTTGAGCGAAATCTCTTGCTCTTTTTAAAAGTCGATTAGCAACACGTGGAGTAAAACGAGAACGTTTTGCAATTATTTTTATTGCTTCCGGCTCTACCTTTATATTTAAAAGTTGACCTGACCTTTTAATAATTTGTTCAATTTCTTCGTGTGTGTAAAAATTAAGTTGAAATATAGCGCCAAAGCGATTTCTTAATGGAGAAGAGAGCATTCCTAATCTTGTTGTTGCTCCAATTAAAGTAAAACGAGGTAGCTTTATTTCCATTGTTCTGGCCATTGGACCTTTTCCTAATATAAGATTTAGTTTAAAATCTTCCATTGCTGGATAAAGATATTCTTCACAAATTTTATTAATTCTATGACATTCATCTATAAAAAGAATATCTCCATTTGAAAGATTTGTTAAAATTGCTGCTAAATCCCCTGCTTTTTCAATAGATGGCCCTGATATTGTCCTTATATCAGATCCAATTTCATTGGCAATAATATTAGATATAGTTGTTTTGCCTAATCCACTTGAACCGTAAAAAAGTAAATGTTCTATTGATTCATTCCTTTGTTTGGCTGCTTGAATAATTATCTGAACATTCTTTTTTATTTTTTCTTGTCCAATATAATTTTCCCAGTTTTTTGGGCGTAATGTTGTATCAAGAATTAGGTCTTCTTTTGTTTCTATTGGCGTAATAGGGGAATTTTGAGTTGAATGGGTTGACAAATTAGTCATATAGTATTAAAATAGAGGTATAGATAAAAAATTAATTAAACCCGATTTAATCGGAGCTTATTTTTCTTTTTTAAAAATATATCAGCCCTGAAGTTGGGGGGTGTGGGATTTTTCGCAGATGGGTAATTTGGCTTAGGCGAAATTATTCCTCGGAAAAATTTTTAACTCGTAGTTCCTAAAACTTGAGTACCCCCCGACTTCAGGACTGATTTTTTTTATTCTTTATTTGTTTGTATTGATATGTGGGTAAATTTTTTATTTAAAATATTATTGTTATAAGTAAGTTATTTATGAAATTTTTCAGAAGGGAAATTTTAAAGAATTATTGCATTATATATTTTTTTGAAGTGCCTCTTCTTCAACAGTTATTCTTTCGACTTCATCAATAGTTGTTATTCCCTCTAATACTTTTATAAATCCATCTTGACGCATTAAAACCATGCCCTTTTTAATTGCTTTTTCTTTCATTTCAGCAATAGATGGAGAAGATAATATAAATTTTTCTATTTCATCATCAATTAAAAATGCCTCAAAGATGCCAATTCTTCCTTTATATCCTAATCCCCCACAAAATTTACATCCTTTTGCATGTGGAGTTTTGGTTGTTTCATCTAATTTTGGAACTTTAACCTGTTTAGGCAGGTTTTTTAAATCATTTTTTATTATTTTTAGATGTTCTGGTTTTATTGTTTTTAATTGAACGCATTTTTTACATACTTTTCTGACTAATCTTTGCCCAATTGCTATATTCAAAGCCGGAGCAATATTAGATAAGCTTTCTCCTAACCCTTGTAATCTGGAAACAGTTCCAGCTGCATCATTAGTATGAACAGTACTTAATACTAAATGGCCAGTTAAAGACGCTTGAAGTGCGATTTGAGCTGTTTCTAAGTCCCTTACTTCTCCTACTAGTATTACATCAGGATCTTGTCTTACAATGGCACGCAAACCATTAGAAAAGGTAAATCCTTTTGCTTCATCAACTTGACTTTGAGAAATTCCTTTTAGATGATATTCAATTGGATCTTCAATTGTAATAACTTTAATTCCAGGATTTTGTATTTTTTGAAGAAAAGCATATAATGTAGTTGTTTTTCCAGAGCCAGTAGGTCCAGTACAGATAATCATTCCATTTGGTTGTTCAACTTCTTTTTTAAATAATTCTAATAAATCTTTTCTTAATCCCAAACTTTCCATATCTACCACCCATTTTGGATTTAGAACTCTTAAAACTAATGATTCTCCGTATTCAGCAGGAATAGCTGATGTTCTTACTTCAATAGATGTTTCTTCTATCAAAATAGAAAAACGACCATCTTGAGGTCGTGTTGTTACATTTAATTTAAGTCTTGAAAGTAATTTTATTCTTGAAACAAGACGGGCGAGCAAATTTAAATCCAAAGTTAAAACATCATGTAAAACTCCATCTATTCTTATTCTCATTTTTGCCTGTTTTTCTTCTGGTTCAATATGAATATCAGATGCATCAAGATAAAAAGCTCCAGTTAAAATTATTTGTATTAAATCAGTTGTTTTTTTATTAAAGCTTTTTTCGATTTTATTTTTAAAATCTAAAATATTCTTTACTTCTCGTTTTATATCTTTTACTAATATTGAAGGTATTGGTATTCCCCCTGTGATTTTTTTTATTTCCATTATTTTGTAAAGTTGTTAGAATAAAACTAACTATTATACTAACTATTAATTCAATTTATCTTATTTTTTAAAACCAGTCAAGAAATGATATTAACAGGTCAACCAATAAAGTTCCGGAGCCCTGCCCTCCGGAGATTCAGTAATTTTTTATTAAATAATATGAAATAACAATGAAACAAAAAGAATATATTACAAATAGTTTTAAAGAGACAAGAAAATTAGGAGAAGAAATTGCTGAAGAAATTTTAAAAAAGAGGTTTAAAAATCAGGTTGCTTTTGTTATTGGTTTAAAAGGAGAATTAGGAGGAGGCAAGACAACTTTTTTACAGGGTTTTGCAAAAGGATTGAATATTAAAGAGAAAATATTAAGTCCAACTTTTGTAATATTTAAAAAATTTAAAATTCCCGCCTGCATCCCGTTTACAACGGGAAGCATGGCGGGCAGGCCCGCCTGCAACGTTGTAGCAATTGCGGGCAGGCAAAAATTAAATAATAATCTATATCATTTTGATTGTTATAGAATAAAAGGACAAAAAGATTTGTTGGATTTAGGATTTAAAGAAATTATTTCTAATCAAAGTAATATTGTTGTGATTGAATGGGCAGATAAAATAAAAAAAATAATGCCAAAAAATAGTATTTGGATTGAATTTAAAGTTGTTAATGAGAATAAACGAAAAATTATAATCAAAAGCTGAAATCATTGACATTTTAAGTATATATTAATAAAATAAAATTATATGGATAATCAAAATAAAGAAAATATAACATTATTAAAATCAACTATTAAAGAAGAAGAAATGGTTGTTTTACCATTGGAAAAATTGAAAAAGTTGGAAAAAGAAAATTTGGAATTTCATTTGGCATTTGAAGCAATTTTATCTGGAGAAATAGAATTACGTGATAAAAAAACCAGATCTTTTAAAGAGTTTTTAAAATCTGATTTTTTTCAACATGCCAAAAATTAATAAATCTCATACTTCTTCGTATTTTGAAAATAAATTTAGAAAACTTCCTAAAGATATTCAGAAAATTGCTCAAAGAAAGATTTTACTTTTTGAAGAAAATTTTCTTCATCCAAGTTTAAATGTTCATAAGTTAAAAGGAGCCCTATCTCATTTTTGGGCTTTTTCTATTACTAAAAATTATAGAGTTTTATTTAGATTTTTGAAAAATAATGAAATAATATATTATGATATTGATACCCATAATATTTATAGATGATATAGATAATTTTAATTTTAAATAAAAAAGCCGAAGCAAATTTATTTCGGCTCTTGTTTTTATATTTTTAAATTTCTATGTTAGAATATTGATATGTTAAAAAATACATTAGAAGAAAAAACAAAAGAAAAAAAATGTCTCATTTTAATTGATAGTAATGCTATAATTCATCGTGCCTTTCATGCTTTGCCCATATTAACAAATAAGAAAAAAGAGGTTGTAAATGCTGTTTATGGTTTTTTATTGATTTTTCTGAGAGTAATTAAGGATTTTAAACCAGAATATGTAGTGGCAGTTTTTGATTTTCCAGCTAAAACATTTCGTCATCAAAAATATAGATTGTATAAGGCAAATAGACCCAAAACTCCTGACGATCTTTGTTCTCAAATTCTAAAAATAAAAGAAATTCTTGAAAAGTTTAATATTTCTATTTTTGAAAAAAAAGGATATGAAGCAGATGATATTATTGGTACCATTTCTAAAATAATTCCGAGAAAACAGATTTTTCCAAAAATAGAAACAATTATTTTAACTGGTGATTTAGATTTATTGCAGTTAGTAAACGAAAATACAAAGTCATATACTTTAAGAAGAGGAGTTAAAGATGCTATTTTATATGATGAAAAACAAGTTAAAGAAAAATATCAAGGTCTTCTTCCAGAACAACTTGCTGATTTTAGGGGATTACGAGGAGATCCTTCAGATAATATTCCTGGTGTTTTTGGAATTGGAGAGAAAACAGCCATTTCTTTGATAAAAGATTTTGGTTCTGTAGAAAATATTTATCAAGAATTAAATAAAAATACAGAAAAATCAAAAACAATAAAAGCAGTTTTAAGGGAAAAGCTTTTAAATCATAAAGATAATGCTTTTGTTTCAAAAATGCTTGCAGATATAAATTGTGAAGTTCCCATTGATTTTGATTTAGAAAAAACCAAATGGGGAAAATATGATAAAAAAGAAGTAATAGAGATTTTAAATGAATATGGATTTAAAACTTTAGTTGTTAGATTATTAGAATTTTATAATGAAAATAATAATGAAAATAATAATGAAAATAATAATGAAAATAATAATGAAAATAATAATGAAAATAATAATGAAAAATCAGAAGTTAAAAGTAATTTAAAATTGTGGTAGAATGAATATTGTTGAATCCTTTAGTAAGGCATTAAAAGGGAGTGGGGTATTAAAACGTATTTTAATATAGATTTTCAGCACTCGCTTGGAATTAAAATAATGAATATAAATGAATTAAAAGTAAATGAACAAATAGGTCAAATTTTAGAAGTTATTAGTTATTTTACAGATGGACTTTTGATATTTGATAAAAATAAAAAACTTATTTTAATTAATCCTCAAGCTGAGAAATTTTTAGATTTGAAAAGTGATCAAGTGATAGGAAAACAATTATTAGAATTAAATAGTTTTTCATTTTTTCAAAAACTTATTGACCTTGTTGGTGGTGGAATAAAAGAATTACTTAAAAAAGATATTGAAATTACCCCCAATCTTATTTTAGAAATATCAGTTGTTTCAATGAAATCTGAAGAAAAAGATATTGGTAGTTTGGTTATTTTACATGACATTACTCAGCAAAAAATGGTAGAAAGAATTAAGTCCGAATTTATTGGATTAGCAGCACATCAATTAAGAACTCCGTCATCAGCTGTAAAATGGATTATAAAGATGTTGTTGGATGGAGATTTAGGTGATATAACTAAAGAACAAAGAGAATCAATTGAAAAAGCCTATAAAGCGAATGAAAGAATGATTAGATTGATAAATGATCTTTTAAATGTAGCTCAGATTGAACAGGGTAAATATCTTTCAAAATTAGCTCTTTTAGATATTGAAAACGTGCTTCAATCAGTTGTTAGTATTTATAAAGAAAAAATAGAAGAAAAGGGTATAAAATTTGAATTTAATTTGCCAGAAGATAAATTGCCGAAAGTAATGCTTGATCAAGAAAAAATTGAAATTGCTTTTAGAAATCTTGTTGATAATTCTATAAGATATACATTAAAAGGTGGTGAAATAAATGTTAATATATTAAAAAAGACAAAAGAAATGGAAATTCAGATTAGAGATACAGGATTAGGTATTCCTAAAAATCAACAAGATAAAATATTTGATAGTTTTTTCAGAGCAAATAATATATTGAAAGTAGATACTGAAGGAACAGGTTTAGGTCTTTTTATAGCAAAAAATATTATTGAGGCACATGGAGGAAGAATTTGGTTTGAATCTGAAGAAAACAAAGGATCAACTTTTTATTTTACAATTCCAATAAGAGAAAAATTTAGCGAGTTTTTAACAAAGGACTTTTATTAACATATTTTACTTGTTTTATTTTTCTTAATAGTTTAAAATAAATAATGTAATTTGAATAATATGAATTGAATGTAAATTGCAAAATAATAATTGTAGATTTACATTTTATTCATAAATTCGTATTATTATGGAAAAGAAAATTTTAATAATTGAAGACGATAAATTTCTTCGCGAATTAATTTCTCAAAAGCTTTTGAAGGAGGGTTATGATGTTGCTGAAGCTGTGGACGGGGAAAAAGGAATAAGAGCAGTAAAAGAAGAAAAGCCAGATTTAGTTTTGCTTGACCTTATTTTACCAGGAGTAGATGGATTTGAAGTATTAGCAAAAGTAAAAGAAGATCCTATTTTAGCTGAAATTCCAGTAATTATTTTGTCTAATCTTGGACAAAAAGATGATATAGAAAGAGGATTAAAAATGGGAGCAGATGATTATTTGATCAAAGCGCATTTTACTCCAGGAGAAATAATTGAAAAAATAAAATCAGTATTTGACTCAAATAATTAGAAAATATTAGATATTAAAATTTATGCCTGAATTACCAGAGGTAGAAACTACTGTGCGTGGTTTAAGAAAAAAGGTCCTTAATCGGACTTTTTTTGATGTTTGGACAGATTCTGAAAAACAAATTAAAAAACCAGAGAATTTTAAAGAATTTAAGAAAAAGGTTAAAGGAAAGAAAATAAATAAAATTTGGCGTAGAGGAAAAAATATAATTTTTAATTTGTCTCAAGGTTATTCACTTTTAATTCATCAAAAGCTAACAGGGCATTTACTTTTTGGAAATTGGGATTTTAAAAATGGAATTTGGATATCTCAAGATAATAATTTTAAAGATAGAGTCAACACATATATTCATTTAATGTTTTTTTTGAATAATAAAAAAATGTTAGCTCTCTCTGATTTAAGAAAATTTGCCAAAATAGAATTATGGAAAACAAAAGAATTAAAAAGTTCAGAAAACTTTAAAAAATTAGGACCTGAGCCGTTAGAAGAAAGTTTTACTTTTGATAAGTTTAAGGAGGTTTTAAAAAATAGAAAAGGAAAAATAAAGCAAGTATTGCTAAATCAAGAAATTATTGTTGGAATTGGAAATATTTATTCTGATGAGGTTTTGTGGCGAGCAAAAATTCATCCTTTTGAAGATGTTTCAAAATTAAATAATAAAGAATTAAAAGATATTTATAATAATATTAAAGAAGTTTTGAAAAAAAGTATTGAATTAAAAGGAGAAAGCTTTTCTGATTATAGGGATATTGAAGGTCAAAAAGGAGAATTTGATAAATTAAGAAGAGTTTATCGAAGAAACGGAGAAAAATGTACTCGTTGTGGTACTAAAATAGAACGAATTAAAATGAATGTTAGAAGCGCTCATTTTTGCCCAAAATGTCAGAAATTATAAAAATGATTTTACCTACTTTATATTATTTTTTTATTTATGGTAAAATAATATAATAAAATTAAAATTCAAAAATTAAAATGACAAATTATCCATCACAACTAGAAATTTCTTTGAAATTTTAGTGTGAGGACAAGAAAATTAAAATGAAGAAAGGAGGGGGAAGTTGAGAAGAGGGAAAGATTCAAAATTAAATAATTTAAAATCTAATGGATGAAAAAACTAAAAAAGTATTAGAAGGATTAAAAGATAAAAAAGTAGGAGTCTTTTGTGATAATGCTAATCTTTATCATTCTTATCAAAAACAAGGATGGAAAATAGATCTTAAAAAACTTAAAGAACTTATTGGTCAATATTGTGATTTACAATTTATTTATTATTATTTAGTTATCCCTGCTAAAAATGATATTGTTTATCATAAGTCTCAAAAGTTTTTAGAAAAGATAAAATCTTTTGCTATTATTAAAAAGAAAGAATTAAAATATACTCCAATTGGAGGACAAGTTGTTAAAAAGGGTAATATGGATATTGAAATTGCTCTTGATGTAGTAAGAAATATAGATAATCTTGATACTATAATAGTTATGAGTGGAGATAGTGATTTTTATGAATTAAAAAATTATGTAGTCAGAGATAAAAATAAAAATATTATGTTTATCGGTTATGAGGAAAATATGGCTTGGGAATTAAGGCAATGTTGGCATCTTTATCTTAACAGAATTAAAGATGAAATTAAGCTAAAATAAAAAAAGCCCCAAGTTTTACCTTGGGGTAGCGTTAATATTATTAATATATCAAATCCATAGATTATGTCAAGTTAAAAATGTGGAAAAGTAAAATTATTTAATAAATTATTAAAAATTAAAATGAAGAAAGAGGGGAAAGCTAGATAGAGCCCCGACCTCTCTTCGAGAGGGAAAAGAAGTTTTAAAGAGGTCGGGGCTTGGGAAAAGGAAATTAAAATAAAGAGAGAAGAAATAAAAAGATTAATGAACTTTTAGGAAAATAATGAGAAAATAATGGGAAAACAAAAGTCCTTTTAAAAAGGACTTTTGTTTTGTATTATGAGATTATGTTTGTAATTATCTTATATTTTAGATAATATGAATTATTATGATAATTTTTATTTATGGCGAAGACACATATAGGGCAAGAAAGAAATTAAAAGAAATAATTGAAGGGTATAAAAAAGTCCACAAAAGCGGATTTAATTTAAAATATTTGGATTTTTCGGAAAAACAAGTAGATTATAATAGTTTTAAAGATGAAATAAGACAAACATCAATGTTTAAAGAGAAGAAATTAGTAATTTTAGCTAATTCTCTTTTAAATGTTGAGTTTAAAGAAGCTTTTTTGAAAAATAAGAAAGATTTTTTAGAATCAGATGATATATTTGTATTTTATGAAGAAGGGGCAGTTGATAAAAGAAATACTTTATATAAGTTTTTAGAAAAAAATACAAAATCTCAAATGTTTGATTTTTTAGATGGATATAAATTAAAAAAATGGATTGAAAAAGAATTTGATAATCATAAAACAAAAATAGAACCATTGGCCTTAGAAAAACTTATTGAATATGTTGGAAAAAATCTTTGGCAAATGAATAATGAAATAACAAAGTTGGTCAATTTTAAAAAAAGCACTAAGACAATACAGGTTGAAGATGTTGAACTTTTAATAAAATCAAAAATTGAAACAGATATTTTTAAAACAATTGATGCCATAGCTCAGAAAAATAAGAAACAAGCAATAAAATTACTTCATAAACATTTAGAAAATGGAGATTCTCCTTTGTATATTTTATCAATGATAAATTTTCAATTTAGAAATCTTTTAATAATTAAGGATTTAATTGAGAAGTATAATCCATATAATGTTATTGTAAAAAAGAGTAAACTTCATCCGTTTGTAGTAAGAAAGAGTTATTCTCAATCTCAACAATTTACCCTTTCAGAATTAAAAAAAATCTACCAAAAGATTTTTCAGGTAGACATTGATATAAAAACAGGGAGAGTATTACCGGAAACAGGATTAGATTTGCTTGTTGCTGAATTATAATTACTGAGAGTTCTTAATAAGTTTTGTTAATCTAGATTTTTTTCTTGAGGCAGTATTTTTTTTAATTATATTTACTTTTGCTGATTTATCAATAATTTTGTAGGCTTGAGACAATAATTTTCTTGCTTCTTCAGCTTTTTTCTCCAAAACTAAACTTCTTATTTCTTTAATAAGTTCTTTCATCTTTTTCTTATAAACAAGATTTCTTTCTTTCCGTTTAATGCTCTGGCGAAGAGCTTTTTTTGCCGATTCTTTTATAGGCATAATAAAATTAGCATAGCAGATAATATATTTTTTGTAAAGATCTTGATAAAAAAAGATATAAGCATATAATAATATAATCATTTGAATCTCTTAATTTTTTTTGTTTCAAAATTAAATCATTTAAAAATTAAAAATAATTGTTTATTTTTAAATTATGATTAGTTATCTCTCTGGGAAAATTATCTTAAAAAGGGAAAAATTCATTATTATAAATGTTAATGATGTTGGTTATAGGGTTTTTTTGTCTAAAAAAGCGCTTTTATCTGTTCCAAAAATAAATGAGAATATTAATATATTTTGTTTTCTTAATGTCAGAGAAAATAGTTTAACTCTTTATGGATTTTTAAATCCAGAAGATTTAGAATTTTTTGAAATTTTATCAACAATTCGTGGAGTAGGACCAAAAGCATCTCTTGAACTATCATCATTAGGTTCATTGGAAAAAATAAGACAAAGAATTGAAGCCCATGATGAGAAATTATTTGATGGTATTCCTGGAATTGGAAAAAAACGGGCAATGGCAATTATTTTAGAATTATCAGGAAAAATTAAAGATTTATCTAAAAAAACTGAAAATTCAGAAAAAGATGAGGCAGAAACAGCTCTTGTTAATCTTGGCTTTTCTGATAGACAAGTAAAGCAAGCATTGAAAGATGTTCCAATTAGTATTAAGGAAACAGAAAAGAGAGTAGAACAAGCATTAAAAATTTTAGGTCAGAAATAATTTTTTTATATAAGTATTTTTTGATTAAAGTTTAATACTTGAAAATTTTTTTGTAATTTGATAAAGTTTATATTGTGGTATAATAATAAATATAGTTATTATTAAAATAATTATTTTAAAATAAATTATGTTAAAAATTACTAAAAAAGAT
>JBDREW010000049.1:0-2269 GCA_043819385.1 Candidatus Nealsoniibacteriota bacterium | reverse complement strand
AAATTTCTAATTTTTCTTTTGTTGGCGCATCCGCGCAATTATAACAAAAGAAAAATCAGAAACTTCGGATATCGGCAATGTTGTACGAAATATATATTTTTCTTTACGGCTAACGCCTACTTTTAAAAAGAATTAAATTTTATTTTTTTATTAATTAAAGAGGGGAAATAATGAGTTTCTCAAGACTGTTTATTTATTATTAAAAATTTATGAAAATCGAATCTAGAGATCAAAATATTCGAACTTTACTCTCATCTGGATACTACCAAATTCCTCGTTTTCAGCGTCCATATTCATGGGATCGTGAAAATATACAAGAATTCTGGGATGATATAATTCAGGAAAAACCAGAAGACTACTTTATCGGATCCATGGTTATATATAAAAAGGCAAAACAAATTTTTGGTGTTGTTGATGGCCAACAAAGACTGACTACTGTTACAATATTACTTTGTGTATTAAGGAATGTTTTTAAAAAAGAAAGTTTAAATGATCAGGCAAAAGGTATCCACAGTTTAGTCGAACGAAAAAATATTAATAACAAATCACAATTTATTCTTTCTACAGAAACATCATATCCATTTTTTCAGCATTATATCCAAGCATGGGGTGATCCTAATCTTGAAATTGAGCCCCTGACAGAAGAACTTAATCTTGAACGTGCCTATGAACAGCTTCAAAAGCTTATAGAAGGTATGACAACAAGCATAAAAAGTGACACTTCCCTTACTACAGAAAAAAAAATCGAAAAACTTACAAAAAGATTAAGCGATATACGAGATCAGCTTTTAGATTTAAATTTAATATTAATTGAACTAGACAACGAAGATGATGCTTATATTATTTTTGAAACATTGAATACAAGAGGAAAAGATTTAAGCATTACTGACCTAGTAAAAAACCACCTCACAAAATATCTTAAATCAAAGAATGAAGAGAATGATCCAACAAAAATTCGATGGAAAGACATGATGGGGGTTATTCAGGGGGCATCATCAGAAATAGATTCGGACACTTTCATACATCACTTTTGGTTATCAAAATTTGATTTTCTTACTGTTAAAAAATTATTTAAAAGTATTAAAAATCAAATCAAAGAGAAGGAAGCTGAACAATTTTTAATTGATTTAGTAAATGATTCAAGACTTTACCGTTGCATACATGAAACATCATTTCGAAATTGGGAAAAACAGGAACAAAGAATTAAAGAGGCGCTGGAGGCCCTTGTTCTCTTTAGAGTTAAACAGCAAACCCCATGCGTCATGTCATTGGTTCGCGAATATAATAACGGTAAAATTAAAAAAACTCATTTAGAAGAAGCTTTAATCGCGATAGAAAATTTTCATTTTCTATTTACAGCAATAACCTCTCAACGCTCATCTGGCGGTATTTCTAGTATGTACGCTTCACTAGGCCGTCGTTTCTTTCAGGCCAACGACACACAGGAAGCTGTAAAAATCATTAAGGATCTAAAAAAGAAATTCAGAGATCGAATACCATCCTTAAAAGAATTTAATGCTCTTTTTCCCGAAGTAGTTTACACCCAGAATCAAACTAAACAAAGAGGGCTTATAAAATATATACTATCCCGTGTAGATAAGCATACTAGAAAAAATGCGACAATTGATTATGAACAGATGACTATTGAGCACATCCTGCCACAAGACAAGATAGGAAGTAATGGTTTAACCGACGAAACGATAGGTCAAATAGGAAATTTAGTATTAGTAACCGAAAAAACGAATGGAAAATTAAAGAATAAAACATTCGATGAAAAAAAAGAGATTCTTCTAAAAGATGGTATTGGGTTGCCAAGTGAAATTAAAAATATAAAAAAATGGGGCAAAAAAGAAATAGAAGAAAGAACACTGGAAATAGCAAAAAAAGCTTATAAAACAATCTGGAAAATCTAAAATAAATAGGAGTTTTAGCCCAAGGGAATTCACCCCTTTAATTCCCCTCTTCCCTTTGCCTAAAACAAAAAATCAAATTAAAATAAAAAGAGAGCCTATCAAAATATTAACTATAAATATTTTTTGAACTTTCTACGCTACGCTCCGAACCCCGCTGCGCTCTCCTCACATCTTTTTAATAATTAATTTAATAATTTAGATGTTCGTCGGGACGTCTAACTAACTATATCCAAGTCAACCCCTAGTTCATATAATTAAAGCATATCTATATGATTTACCGATTCAATTCTAAGTCAGAGTTTGGTTTTTAAAAGGTGTGCCTCTTGTCCAAACAGCATGAATAACATGAACCATCT
>JBDREW010000048.1:0-2555 GCA_043819385.1 Candidatus Nealsoniibacteriota bacterium | reverse complement strand
TGTTCAAAGTTTTTCATTTTGGCGTTTAATCTATGTTATTTTTAAGGCCTATTTTTCAGCTTTAATTAGATTACCTAGAATTTTAGGTCAAAGATATTCAATTAAAAAACAGCAAAAGATTTCCAATAAGGATTTTTATTTGCTACTTAAAAAATTTCGTCTTAGCTTTAAAGAAGTTACTTTAAAGGAATAATCAGATTCTTAATAAAGCCTTAAGTCCTTTTAAATTGTATATTAAGTCATTAAAAGATTTAATTTTATAAATTCTTTGAATAATATAAGAAGGCCGGAAATAAAAAGAATAGTAGGCCTTTTTTAAATATTTTTGTAAAACTTTTGATTTTATATCACAGAGAGAGATTATCTTTTTTTGTCTAGTTAAAGCATAAAAGCTGTCAGAGAAATCTTTGGTAATTTTACCCTGTTTTTCAGCTATTTGATATAATTCAGTTCCTGGATAAGCAGTCGCTATAGAGAATTGAGCATAATCAGGATTCAATTTTTTTGCAAAGTTAATTGTTTCTTTAATATTTTTTTCTGTTTCTTGAGGAATACCTATCATAAAATAGCCTAAGATTTTTATCTTAGCTTTTTTAGTTATAATAATTGCTTTTTCTATTTGTTCTAAAGTAATACCTTTTTTTAAAATATCAAGAATTTTTTGATTACCTGATTCAATGCCATAACAAATCATATAACATCCAGCCTTTTTCATTAAATTAAGTAATTCTTGATCAACTAAATTAACTCTTGTTTCGCATTTCCAATTAATTTTTATATTATTTTCAATAATTAATTGACAAAATTTAGTAATTTTTTCTTTTTTTAAAGTAAAGCTGTCGTCATAAAAAATAATTTCTTTTATATTATAATTCTTCTTAAGAAAGATTATTTCTTCTAAAATACTTTTAGGACTTCGTGTTCTTATAGAGGAGCCAAATACGGGCTTAGAACAGTAAATACAATTAAATGGACAACCTCTGCTTGTTAACATGGTGATAGCTGGTTGAAATTGGCTTTGTAAATATAAAGAATATTTTTTAAAAGGAATTAAATCATAGGCTGGCATAGGTAGATTATCTAAATTTTGAATAAATTTTTTTGGTTGGAGATTGATTATTTTTCCATCTTTTTTAAAAACAATTCCATCAAGCTCTTTTAATTTTATTTGTCCTTGAATATATTCAATAAGTTGGATTATTCTTATCTCTCCCTCTCCCCTAATTAAAAAATCAATAAAAGGATTATTTTCAATGGTTTCTTGAGGTAATAAGCTAGCATGGGCTCCGCCTAAGACAATAATTTTATCAGGAAATTTTTTTTTAATTAAACGAGCTAAATTTAAGGCATTATTGATATGTGGGCTAACAGAAGTTATGCCAATTAAATCAACTTTTTGAATATCATTAAAAAGAGAATCTTGATTAAAATTTTCTATTAAATAATCTAAAATTTTAGGAAAATGACCAGAATTTCTAAGAGAAGTAGCCAAGGACATTAATCCTAAAGGCGGGGCAATAAAAGAGGTTTTCCCTGGTGGATTGATTAAAAGAATTTTCATATTAAATCAGAAATGTGATATAATAGTAGTATCTTAAGTGATTTTGATGTTTTTGTCTATCTAATTTATGTTTGAAAAATCATCAAATTTTAAGTTTGTAGTTTTAATTTTTTTAATAGCCATAATTAGTGGTTTCTTTTGGAGTTTTGGGAATTTTGGAGAACCTTTAGCTAGTGATGAAATACACTATGGTAAAGCTGCTATTAATATCTTAGAAGGTCATAATTTTTGTTATGGGCGGGGAGAATTATGCATAGAACCACAACCATTATATCCATTGTTTTTATCTGGCGTTTTTTATATTTTTGGATATAATTTAGATGCGGTTCGTTTTATTCAACTTATTCTTTTTGCTTTTATATCAGTATTGGGTTTTCTTTTGGCAAAAAAATTATTTAATCGCCAGGTAGGTGTTTATTCTGGTTTGTTGATAGGATTGTTTTATCCTTTAGCTCATTATTCTGGTAGGTTATATAGAGAGCTATTTTTTACATTTTTAGTAGTTTTATTTATTTATCTTTTATATCAAGCGTATCTTAGCACAAAAAAGACATGGTTTATTCTTTCTGGAATTACATTAGGCCTAATTATGTTAACTAATGCTGTTGCGTATTTTTTGCCCTTATTAATAATATTTATTTTTTTAATTGTTTATAAGAAAAAGCTTTTTAGTAAGAAAATGTTAATATGTTTTTTCTTTTTCTTTTTTTCTTTAATAATTGTTTTATCCCCTTGGTTAATAAGAAATTATTATTTTACAGGTGGCTCCGCGGATATTCAAGGAGGAAGTATTTTAGTGGGGAGAGCTTACTTAATAGACGATCTTAAGGGAGAGTATAAAGAACATTTTATTGGTCAATCATTTGGTTATTTTTTCGCCAAAAAAATAGATTCTCAATTGGACTCTAGGAAATTATCTACTTTCCCGCCAGAAATTGTATATAGACGAGTTGAGGATCTTTCATTACTTGGTTATGATCAAGAAGAAATTGGT
>JBDREW010000047.1:0-5156 GCA_043819385.1 Candidatus Nealsoniibacteriota bacterium | reverse complement strand
AAAAAAAGCATCTTGTCTTGTTTTCTACCTTCTTTATTAAGCGAAACATCTTTATCTTACAAAGTTAAAACAATTTGGTCAAGTTTTTTTTGACGAACTTTGTATTAAATTTACCTCCCAAATCATTTCAGTGGACTTATTATTAAATTTATTTTTGTAAAAATCTCCGTATAAGTTTTTAACCTTAAAGCCCGCCAACTTAAGCAGATGCTCAATTTCAAAACGAAAGAAAAATCTCATTTTAAGCGGTAAAATTTCTTTTTTACCATTAGGGTAAATCAATTTGTATTGACCGGACATCATTTGTTCTGCCATATCATAACGATTGCGAAAATTTATTTTAATTTTTCCTTTTATTCCCGGCAGTTTTATAATGCTATCTTTTTGCCATTTCCAATTTCCTTTTCCTATAAATTTTAAGCTGGGTTTATAAACATCAAAAATCAAAACACCGTTTGGTTTTAGATATTTCTTAATATTTTTTAAAGTTTTAATCTGATTATCAACCGTATACAAGTGTTGAAAAGACCTATAAGTAATAATTATTGCTTCAAACTTATCTCTTAATTTAAAATTTCTCATATCTGCACAAATGGTTTTTGTTTTGATATTTTTTTTCTCAGCTTTTTCTTCTAATATTTTAAGCATATTAGAAGATATATCTAAAGCAGTAACATCCGCTCCCTTTTCTAATAAAGGAATAGTTATTCTACCTGTTCCGGCTCCAATTTCTAAGATTTTCCCTTTAAAATTTTTGAAATAATTAATATAAAATTTAACATCTCCTTTCACGCCTTTCTGAAAATAATCATAAATAAAGGCATATTTGTTATGATATAATTTTTCTACAATATTTCTTGTATTTATTTTTTTATCATTAAATATTTTAGTTTCCATAATATTTAAATTATAATCTAATTTCTTTTTCCAGCCAATCTATGCGTTGGGTTTTTCTTTTCCAAAAAATATCTTCCCAGATATAATGGAAAGCTAATTTCTCCCAGCCAGGATAATTCTTTTTGAAAAAATCTAATATCTTATTAGCCGAAACCAATTTCTTATTAAATAATAATTTAGACATTATTTTCTGCTCCCAAGGCGGTATTGTTGCTAAATGGTTTAAGTGGTAAAAATCTTCAAACAAAAGATATTCTACTGAAGCAGGTCCAATACCATAGAGTTTTAATGCTTCTTGTTTTAATTCGTCTCTATCCATTTTTCTCATCTCAAACTCATCTATTTCTTTTTTAGCAAACTGCTCGCTTATTTTCTTTAAAAACTTAGCTCTGTATCCTAATTTTAAATCTCTTAAAATTTGTTCCGGAGTTTTAGCTATTATTTTTGGCTCCCAAAATATAGCAAGAACTTTATTGTCAAATTTTACCCTTCTTCCGAATTTATTAAAAAGATTCTCTAACATTTGATAGGTTCTACGAATAGTTGCATTTTGAAGAACAATATAAATAATAAGTGTTTCATATAACGAATTAGCAGCTACTGGCTTCATTCCTTTCCATATTCTTAGCAAGGGTCCCAAAATTTTATCTTTCTTAAATTTTTTATCAAAGCCAGAAATATCTTGATTCAAATTAAATCTCCATTCTATCTCTGGAATTAAACTCTCTTTATATTTTTTACTCAAATGTTCTTTTGAATAAACAGTTAATTTTATCTTTGGCTTTATTATTGTTCCTTTATCCTCTAATTTTAATCCTAAATACTTTCCTTGCCATAACATTGTAATCCAATACTTCCCTTTTTCCCATTCATTATCAGATGACGGAAAGTGAGACGGTTTATGAATCGTTGCGTCAAAATTATACGGGACTCTCGGCTCCAATAGGATAGAAAACTTTTTATTAAGATTTATTATTTTTTCCATTTTATTTATATTGGCAGGTTTAAAAATCTGTCTCAAATTGCAAAGAATGAAAATCGTAGTAAATGCCCTTCTTTTTAATTAATTCTTGATGCGTTCCTTCTTCAGTAATCTTTTTGCTTTTTAATACTAATATCTTATCAGCTGCCTTAATAGTGCTTAACCGATGAGCAATAATAAAAGTGGTTCTGCTTTTAGTTAGTTTTTCCAATGCTTCTTGGACTAATTTTTCTGTTTTAGAATCTAAAGAAGCAGTGGCTTCGTCTAAAATTAAAATCTTAGGGTCGCGAATTATGGCTCTGGCAATAGCTATTCTTTGTTTTTGCCCGGTTGAAAGCTTAATTCCCCTTTCACCAACTAATTGTTCGTATTTTTTAGAAAACTTTTCAATAAAATCATGGGCGTTGGCAAATTTTGCCGCTTCAACAATTTGTTCTTCTGAAGCACGAGGATTTCCAAACTTAATATTATTTTTTATCGTATCATTAAAAAGAACAATTTCTTGAGGGACATAAGCAATGTTTTCTCTTAAAAACCTTAAGTTTAATTTTGTTATATCAACATCATCAATTAAAATTTTACCATGTGTTGGCTTAAAATAAAGAGAAATTAAATCCACAAAAGTGGTCTTTCCTTCTCCACTTTCGCCGACTAATGCAATTTTCTGACCCGGCTTAGCAATAAAATTAATATTTTTTAAGACCAGTTGTTTTTCTTTATAACCAAAACTTACATTATCAAATTTAACCTTTCCCTTAATTTCTTCTAAAATTTTCCCTTTCTCTTTATAATCTTCTGGTTCAATTTCTAAAAGTCCTTCAACTCTTTTAATTGTAGTCATGCCAGTTCTAAACAAGTGCCAATGCCAAGCTAATCCTCGTAAAGGATTATGAACTAAATTTAAATAACCGAAAAACATTATCAATTCTCCAACTGTAATTGAATTAATCCTTAATAATAAAATAGCCATTGAAAAAAGACAGACAAATCCAGTAACATAGAAAATTTGCTGCCACAAATGCAAAAAATGCCACTGATTCATAAAATTCTTAAAAACAGGGCCAGTTTTTACTTTGTAATCTTTTTCAGTCCTTTTTTCCTGAAAATTTTCTGCGGCATTAGATTTAATTGCTTGAGCATTTAAGACAGAATCGTAAAGATTCCCAGAAACCTCTTCAAAAAGCTTATTAAGTTTTTTATGTGTTTCAACAATCGAACCTGTTTTATAAATAGTAATAAAAATATAACCGAAAAAAATAATAGCTGCTCCAAGAGCTAATTTCCAATCAACTAAAAATAAAACAAAAAGCCCGACAAAAGCAGTTAAAAACTGAGGCAAAGTCCAAAATAAAATTTGATCAGCAATTCTTAATATATAATCTGATGCTCTTTCGATCCTAGAATAAATCTCACCGATCTTTTTTTCCTTATGAAAACTTAAAGGCAACCTTATTAGATGGGAAGCCGCTTTACAGATTAAATCGTTATGCATATCAACACCTATAAATCCTCCTTTTTGTTCAACTATTAAATTTAAAACAACGCCGAATAAATTAACTAAAAGCCAAACTCCTAATATATTAAAAATAAGAGTTAAATTTGATGGCTGAATTTGAACTATATCAACTATCCTGCCGTATAGATAAGGAATAACCGCTAAAATTACAGAACTAATTAAAGCTAAAAATGAGATCTTATAGACCTCCTTTTTATAATCAGCAAGATACCTTCCAATTATTTTTATATCTATTAAAAAATCTTTCATTATTATTAAAAAAACTAAAAATATTTAATGAATCTTTTTTTAATATCTGAAAACTTTTGTTTTTTAAAATTAAATCTGTAGCCCGGCCTGTTATTTAAACTCTTAAGCAATTCGCAAAAATCTTTGTCGTTTAAAACTTTTAAGTTTAATTCCTGACATACCGACATAATCTTTTTATCAGATTTTTTAATTTTATCTTTAGTCGTCTCAATTTCTCCCTCAAAATAATAACCCCATCTTGGAACTTTAACTAAAGCGAATTCAATTCCCTTGTATCTAAATAAATATGTAGTAGTTGCCTGCAAAACACCGTAATAAAATCCTAATATAAATAGAAAATCAATCATTTCTTCAAATTTCTTTGAATCTATTGGAAATAAAAATTCTCTTCTGGCATCATTTCCACTCCATTGTCCGTGTTTTAAAACCAGTTCCGCTTTTTTATTGGTAATTCTAACTTTTAAATCTATGGGGCTTCTGTGTAGTTTAAAAGTTTCTTTTCCTCGCGATGGCGAATAAATAACAGAAAATCTGTCTTTTTTGCCAAGATATTTTCCGCTCTTTTTTAAAAAGTTATTTAACTCATTAAATTTCTTTTCAGTCAAATAACCTCTATGCTCAACTTCAATTTTTGCCATAAATAATATTTTTAATTATTTCCTTCTTTTTTTAATTTATCTAAAATTAAAAACGGATAGCCATTTTTAATATGCCGTTCTTTATAATCATTAATACCGATTTTATCAAAAAATCTTTCGCATTCTTCTCTGGCTTTTTGAGTATCTTCAAAATCTCCTTTTGCTTCTACTTCAATAAAAAGCCCTAAATCTTTGACATCGTCTAAACAAACTTCAATATTTCCGCAATCCCAATATTCTCTTTTTTTATCAATAGTTATCACTTTCTTAAAATCTAAAAACTCTAGCATTTTTCTTAATTCATCTGGCTGGGAAATCTCTGTTTCATATTCATCGGCATAGTCTTGCGAACCATCTTCTTTATTAAAAGATTTATCATATTCAAAAACAACCTTGTCGGGATTTGTTCTAATCCTCAACCATTCTACAGGCTTAGGTTTTTGAGCAAAAAAATCCCTATGACAAGGAACATAATACTCATCAATTTGTTTAATTGATTTTACAACTTTACCGAAATTAGATAAATTTTTTCTTATGCTTTCAAAGCTATCTATTTTAACTTTTATTTCTATTTCAACATTCATAGATTAAATATCGTTCTTATTATACCCTAATTTATTCCTAAAAACCAATTAATAAAAAACAGCCGTGGATTTTAACCTACGGCTGTTTTTTTTTAAAGCTCTCTTATTTTTTCCATTATTTTTTCAGTTGCCTCGTTGAGATCTTCCGGCTTCTTTATTTTCCGAGTATAAGCGCAGTGGAGGCAAAAAACTTTACCAACCTTTACTTTTACCTTATACTTTCTTAAAAAAAACTGGCTTGGCCTCATATTGGCAGTTCCTTCAACTCTAACCGGAATAATCTTTGTTTT
>JBDREW010000046.1:0-2604 GCA_043819385.1 Candidatus Nealsoniibacteriota bacterium | reverse complement strand
TCTAAAAAACTTCCTCTCCCTCTCTAAGAGAGGTCGGGGCTCATTCCAGCTTTCCCCTTCTCTTTTTATTTTGATTTTTAATATGTAATTTTGATTTTTGATTTGTCGTTTTGATTTTTCCTTCTCCGAGACCCGACCTCTCTAAGCTATAAGTTCCAAGTTATAAGTTTTAATAATAGAGGTCGGGTCTCAAAGAAAGAACTTTATTTATTATTTAAAACTATTGCTATATTAAAAATGATATGATATATTAACTTCATTATGACAACAAAAACCATTGAACAAAATAATTTAATAAAACCTCCAAAAATTGGAGAAATTATTGAAGGAAAAATTATAGGCAAAGGAAAGTCCTCTGTTTTTTTAAGTTTAGGTAATTGGGGAACAGGAATAATCTATGGAAAAGAATTTATTGATTCAAAAGAACAATTAAAAAAATTAAAAACAGGTGATGCTATTTTTTCTAAAATAGTAGATGATGAAAACGAAGAAGGATATATTGAACTTTCTTTATCAAAAGCAGGAAAAGAACTTGCTTGGGAAACACTTAAACAGAAAAAAGAAAAAGATGAAAATTTATCTGTTAAAATTTTGGGTGCTAATAAAGGAGGACTATTAGCTGAGGTATCAGGAATACCTGCTTTTTTACCGGTCTCACAATTATCTTCTGAAAATTATCCAAAAGTAGAAGGAGGAGATAATCAAAAGATTTTAAAAGCTCTTCAAAAATTTATTGGCACAGAATTAGAAGTTAAAATTTTTGACCTTGACCAAAAAGAAGAAAAACTCATTTTATCTGAAAAAGCAAAAGGAACAGGAAGAATTAAAGAAATTTTAGAAAACTTTAAAGTTGGAGATATAGTTAATGGGGAAATTACTGGAGTTGTTGATTTCGGAGCTTTTATAAAATTTACTCCTAGTAATTCTCCTGTAAAGAATATTGAAAAAAGTAAAAAAGAAACAAAAGAAAACGCTATTTCTGAAAATTCTTCTGATGAAATTGAAGACAATCAAAAACATGAATTAGAAGGTCTTATCCATATTTCTGAATTAGATTGGCAATTAATTGAAGACCCATCTGCAGTAGTTAAAGTAGGTCAAAAAGTAAAAGCAAAAATTATTGAAATATCAAATGATAAAATTTCTTTATCTTTAAAGGCCTTGAAACAAGATCCTTGGGAAAATATTGAAGAAAAATATAATAAAGGAGATGTTGTTAAAGGAATTATAACAAAACTTAATTCCTTTGGTGCTTTTGTTCAAATATTTAATAAAGATAAAGAAGCAGATAAAATTCAAGGGTTATGTCATATTTCTGAATTTGGGTCTCAAAAGAAAATGGAAGAAGCAGTAAAAATTAAAAAACAATATAATTTTGAAATTATCTCAATTGAACCAAAAGAACATAGAATGAGTCTTAAATTAGTATAATTTTAAGTATTAAGTATTAAGTATTAAGTATTAAGTATTAAGTATTAAAAATCTCGCTATTAGCGAGATTTTATTTTCAAAACTATTTAAAATTGCAAAAAACTAACCTTAAAAATTAAATCATTCAAAATTTATTCCCGCCAGCAATGCTTTGCCAGCCCGCAATTGCTTCGCATAGCGATGCTGGCGGGCATAGCAATGCGGTCTTGGCAAAATTAAAAATTCAAAATTCAAAATTTGGAGTTGACAATTTTATTATTATGTGATACAAAAACAGAACACTTTGAAGCACCTTAATAATTCGTCATTAAAGATAATTGGAGAGAAACGATGATAATGAGAAGAAAAAAAAGAAAGGAAAAGAGGAATAGGATTCTTGTATTGATAGATTGGGAGAATCTTCGTCTAAGTATAAAATCTACTTCTATTGATCCTCAAGATCTTTCACTTACATCTGGCTTTGATAAATTGATTAGTTGGTTAGAAGAAACAGGAGACATCTTTGGATTTTTTATTTTTGCCCCACTGCATATACTTCGAACAATTGGTACAATTTCTTATCTTCACAAATTCACAATGATTGCTTGCCCTAAAATACCTAAAACTGAGATAGAAAAAAAAATAAAAGACACAACCGATGAAACACTTATTAGATTTGGAAAAATGATGATTCAAGAAATATCAGGACTAACTCATCTATGTATTGGCAGTGGAGATGCTCACTTCCTACCATTATTAGAAATAGCAAAGGGAGAAAAATTAGAAATAATGCTTACTTGTGGAACATTTGAATCATTATCTCATAATCTTCCTATTTTAATAGATAAAAATCCTGTTTCCCAAAAAAAACATTTTCATCTCTTTGATCCAACTAGATAATGAATATTCTAATACAAAGCAGTAAATACATAAAAATACTGCTTTTTTTATTGACCCAGCACCACTTTTTGTAATTTTTTTTAAAACTATATTTTTTAATTTAAGAATATATTTTAATAATGTTTTTTATTGTTCTTGAAAGGTGGTGCTGGGTTAGTTAATTAACGCACATTTCGGACAAATTAGGTAGTAGAATAGTTTGTTGTTTTAGTATAGTTTGATTAGCAATTATCTGTCCATAATGTTTGCGTAAAAGTTTTAATTTTAGTCTTTGTTGTGTGTTCTTTGAAGTAA
>JBDREW010000045.1:0-3313 GCA_043819385.1 Candidatus Nealsoniibacteriota bacterium | reverse complement strand
ATGTACTTGAATAATCTTTACTATGCATTAAAATACCCACGTTTTCTTTTTTAGTTGTAATCAAAGCCACTTTATCATCCCATAATAAAATACTCGCATCTAATTTCATATTGGTCGGCGCATAACGCACATGCCTTTTTTGTTCTTTATGTTTTTTGTAAAACGGTTCATTAATTTCACCACCTTTTAATCTTAAGGTCCGGGTAGTAACGTTATGTTCAATTCTTTTTTTAACATAATAATTAGTAAAATCTTTGCCAATAAAATTCACCCAATTTTTAACTGATAAGGCTCCATCAATATTTTTTTTCTCGCACTGCAATGATTTTTCTAAAATCTGCCGAATACCTTCCACACCTTGAAAAAATTCTATTTGCGGATATGGTTCATAAAATTTGCCTTGTATACCTTGAATCAAAGGCAAAATATTTTCTAAATTATTTTCCAATTCTTCACTTTGTTTTTTCTGACGTTCAATTAATTCTTTTAATTCTTTATCTGAGGACATTTTAAACTTGCGGCCATAAGCACTGCCTAATTGATGACATAATCCTTTATCTTGTAGTTTTTTAACAATATCATAAGCATTGGGTCGTGATAATTCGCATTCTTTAGCAATATCCGAAGCGTGCATGGGTCCATTTTTTAAACCAACCAAATATACCTTAATTTCCTTGGAATTAAGTTTTAGTTTACTTAAAAATTCATTTATTTCCTGCATAATTTTATTAAATTTGGCTTAAATTAGCCATTTTTTAATTAACCTGTTGTCGAAATTGTCCCGACATCTTTAAATATATCACCTATTTTGTATAATGTCAAATGTAAACTACAAAAACTAGAACTTTAACAATTTAAAGAAAGGAGAATTAAAATGGAAAATGAATATTTATATGGAGAAAAAGATATTAAAGGAAACTCTCTTAAACAATTGGTTTCGGTTTATAAATCACTTAAAGGAATAAATAGAATTTTAATATCTGATGAACTTTTTGAAGAAATCTATAAAGATCATGAAGTATTTAATGATATATTTTATGATGAAAACCCAGATATATTCACCTATCCTTTTCAGATACGATATTATTGTGAAGAAAAATATTATAACAAAAACGAAATAGGTGAAAAATTTCCTTACAAAGAAAAATACACAGAAGAGTTTGATTCTCTTGATAAAATATTTGATTTTCTTTCTAATAAAGAAAATTTATCTCACTTAATAGGAATAGGCAAACTTGAAGAAAAAATATCTCCCCCAGAAATAACTAATTGTATGGCAGAGCATAAATGGATAGAAACAATGAATGAAGGACAGAGGAAAGGAAATATTAGTAGCAGACCAAAATCATTTTTATTCAGATGTGGAATATATGAATATAAAAATGAGAATGGAAATAACACGACTAAAGTTTTTAATGATATTGCGGGATTGTTTGGAATCTCTGGAAAAAATAAGATAAAATTTTGTTACTTCATTAAAAATCCAGAAGAAATAAAGCCCGAGCATGCTGGTGTTCTTGTTAGAGAAGCATCTAATCTCTCAAAACTGGGGTTTAAAACAAAATTTAAAAAACCACTTGAAAATTATTTGAAAAAAAATAAACCCCCTGCCATGCACCCATATCAAAAACCAAAGAGAAATTACTCTTTTTCAGGGTGCCTTTAAAGAGGAAAGGAGGAAGAAAAAATGAAGAAAAAGAAAATGGGTTTTGCAATTCCTTTAGTGCTTCCTGTAACACAGAAGTGTAATTTAAATTGCACATATTGTTCTGTTCAACAATCTGAAAGAAAAAACTTACCAGACATAAAAAATGAGATTATTTTGAATAATTACAATAAAATTAGAAAAAAGCATCCTTTTGAAACACTAGAACTTTTTGCTACTGGAGGAGAACCATTAATAAACTGGGACGCGATTAACCAAATAGATTCTATCAAAGAAAAAGATCAGAAAACTATTTGCTCTGTAACTACAAATGGAACATTAACAGATAGAGTAATAAATTTAGCTAAAAAAGATTGGGAAATTCGTGTTTCTCACAATGGAATTTTCAATGAAATTAATAGAGGCAAAACCAAAGACGCAGAAAGAACTCTTCTATTACTTTCAAAAATTCCAGAAGCAGAATATTTAGTTAGAATGACAATAGATAAAAATGGATTTGATTATTTGGAAAATTCTTTCAAAGATCTTTCAGAGCGATTAAAAGTGAAAAAAATTGTAATAGGGGAGATAGTAGATTACAAAACAAGAGAGCATGTGAAAAAAGAATTGATTAATGATTCAGGTCGTGAGAAAATAATGAATCTCGCAAAAAATTATGGATTAGAAGTAATAATAATTTCAGATGGTCCTTGTGATTTAGCAACTCATGGATATTGCGTATTTCCTGACGGAAGACTAAGTATTTGCTCAATGAAATATACTTTTCCCTCAAAAGAATTGAGAGATAAAGCAAAAAAACAAGGATGCTTAATTAAGCCATATCTTTAGAAACATTTTTTAAACAATCATTCTTTGATTTTATTATGAAAGAAGTGTATGAATTAATCAAAAAGATTGCTAAATAAAATCAAGGAGAAAAAGTGAAAAAGAAAAAAACTAAAAATAGGAAATCTGAAGTTGAGATTATCAACATAAAGTTTCCTAAAAAAGCTAAATCAGGACTTAAAAATCCTAAAAAAAGAGACCGCTCTAAAAGTTGTCTGTGAAAATCTTTTAACCCCCGATAAAATACAAAATTTTGTCGGGGTTTTTATTTTATAACCAAAAAACTCCCCTAAATTGATAGGGAGTTTTTTGGTTTATATTTTTTGACTAGTAAAAAAATTTTTTAAAATATTTTTTAACTGTTCATGGCCATAACCACTTTTTAAATATTTCTCTCTTGCTTCTGCATCTGATTTTAAACAAAAAACTTCATAATATATTAAATATAAGGGCCTTCTATTTTTAGTAGATTTTACTTCACCACATATATGCTGTTTTATTCTTTGTTTTAAATTTGTTGAATATCCTATATATAACTTCCTATCTTTGCCACTAAATAAAACGTATATGTAATAATTCATATATTTATTCTGCCTCGTCAAACGAGGCTCACCCCGTCAGACGGGGTGGAGCGGGTAACGGGAGTCGCACCCGTATCTCCAGCTTGGAAGGCTAGCATAATAGCTGTTATACGATACCCGCTTGTATAAATTTCTAATTTCTAATTTCTAATTTTCAATTAAAAAATTAATAAATTAAAAATTGTTTGAAAATTATAAAATTGAAAATTGAAAATTACTTCTGGTACCAGCCGCATGTATC
>JBDREW010000044.1:0-13798 GCA_043819385.1 Candidatus Nealsoniibacteriota bacterium | reverse complement strand
TGTTCTTTAATAATTCCTTGATTTGTTCTTGATTAAACATATTATTTTATTATTCTTTAATTATTATTCTATTATATACATAAACGACTTAATAGAAAAAGTAGACACTTAATTGTGTCTACTTTTTGGGGCCCAGTTCAACAACCTCTATTTTTTATTTTATACTTGATACTTTCTACCTAATACATATATACTATGTTATCTCGCATATTCAACAATTCTATTTTCTCTAATTACAATAACTTTTATTTCTCCTGGATATCTCAATTCCTCCTGAATTCTATTAGTAATTTCTTTTGATAATTTTTTAGCTTTCAAATCATCAATTTCTTCTGGTCTTACAAAAACACGAAGTTCTCTTCCTGCTTGAATAGCATAGGCCTTTTTTACTCCTGAAAAGTCTAATGCAATTCCCTCTAACTCTTGTAATCTCTTTAAATAATTTTCCAAAGTATCTTTTCTAGCTCCAGGACGAGCACCTGAAATTTGATCTGCTGTTTGAATTAAAACTGCTTCAAGTGTTTCAGCAGGATATTCTTCATGATGAGATTTCATAGCATCAATCACTTTTTGATCTATTTTAAATTTCTCTAAAATTTTAATCCCAATTTCAACATGAGAACCTTGAATCTGATGATCAACAGCTTTTCCAATATCATGTAATAATCCAGCTTTTTGAGTTATCTTTGTATCTGCTCCCATTTCTGCTGCTAAAGCAGAAGCTAAATGTGAAACTTCAATTGAATGGAGTAAAACATTTTGACCATAACTTGTTCTATATCGTAATCTACCCAATAACTGAATTATTTTTGGATCAAAATCAACAATTCCAGTATCATAAACAGCTTTATCTCCAGCATCTTTTATTTGAGAAGACACTTCTTCTTCTGCGATTTTAACCATTTCTTCAATCTTAGCTGGTTGAATTCTTCCATCTTGAATTAATTTTTCTAAAGCATTTTTAGCAACCTGTCTCCTTATAGGATCAAACCCAGAAATTACTACTGTTTCTGGTGTTTCATCTACAATTATTTCAACTCCAGTTAAACTCTCCAATGCCCTTATATTCCTTCCTTCTTTACCAATAATCCTTCCTTTAATTTCGTCTGAAGGAAGAGAAACTGTAGAAGTTGTTAATTCTTGAGCTTGAGAAAGAGCACATTTTTGAATAGCTAATGCTAAAAGTCCTTTTGCTTTCTTTTCATATTGTTGGATTCCTTCTGATTCTAAATTTCTTATTTTTTCTAAAATATCTGATTTGTACTCATCTTCAAGAACAGTTAATAATTCTTTTTTTGCTTCTTGTTTTGAAAGATTAGCAACTCTTTCTAAATTATCTACTGCATCAATTTTTAATTTTTCTAAACTTACTTTTATCTCTTTTAATTTATCTACTCTTAAATTAAATTCTTTTTCTTTATCTTCTAATTTTGAAGATTTTTCACCTAATACATTTTCCTTTTTTAAAAGGAGTTTTTCCGCATTAAAAATCTCACGTCTTTGAGTTTCAACATCTTTTTTTGCTTCTCTAATAATTTGAGAAGACTTTTCCTCTGCTTTTGATCTTAGTTCCTCAATGCTTTTCTTAGCTTGATCGATTTTCTTCTGAAGCTTTGATTCTATTGTGTTTGCTTGTTTCTTGGCTATAGACTGACGGGCAAAATAACCCAAAACAGATCCTATTGCCAAAGCAATCACACCTATTATAAGTGGGATAAACAAATTCATATTTTAATTTTAAAACTTGGCTATTCATTATTTATTCTATTATCAATTGTTAATTTAATATAACTATATATGTATTATTATGTATTGAATATAAACAATTTACAAAAGATAATAATATTTTACCAAAATTTCAATTTAATGTGATAATTATTTACTAATTAATTTACTAAAATTAGTTTACCAAACTTTTCTCAAAATGTCAAAATCTCTCTTCTCCCAAAGTCTGACCTCTACAAAAACTTCTCCTCTCTCTTGAAGAGAGGTCTAACCTCTTCCAACTCTCCCTCTCCTCCCCCGAGACCCAATTTCCCCAAAACTTTTCCCTCTCCTTGAAGGTCGGGTTTTATTTTAGCTTTCCCCAAATAATAAATGACAGAAATTAATTCTGTCATTTATTATTTAAAATTAGTAAAAAAAGTACCTGCCCGCATCGCTACGCTAAGCGTTGCAGACGGAGCTATCTCATTTTTTTTATTTTTTAATTCTTTTTCTGTTTTTTTTGAATTTTCCCGTAACTCTTTATCTAATTTTATAGCATCTTCACTTACCATCAATGCTAAATCATTTAATCCCATTAATTTTATACCGTCCAAAGACCTTACTCTTGAAAGGGCCACATAACCCATACCATATTCAAAAGATCTACTTAAATCTATTTCAGCTGCGTCCAAAGTCATGCCCTGACTTTTATGAACTGTAATAGCCCAAGCTAATTTAAGAGGTATTTGATTTATTGAAGCTAAAACATCGCCATCCTCTTGTTCAATAACCCAACTGTCAGGAACAGCTATAATTTCTCTGCCAGAAATTACTTTTACTATCGGATAATTATTTTCGGTAAATCCAATGACTTTTCCAGTAGTACCATTTATATATCCTGCATTAAAATTATTTTTAAGAAACATTACAATAGCTCCATTTTTCAAAATTAATTTTTCTGGAGCTAAGCACCATTTTTTTAAACTTTTTACTAATCCCTCGGGACCATTTGATACCATATCATATATTTTTTCCTCTCCATCTACTTGTGTTAATTTAAAATTATTAATTGCATCAACTTTATAATTAATAGCGTAAAATTTAAGTGGATCTGAAAAATCTTTTATTGGCTTATGCATTCTTTCAAGAAGCATATCTTTTAAATTATCATCTACATTATTTTTCCTAATTTGACTTAAAAGTTTTATAAAATTTTCATCTTTTTGTCTATATTGATATTTATCTAAATAACACGCCCTTATATTCTCCTCTATACATACTTTAGAATTATTAACAAAATAAGATTTTTTACCTTTCTCAGGTACTGGTGGTAATTGAAAAAAGTCTCCACACAAAATTACCTGAATGCCACCAAACGCTAATGAATTTTTTTTAACTTTTCTACATATCTCATCTACCATATCCAGCTGATAATCGTGAAGCATTGAAATCTCATCTATAACAAGAACTTTAGTATTTGAAATTCTTTGTCTTAATATTTTTTGTCTTGATATTCTTGCAATATCCTTTTCTGTTAACTCACGATTTATACCAATACCAGCCCACGAATGAATTGTTCTACCATTAATATGAGTAGCCGCAATCCCGGTAGAAGCAGTAATTCCGACCCCAACTTTATTCTTTTTTAAATACTTTATATATTTATTCAATAAAAAAGTTTTACCGCTCCCAGCAGGACCAGTTAAAAACACACTATAACCCATTTTTAATACATCTAATGCACTTCCTTGTGTCATATTTTTATTTTTTCATATAATACCTAAAATCTAAACTAAAAGTGAAACACCCCCGTCCCCTTTTTTATATTAAAGTATACCATAGTCTCAAACAAAAAATAAATTCAATTTTATCCTCCCTCTCTATAACTTCTCCTAAAATTAAAATAGAGGCATTGCCTCTATTTTAATTTTCAATCTTTTAAAAAGATAATTGACCACTTTTACTCTCCACTATTAAAAATGAAAAGCCTACTTTTTTTTCTTCTGAATTGTATCCAAAGAATTTACAAGGTTTATTATTTTAGAGTCACTTATTATTTCTTCTAAACTATATTTTTTTAACCACATCTCTTTCACGATTTTTCTTATTTTTTCATGGATAGAATATCCTTTATCGTTAATATCTTCAAATTCAATATTGTTTATTGCAGTAAGAACTTCTTTGAGTTCTTGTATTCCATTGTCTGTATATCCAAGCTTTTTACAAAAACTACCCCATTTTGCCAAAAGAGCTATATGAGAAAATTCATGTATTATAATCATTGGAATCTTCTCAGCTGAAGCACTCATTGAAAGATAAATATATTTTCTCTCAAGATTTATTGCAGATGTTTTAGTAGTAACAATATAGCACTTAAGAATTTTAGGAAGTTTATACTTATAAATTTTGAAAACGCCTGTTCTCATTTCTTTATCTTTATCCCATAAAGCAAGAAAATCTGGAACTTTTTTTTGTGCGTATAATTCATCTTCTTCTGTAATAGAAATTTTATCTGGAAATTTAATTCCAAACATTCCTAACCCCATTTTTACATTTTTTAATTTTATATAGAAAGTTTAGCTGATTTTTTAATAGCTAATTTTTCTACTTTCATTCTATCAACATGAGCAAAAAAATTAGTTTCAACGTCTATCTTGTGTTTTCTTTGATCAAATGCTGCTCTTATATAAGGAGTAAATCCACGATTCGTTTCATCAAGTTTTGGCATATTTTTTCTGATTTTATTTTGAAATTTTTTAATATCAATAAAAAATCCGTAAAGTGATTTTCTGTGTCTTGTAGTAAGAACATCATTTCCACAGAAAAAAGTCAAATCTTTCATACCATAAGAACCGAAAACATAAAAAGCATTTGCTTTTGGAACGTTACTATTCCAAATAGGATGTGCTTGTTTTTGAGAGAATTTAATTTCTAATGGAATAATTTTTTGTTCAGTAAAAATTATAAAGTCAGGAAATTCTTGTGAACCATATGGTTGGTATATAAAAGTTTCTTTAAGCTCTTTCAATGGAACATCTAAAAAAGTATTGTTTAATTTATCATTTACTATATGTTTTTTAATTAAAATCCATTGATTAGAAGAAATATCTTTTCTAAGAATACGAGAAAAACCTAATTCCATTTTAAGATATTGCATAATTCTTTCTTCAAATTCTTTTCCTTCTTTAGCATTAAGATAACGTTCTTTTTCGTTTTGTAGTGATAAAAATAATTTTTTAATCATAAATTTTTCTGTATTCCATTATTACATCTGCTTTTCCAAAACCATAAACAACAGTATTTTTTTTAGATATTTTAGCAAAATCTATATTTAATAATCTGTTTAAAATTTCATTTGATTTAGCTTTAAATAATATCCATTGTTTATTTTTTTCACATTTATCTTTTATAGTTTCTCGTCTTGTATAATTTTCATATCCTTGTCTCGGAACAGCAAAATCCCAATTTTCATTAAACACCTTTAACGCTTGTGGCGTATTATTATATTGATACATTTTAAAATCAGGGTGTTTAATGGGAGGTGGTGTCAATATACGTATATTTTTATTTGTTATATTATTTGCTGTCCAAATTTGAAAAACACAACGGACATTAAAATCTTTTTTATCTGGTGTATAAAAAGAATTTTCTTTTAGTTTATATTCTTTTACAAGGTTAAAATTATTAACAAGCTTTGAATGTACTGAATATTTTTGAAATTGATTTGGAACAATAAAGGCAATAATATCAGCTATTTCTGCTGAATGATTAAAAAAATTAATAGCTTGCTTCGAACGATACCCAAATGGAGGATTTCCTATCACAATATATTTTTTCTTTTTATTTTTAGGATACCAAATAAGATAATTTGATTTAATTATTCCTTTATTTTCAACATTTAAAAGTTTTTTTGGATCAATATCAATTCCTATCCTACGTTTTTTTGGTAAAAGCTGATAAAAACAACCACAACCTGCAGATGGTTCAATAAAAATATAATTATCTAAATTAACATTAATATCTTGTGATATTTTTTTAAACTTTTTGTAACAATATTCAGCTACTTTTGGTTTAGTATAAAATTGATCTTTTAATTTATACATAATCTTTTTTTCTTATTCTTATTCAATTTTAACAAAATTAAATAACACTCACAACGACAAAACTGGGGACAAATCAACCCCTTTTATACTAATTTCAATAAAATAAATATTTACTAAAAAAGACCCAGTTCAAACTGGGTCTTTTTTATATTTTTATATTTTTACTTTTTAACTCTTATAACCTCATCTATTATTCCATATTTTTTACCCTCCTCTGCTGATAAATAGAAGTCCCTATCTGTATCTGACTCTACTTGCTCTAACGGCTTTCCAGTATGATTAGATAAAATCTGATTTAATTTATTTTTAATTTTAATAATTTGTTTGGCAGTAATCTCTATCTCACTTGCCTGTCCTTGCGCTCCCCCAGCAACCTGATGAAGCAGAATTTCAGCATTAGGTAAAGCAAAACGTTTTCCTTTTTCACCAGCAGTTAATAAAACAGCTCCCATTGAACCAGCCAATCCAAAACAAATAGTTGCTACAGGACATTTTACATATTGCATTGTATCATATATTGCTAAACCAGCAGTTACAGAACCACCTGGAGTATTAATATATAATTGAATATCTTTTTTAGGATCCTGACTTGCTAAAAAAAGCATCTGAGCAATAACTGAATTAGCCAAGTTATCAGTAACTGGACCTGACAAAAAAATAATTCTTTCTTTTAAAAGGCGTGAATAAATATCATAGGCCCTTTCTCCATTTTTAGTTTTTTCTAAAACAGTTGGAATAAGGTTCATAGTTTTCAATTTACAATTTACAATTTTCAATCAAATTTCAATGAAACAATTTTCAATCATTAATTATTGATTTTTTATTGAAAATTTAAATAAAATTTATATTTTTTATTTAGATTTCTTTGACAAGTTCTCTAAAATCGCAAATATCTTTTCACTTCGTAATACTTCTCTACTATAATCTTTTAATCTTTCCATATCAATCTTTTCTGAATCTTTTTCAGTAGTTGGATGTTGTTTTAAAATAGTGTTCATTTCTTCTCTAACTTCATCATCTGAAACTTGAACATTTTCTTTTTCTCCAATTTCTCTAGCAATTAAGAAATTTCTTATTTTCTTTATTGCCTCTTGCTCAAAAGATTTATAAATTTCTTCTTCTGTTTTTTTAATTTTTTCTAAATAATCTTTTAAAGGTATATTTAATTTTTCTGAAACTTCTCTTTTTAAATTATCCATCATACCCAATTGTTCTCGTTCAATTAAAACCTTTGGTGTCTCAAAATTTGATGCTTCACTTATTTTTGATAAAATTTCATCTCTTACTCTATGTGTTTCAGCCTTTTCTTTTTCTCCCATTATCCCTTCTTTTATATTCTTTTTTAATCCTTCCAAATTTTCAAACTGACCTAATGTTTTAACAAACTCATCATTTATTTCAGGAAGCTCTACTTTTTGAATTAATATTACTTTTACATTAAAATCAGCTTTTGTTCCTGCTAATTCTTTTTCAGGATAATCCGCAGGAAAATCTAAAGAAAATTCTTTTTCTTTATCTTCTGTTTTCATCCCAATCAAATGTTCTTCAAAACCAGGAATAAAATGTGCCTCTCCAATAATAAAAGAATCTTTTCTTGGCTTTTCTTTAGAAAGTTCTTTAATTTGAGGAGACCAATATTCAATCTCTACAAAATCTCCTTTTTCAGCAGGAGTATTTTTTATAACAAATTTTGCGCGTGATTTTTGAAGCCATATTAAAGCATTTTTTATTTCCTCATCTGTAACTGAGACCTGCTTTCTTTCAATCTGCTCAGCTATCTTCTTATAATCTCCTAATTCTATTTCTGGCAAAATAGATGTTTTTGCTCTAAAAATAAAAGGATTATTTTCAGCTAATTTTAATACTTCAATTTCTGGCTGAGAAATTGGCTCTATTTTATTTTCTGAAAGAACTTTTGGATAAATTTCCTTAACTGCTAAATCAGCAGCATCAGCTAAAATATTTCCTTTACCTGCTTTTTGTTCAACAATTTCTTTTGGAGCTTTTCCTTTTCTAAATCCCTGAACTTCTATATCTTTAATAATATTTTTTGTTGCTTGCTCAAAAAATTTGTTGAATTCATCTGCTGGAATTTCAATCTCTAATTCAATTTTTGATTCTGGTATTTTTTTAATTTGTGTTTTCATAAATAATATATTATACGAATAATGTAAAATTATTTAGGCGGGAATAAGAATGTTTTTTAATCTCGGGTTGGCGGTGGGTCTTGGCGAATTAAAAAATATTCTTATTCCTGCCTTTATCCTAATGTTATATATCGTTGTTATAAGAACAAAGCAACCAAAGCTAATGACAATGTACTTAATAATTTTACTAAAACATTAAAAGATGGCCCAACTGTATCTTTAAATGGATCACCAACTGTATCGCCAGTAATACTTGCTGCATGAGCATAACTTCCTTTTCCTCCTAAATTTCCTTCTTCAATATATTTTTTAGCATTATCCCAAGCACCTCCACTATTATTCATTACTGTTGCTAAAAGAATACCAACAATAGTTCCAACCATAATTAAACCAGCTACAGCTTCAGCTTTAAAAATTATTCCAACAACTATAGGGATAGTTATTGCCAATACACCCGGTAAAATCATTTGCTTTAATGCCTCTTTAGTAGTGATATCAACACATTTAGCATAATCTGGTTTACTTGTACCAGCCATAATTCCTTCATCTTCTTTAAATTGTCTACGAACTTCTTTTACAATTTTAAAAGCGGCCTTACCAACTGCTCTCATAGCAAATGCACTAAAAAAGAACATTAACATTGCTCCAATCAAAGCACCAATAAAAACTTCTATTTTAGACAAATCTACAATCTGTAAATTTGCTTGTTGTAAATAAGCTGAAAAAAGTAAAAAAGAAGCTAAAGCAGCACTTCCTACAGCATATCCTTTTGTTAAGGCCTTAGTTGTATTTCCAGCTGTATCCAATTTGTCAGTAATTTTTCTAGTACTTTCAGAGGCACCTGACATTTCTACAATTCCACCAGCATTATCAGTAATAGGACCGAAAGTATCCATTGCTAAAATATATGCAGCAGTAGATAACATGCCCATAGTTGCCACAGCTGTTCCATATAATCCACCACCATCAATCCCAGACATTTCTCCTAATTTAAATGAAACAAAAAGAGCTAAAGATATTGTGACAACTGTAGCAGCTGTACATTCAAGTCCTACTGAAAATCCAGCAATAATATTAGTAGCATGACCAGTTTCAGATGCTTTAATAATTTCTTTGACTGGTCTGTATTTGCTTTCTGTATAATATTGAGTGATATAAACAAAAACAATACTTGTTAAAAGCCCAACTAATCCTGCATAAAAAAACCAAACATTTCCAAGCATATTCATAGTTACAAAATAGAAAGCTATTGTTGATAAAAGACTAGTTACAAAATATCCTTTATTTAATGCCTTTAAAGGATCGCTATTTTCTTTTGCCTTAGCAACCATAACTCCAACAATAGCACTAAGTAATCCAAATCCTTTTAAAACTAAAGGAAAAATAATACCATTAACTCCAAAATGAGGAAATAAAACTACTCCTAATATCATTGAACCAATAATTTCAGCAGCAGTTGATTCAAAAAGATCAGCTCCTCTACCAGCACAATCTCCAACATTATCTCCTACTAAATCAGCAATTACAGCTGGGTTACGAGGATCATCTTCTGGAATTCCTTTTTCAATTTTACCAACTAAATCAGCTCCGACATCTGCTCCTTTAGTAAAGATACCTCCTCCCAATAAAGCAAAAAGAGCAACTAAACTTGCTCCAAATCCAAAACCAACAATTAAAGAAGGAATTTCAGTTGCTTCATATCCAAAAGAAGAATAAACAAGATAAAGACCAGTAATTCCTATTAAACTCATAGCAATAATAGTAATTCCAGAAACAGCTCCTCCTCTTAAAGCAATATTTAATGCTTTACTAAGACTTGTTTGAGCGGCGGCAGCAGTCCTTATATTAGATCTAACAGATATCCACATACCAATAATACCTGACAAAGCAGAACAAAAAGCTCCAAAAACAAAAGCAATTGCAAGTTGGAGACCATGAAGCCAATCACCAGATAAAGCATAAACGCTAAAAAGAACTAAGGCCAAAACAGCTGTCATTATAGCAATAGCTTTATATTGTCTTTTTAAAAAAGCGTTAGCTCCATTTTTAATAGCTAAAAATATCTCTTGCATTTTTTCAGTACCTGTATCACATTTTCTAATCCAAGAAATTAAATAATATACAAAAATTAAAGAAATACCAGAAAAAATAATAGGAATATACAACATACGAAATTTTAATTTATAAATTAAATTATTTCTACATTAAACAATATACAAATCTTTAAAATATAAACTTATTAATTATTAATTAATTTTCTTTTTCTACTTTTTTCTCATCTCCCGAGACCCGACCTCTAAAAAACTTCCTCTCCCTCTCTAAAGAGATCGGGGCTCTTTTTAACTTTTCCCTTTAACCTCTTTTAATTATCGTTAATTTTCTTTTTCTACTTTTTCTACTTTTTTGTCAAGAACTTTTTCATCCCCGCTCGCATCGCTACGCGAAGCGTTGCGGACAGGTTTACCCGCATCAATATTCTTTGAAGAAGAATCTTGAGTAGGTTTCTTCAAAGTTTTCTTTTTCTCAATTTTCTTTTTAGTTTCTTCCTTCTCTTTCTCTTGTTTCTCTTTTCTAACTATTTCCTTTTCACTCTTCTCATCTTCTTTCTTTTTTTTCTTATCTTCTTTGGCTCCTTCTTCTGTTCTAACATCTATTTTCCAACCAGTAAGTTTTGCAGCTAATCTAACATTCTGACCTTCTTTCCCAATAGCTAAAGACAATTGATCTTCTTCAACAATACAAAGTGCTTTATTTTTAGGCATTATTTTTACTTCTATAACAACTGCTGGAGAAAGCGCATTAGTAATATACTTTTCAGGATTATTAGAGTATTCAATAATATCAACTTTTTCTCCTCCTAATTCATTTATAACAGTCATAACTCTTGTTCCTCTTTGTCCAACTGCACTTCCAATTGGATCTATTCCTTCTTCAACTGCTTCTACTGCAATTTTTGATCTTGAACCAGCTTCTCTCGCAATTGCTTTTATCAAAACTGAACCCTGAGAAATTTCAGGAACCTCTAACTCAAAAAGTTTAGAAACCATTTTAGGATAAGCTCTAGATAAAATAATACTTGGTCCTTTTGAAGTTTGTTCAACTTTTAATATATATACTTTTAATCTTTGTCCTGGTCTATAAAATTCTCCATATACTTGTTCTTCTTTTGGTAAAATACCAAGTGTTTTTCCAATATCAATATATACACTTTGAGGTTCTATTCTTTGAACAATTCCTGAAACTATTTCTCCCTCTTTAGATTTATATTCATCAAGAATTGTTTCTCTTTCTGCTTCCCTTATTTTTTGTAAAATAACTTGCTTTGCTGTTTGGGCAGCAATCCTTCCATAATCTTTTTTATTTTCTAATTTTATCTCAAATTCTTCTTCTGCTTTAATTCCTTTTTTAATCTTTTTTGCTTCATCAAGCATAATATGTCTTTCTGAATTAAATCTAATTCTTTCTTCACCTTCTGGAACATCAAATACTTTTTTATCTTCTTCTTTTATTGCTTCTAATTCTTCTTCAGAATAAATCATATCTTCTGTAACAACTATTTTAATCTGCCAAAATTCTGTTTTTCCTGTTTCTAAATTTAATTTTGCTCTGACAATCTGTCCCTTTTCACCATAATCTTTTTTATAAGCAGCAGCTAAAGCCATCTCAATACTTTCTTTGACTTTTTCTAATGAAATACCTTTTTCTTCCTCAATTTGAGAAATTGCTGATAAGAAATTTTTTAAATCCATAATTTTTAATTTTTAATTTATAATTTTTCTCTCCCGAGACCCGACCACAATTATTAAAACTCATAACTTAGAACTCATAACTTTTAAAAATCTGACTTTCCCTATCTTTCCCTTCTTTTTATTTTGATTTTTGATTTGTCATTTTGATTTTTGATTTTTAATTTTTAATTTTTCTATCCCTCTCCCTCTCCCTCTCGAAGAGAGGTCAGGTCTCTTTTTAACTTTTTAATTTTTAAATTTTTAAATTTTTAAAAAAAATATCCGTTTTCCAACGGACAAATCAATCTTTCTACTAAGTATTTTAATCTTATCAAAATCAATTCCTTTTGTCAAGGCTAAGATTACTATCCCAATTTCTTATTTACTATCTTAACTAATTCACTTGGAGTTAAACTTGCTTTTAAAAGATACTTCTCTGTTTTCAAATTATGTCCCATTTTTTCTAACTCTCTGTCAGCATAATTTGTTAATACAAAAACTGGTAAATCTTTTGTTTTTTCATTTTTTCTAATTTCTTCAAGAATTTTTATTCCATTCATATCCGGTAAAATAAGGTCAAGTAAAATTAAATCTGGATTTTTTTCATTTTTTAAAATCTTTAATGCTTCTTTCCCCAAACCAACTGACTGAATTTCAAAACCTGCCCTTGTTAAAGATATTGTATAAACATCAACTATTGCTAAATCATCTTCGATTAACAATATTTTGTTTTTCATAAAATTATCTTCATATTACTCTCTATTCTTATTATATCCCTACTCTTTTCAAAAGTAAAGTTGGATAGCCACTATTAACTTGATTTTCTCTATAATTTTCAATATTAATTTTTTTAAAAAAATCTATACATCCATTTTTTGCCTCTTTTACATTTTTAAAATTTCCTATTGCCTCTACTTCAATAAATTTACCTAATCCTTTCACATCATCTAAGCAAACTTCAAAATCCCTGCACTTCCAAATTTCTCTTCGCTTATTTACTGTTATTGATTTTCTAAAATCTAAAAATTTTAATATCTTTCTAAGTTCGTCTGGCTGTAAAATTTCTGTTTCATATTCATCAGCATAATCTTGTTCATCTTCTTTCTTTTTATTAAAAGATCTAGCATATTCAAAAATAACAGAATTAGGATTTGTTCTAATTCTCAACCATTCATTTGGACATGGCTTATGAGCAAAATAATCTCTATGACAAGGAACATAATATTCATCAATTTGCTTTATTAATTTAACAAATTTACAAAATTTTGGTAAAATTTTTTTTACTTTATCGAATTCATTTATTTTCACTTTTATTTCTACTTCAACATTCATAATAATATTTCTAACAAATTTTAATTTAATTTTCTTTGTCTATTAACAAATATCTCAATAAACTTTTTTTCTTTATAGCAACAACATAAGTCAAATCTAAAAGAGATCTCATTATTTTAAGATTTGAAAAAGGCAAAATCTCAATTTTCATCAAATTTTGTTTTTTAGAAAAAATGAGTTTTTCATCTGTTAAAAAAAGAGCTGTGAAAGGAAAAATTTTATTTGGATTTATTTCAATTTCCCAAAAAAAAATATCATCTTTTATTTTAAGATAATTTTTAATTTCTTTACTTAAAGATTGAATTTCTTTTCTGAAAATGGGATAAGATTTTAATCTAGGAATCCTGTATTTTTTAAGCACATAAGATTTTTCTAAAATCTTTTTATTCAAAACTTTATCGGTAATAATAAAATTCCTCGGTCTAACTATACATCTAATGCCATACTTTTGAAACCTTAATAATTCTTCTTCTATTTTATCTAATCTATTATCTGATAAATCAATATTAAAAGCGTTTAATCTCGCAATAATATAAAATGGAATTTTAGGTATTAAAATAATTTCATAAAATTCTAGAAAATTTTTTTTACAAGTTTTACTTAATTTATCTTTAACATATTCAGTTATTATCTGAATTTCTTTTTCCATTAAAACTATTTTAACTTTTTTCTTAAAAAAAAGAAAGCTTGATAAAATTTTTATCAATCTAAATTTGTTTTTTTTATTTTTTATAATAATATCTTTTAAATAAATTAGCAATACTAATATAAATTTCTATAT
>JBDREW010000043.1:0-3630 GCA_043819385.1 Candidatus Nealsoniibacteriota bacterium | reverse complement strand
AAGAATTCTTTCAATATATGGAATATTAAGGGCAGTTACAGCAGAGTTTCCTGCTGTTTTTATGGCACTTAAAAAACAGGAATTAGTGACAAAAGTTACTTTAGTAGCAGTTTTAGGAATTGGGATAACAATTATTCCTTTTGTTAGACAATTTGGAATTTTAGGAGCCTCATATTCAGCATTATTTGGTATGATATTTGCAATTCCTTTAATGAGTTATTATTTATATAAACTGCTTTGGGAAGAAAATGAAAAAAATTAGGTCTGATATTAATATTCTTAATAATTTTATTACCAGATTTTGGTTTGTTCCTTCTGATGCATACCTTCGTGCAATAGAGACGATAATTTGGAATAAATATTCGTTTAAGAATAAAAAAGTATTAGCGATTGGAATTGGTGATGGTAGATATGATTCTTTGATTTTTAAAGAACATAAAAAAATTGATTTTGGGATCGATAGCGATAAGGATTCCATTGACAGATCAAGAACTAATAAATTATATAAAAAAGTTTACTGTGAATCTGCTGAAAAAATGCATTTTAAGGATAATTATTTTGATTTAGTTATAAGTAACAGTACCTTTGAACATATTGAAAATGATATAAAAGCAGTTTCTGAAGTATCAAGAGTACTTAAAAAGAAAGGAAAATTCCTTTTTTGTTTACCAACAAAAAGATTACCCGAATCATTAAGAAATATTGGAGTTTCAAAAAAAGAAATTAAATGGTTTAACAAAAGAGTATTTCATTTACACTATCGAACCTTAAAAGAATGGAAAAATATTTTAAGAAAGAATAACCTATATATCAATCAATACTATTATTACATGGATGAAAGTCTTTTGAAGGTTTGGTGGAAGCTATTCAAAATTTCAGTTTTTAAGCCATACCATAGGGAACTTTGGTCTTATCTTAAAGATTCACCCTATGGAAAGCTAGCACCTAAAAAATTAATTATATATTTCTTGAAGTCTTACCTTAAAAATAAATTTAAGGATGTATTTAATGAAAAAGGAGTTTGGTTATTTATTGAATCAGAGAAAAAATGAAGATAGCAGTATTTCACAATCTTCCTGCTGGTGGTGCAAAAAGAACTTTATATGAAGAATTAAAAATATTAAGTCAAAATAATCATATTGATTTATTCCAATATGATATTACAAGTGAAAATATTTTTAACTTAAAACCTTTTGTCAGAAAGGTTTACCGTTTTAAGTTTTCAAACACAAAAGTTTTACCAAAACCATTCAAAAGGTTTTACAAGGATTTTTCTGATTATTTTGTACTCCCAAAAGTAAATAAAAAGATTGCCAAATTTATTGATTCAAAAAAATACGATGTTGTTCTAGTTAATGGGGACGAATTTACTCAATCACCTTATTTATTAAGATATTTACATACACCAACATTATATTTTTGCCAGGAATATTTAAGAATTGCTTATGAGAAAGAATTAGATATTGAAAAAGGTGAATTTTTATTCAATAGGTTATATGAAATTGTTAACAGAAAAATAAGAAAGGGAATTGATTATAAAAGTGCTATTACTGCTACAAAAATTTTGGTTAATTCGAAATTTTCACAGAACAATATCAAAAAAGCCTATAAAAAAGATGCAGTAATTAATTATTTGGGATGTGATGTAAATGTTTTTAAAAATAATAATAACAAAAGAAAAAACAATCTAGTATTTGTTGGAGATAAAAATAAGGCTAAAGCTTATAAACTTTTAAAAGATGCTCTAAAGCTAATTGATATAAAAATAAGACCTAAAATACTAAAAATTGGTTTTAATAATAAATTTAATATTGTTGATGACAATAGTTTGTCAAAAGTATATTCAGAAGCTATTGCAACTATCTGTACAGCATTTAATGAACCATTTGGTCTTTCTGCTATAGAATCTATGGCCTGTAAAACTCCTGTTATTGCAGTAAATGAAGGCGGATTTAAGGAAACAGTTGTTAATAACAGTACCGGATATTTGATTAATAGAAATAAAAAAGAACTTGCTAAAAATATTGTTTTTTTAATTAAAAACCCAAAAACTGTTAATATGTTTGGAAAAAATGGAAAAGAAAGAGTAACTAATATTTTTTCTTGGGAAAAGCATTGTGATTTACTCGATAATGAACTTATAAAACTCACAAAAAAGACAATTCTCGTTAGTGGTCTTGATTCAGGCGGTTTGGGTGGAGCAGAAAATTTTACTTTACAATTATCAAAATCATTTATTAATAAAGGTTATAAAACCTTTGTTGCTTCTGTAAAGAAATCTAAATTTAACAAAGAATTAATTAAAAATAATTCAAATATATTAGATGTTCCTTTTAGAATGGATGTTTTAGGTTTTGGAAAAGGTTTATTAAAATTCTTTCTTTTTTTAATTCCTTCAAGCTTAATTAATTTAAGATTATTACTTATATTTAAAAGAAATGGTGGAAAGATTGTTATTATTCCAGGATTTTCTGACAAAATATTATTAAGTCCTCTTGCAAAATTATTGAGCCTTAAGGTTATTTGGATTGAATATGCAAATCCCGAATCGATTTTCAATAGAAATTTTGGTATTCCTAAGTATTTGTATAATCTTTCTATTCCGTTTATTGATAAATTGATTGTTCCCACAAATTATCTAAAAAGTGAGTTTATTTCAGAAAAGAAATTTAAAAAAGATTTAATTCAGGTTATTCCTTGTGGTATTGAAATTTTATCATTGGAAAAAATTGATCTAATTAGAAAGAAAAAAGAAATTATCAAAAATAAGTTAGGAATAAAGAGTAAAAAAGTGATAGGGATGATTTCTCGGATTGAAAAAGGTAAAGGGCAAGAAAAATTATTAAAGACAATTCCTTATCTTAAAAATAAATTAGACAAATTTGTAGTATTAATTGCAGGAGATGGTGATTATGCTAGTTTAAAAAAATTATCTAAAAAACTAAATATAGAAAAGTATGTAAAGTTTATTGGATATTATAAAAACAAATATGAATTAATTTCTACATTTGATGTTTTTGTCTTTCCGACGGAGTGGAAACTTGAAGGGTTTGGTTTAGTATCTTTAGAGGCAATGTTAATGGGTGTTCCACTTATCACAAGCAGTTTAACACCCGTTAAGGAAGTTGTGGGTAATGCAGCAATAGTTTCAAGTACAGATGCTCAAAAACTTTCGGAATATATTGTAAAAGTTTTAACAAAATCAAGTTTAAAAAAGGCTTTGATAGAACAAGGAGATAAAAGAGTTAGAAGTTTATATAATATTGATAAAATAGCAGATGAGTATATAAGTCTTTTTAAGAGTGTATGAAAAATAAGTTAAATTATTTAATATTATTTTTAATTATTTTACTTGCTTTTTTCTTGAGGGCTTACAGAATTAATTATTCCTTTTCCTTCTCAGGTGAATTTGGAGATAATCTTTTAGATATAAAAAATGCAGTTATCTTAAAAATAATTCCACTGACAGGCCCACCTGTATCTCACCCTTGGCTTAAATTTGGACCAATGTATTATTGGATAATGATTCCCTTAATGCTGGTTTTTAAATTTGATGTTTTTGTCGGAGCATGGTTCGGAGTTTTGGGTGGAACATCTATTATCTTAATTAACTATTTTGTGATAAAAAAA
>JBDREW010000042.1:0-34207 GCA_043819385.1 Candidatus Nealsoniibacteriota bacterium | reverse complement strand
AAAATAACAAAATAATTTAAACAATCATATTTTAACCTGTGGATAAAATCAAAACCCTGCTTTAACAGGGTTTTGAAATATTAACAAATAAATATATCTGATTAAGGAGTGCAATCTGTCGTAGCACTTACACATGGTGTTCCACTACCTACTTGCCCACTTTCATCTACACACATTACTGGTTCATTATCAAGCAATACAGCAGAAAAACAAAAATCGTTACTAGCAGCAAAACACAAAGGAGCTGTGCCACCATTTTGTGATGCTATTTCAGTTTCTAAAATATTTACTTCATCATCTCCACAAAGACCATCATAATGATAATTTGAGGCATCGCCATGACCATTATACCACATTTCAGCTTGAGATCTTACTTGACCTGTAGATGCTTGAATTCTAGCATTTCTAGCTTTATTCCTAGCTCCACTTAATGATACTAAAACAATAGCAGCTAATATACCAATAATAGCAATAACTACTAACAATTCAATCAAGGTGAAACCTTTATTTTTTTTCATTTTCATTTTAATATTTTTTTTAAAAAATTAAATTTAAATTAAGGTCGACCTTTCTAATATTCTATTTTTAATTATAGCATAATTTAAAAGAGATGTGTCAAGAAAGGGTGTGGAAAACATAATACATGGATAAATTTTCAATTTTCAATTTTCATTGAATGTTACAATTTTCAATTTTCAATTATCTCTTAATGACATTGTAATCTTTTGAAAAATTAAGGTTAATTCTTGACACTCTTGCCATATCTCTCTTATTTCTTGTTTTCTTTCTGGGACACAATTAGCAATCATTCTTAACCAATGTTTAGTTTCTTGTGTTTCTTTTTTACAAATATAAATTTTATTTTTAAAATCCTTTTTAGAAGAAGCTCCATTTGCTTCCATATAATTTGCTCCTATACTTGTTCCAGAACGAACAAGCTGACTAATAATTGGTTTAGTAATAACATCTTGATCAAGACATCTACAAAATAATATTATCTGTTCTCCAAATTTAGCTGTTCTCTCTTCTAAATCATAATCATTTGAAAATTGATTCATTGAAAATTAATTGAAAATTGTAAATTGTAAATTGTAAATTGCTTTATATTGTTCCAAATGAATACAATGGCATTAGAACAGCTGCCATTAATCCTCCAACTACCACACCTAAAATTATAATCAAAATTGGTTCCATAAGCTTTACCATATTATCTGTTGACCTATCTATATCATCCTGATAAAAATCTACAACATTAGTTAAACTTTTATCTAAAGTCCCTGTTTTTTCTCCAATTACAGTCATTTGATAAAAAAGTGGAGAGATAAGGTTTGGATAATTTTTTAAAATTGAACTCATTTTTTCACCTTTCTTTACCCCATCTCTAACTTCCAAAATAAGTTTTTTGTATGTTTCGTTCCCAACTACTTCACTTGTAATCTGCAATGATTGAACAATGGGAAGCCCACCTGAAATCAAAGTTGAAAGATTCAAAGCAAAACGAGCAAGATAAAGCTTTTTAAAAAACGGACTCATAATGGGCAATCTTAATATATTTTCATTAAAAATTCTTTTTCCTTCCTTTGTTTTTATAAGCTTATAAGATAAAAACACCAATCCAATAAATGTTATAATTACAACCCAAACATTCTTTTTTAAAAATTCAGAAATTCCTAATACTAATTTTGTAATAAATGGAAGTTCTTGTTCTGTTTCATTTAAAAATTCAGCTAATTGAGGAATAACAAAAGTAACAACTAAAGTAATAACTGAAAAGAAAACAAGTATAATAAAAGCTGGATACACCATTGCTCCCCTTATTTTTCCATGAAAATTACTTTCTTTTTCAAGATATTCAGCCAAATACAAAAAAACATCAGTAAGTTTACCAGATGCTTCTCCTGATTTTACTAAACTAATATAAAAAGGAGAAAAAAGTTTTGGATAAAGGGCAAGCGAATTAGAAAGAGAAGCTCCTCCCTCTACTTCTTCAGAAATATTTAATATCTTTTCTTTAAAACTTGGATTTTTAGTTTGTTGAGCAATTGTTTGAAATATTTCAACCAAAGGAACTTTTGACTTAAACATAATTGACAACTGCCTTGAAAAAAGCATAATATCTTTTTCTGAAATTCTTTCAAAAATTTTCAATCTTTTGGCATAAATAGGAATTATTGATTTTTCAATAGCAGTAACATAAAGGCCATGTCTTTTCAAAACTTCAAAAGCAGCATCTTTACTTGAAGCTGCTACAACTCCTGATTGAATTTCTCCAGTTTTAGTTCTTGCTTGATAATTAAACTTCATAAATACTAATTTATACAGATTTAAACTGATTTATACAAATAAAAAATATCAGTATAAATCCGCTAAAATCCGTATCAATCCGTGTCTCTATTTACGTATTAGTGTTCTTAATTCACCTGGATTCATAGAATATTTTTGAGCAATTTCAATGTCAACTTCTTTTGACCTCACTAAATTAGCTAAATATCTATTTAAAGAAATCATACCTAATTCAGCTGATGTTTCAATAACTAATGGTAATTCATGAACTTTGTTTTCTCTAATTAAATTAGCAACTGCTGGAGTATTCATCATTATTTCACAAGCAGGTATTAATCCTCCTCTAATTCTTGGAATTAATCTTTGAGAAAGAACTCCAATCAAAGAAGCTGAAAGCTGAGCCCTTATTTGTCCTTGTTGAGCAGCTGGAAAAGAATCAACAATTCTATGAACACTTTGAGCAGATGAATTAGTATGAAGTGTAGCAAAAACTAAATGTCCTGTTTCAGCTGCTGTAATAGCTGTTGATATTGTTTCAGGGTCTCTCATTTCCCCAACCATAATTACATCTGGGTCCTGACGAAAAGTAGATTTTAAAGCTGTAGTAAAACTATTAGTATCTTGATAAACTTCTCTTTGATCAATAACAGCTCTATCGCCCTTAAAAAGATATTCTATTGGATCTTCAATTGTGATTATATGGTCTGTTCGTGTATGGTTTATTTCATCTATCATAGCTGCTAAAGTAGTTGACTTACCTTGACTTGAAGGTCCAGTAACTAAGAAAAATCCTTGCGGTTGTCTTACAAATTCATGAACAATCGGTGGAAGATTTAAATCCTCAATAGTTGATATTTTAATTGGTATTAAACGAAGAGCACAAGAAATATACCCTCTTTGATAAAAAATATTTACTCTAAATCTTGCCATTTTTTGTAAGCTATAAGAAAAATCAATCTCTTTATCTTTAAGAAATCTTTGTTTTTGTTCTTCTGTCATCAAAGCAAAAGCAATCCCTTGAGAATCTTCTGCTGTAATTTTACTTCTTTTAATTAAAGGAACCAATTTTCCTGTTATCCTTAAAATAGGTGGATGATTTACTGAAATATGTAAATCAGATGCTTTTTGACTAAGTGTTATCTCTAAAAGATCTTTTAATTTTGAAGAATAATCCATTTTTAAATATTAAGTATTAAATATTAGGCATTAAGTATAAAAAAATAATTACTTGATACATAATGCCTAATACATAATACTATTTTAGTATTTTTACAACCTCTCTCACTACTTCACTTGGAGTATAATGTGCTTTTATTAAATATTTTTCAGCTCCAAGTTCTAAACCTTTTTCAATTTCTTTTTTTTGACCTAAATTTGAAAGAATAACTATTTTTAAACTACTTAATGCACTATCTTTTTTGATTTTTCTAAGAAATTCCCAACCATCAATATTAGGTAAAACAATATCTAATAATGCTAAATCTGGCATTTTTTCTTTTATTTTTTCAAAAGCATCTTCTCCATCTATAGCAACTCGAACATCAAAACCAGATCTTTTCAATTTAGTTGAATAAATATCAGATAAAAAAGGATCATCTTCAATTAATAAAATATTTTTCATAGACACGGATTTATACGGATTTAAACTGATTTATACAGATTTTTTTTAGTATGTATAAACCTTTTAATTAATAATTTTTTTGGAGAGAAAACAATTAAAAATCCTAATTTATAATCTGAACCTTTAAGATAGCTCCAAAATTGTTTTTTATCTTCGGTAGTTATTTCTAATTTAGATTTAATTTCTAAAATAATTTTTTCATTAACTAAAATGTCTAGAACATAAACCCCTACTTTTTCTCCCTTATAAAGTATATCTATTTTTAATTGATTCTCTACTTTAAACCCCTGTAATAATAATTCTTGAATAAGAGCTTTCTCAATTATTTTTTCTTTAATTCCACCGCCTAAAACATTATAAACATTGAAACAAGCTCCTCTTATTTTGTATGATTCATTTCTATAAAGTAATTCTGTCATATGTTTATCTGTATTAATCTGCTAAAATCCGTATCAATCTGTGTCTCTATTTCTCCTGTGCAACTCTTAATATTTCTTCAAAAGAAGTAACACCATCTAACATCTTTATTATCCCATCTTGTTTCATTGTTGTCATTCCTTGACGTCTTGCTTCTGCTTTAATCGCAAGCTCAGGAGTATTATTTAAAATTATTTTTGCTAATTCATCAGTCATTTCTAAAATTTCAAAAATTCCAATTCTACCAGAATACCCTGTTTGATCACATCTTTTACATCCTACTGGTTGAAAAATATAAAAATTAGAAGTTGATTTAATGCTTTTTTTAGCTTCTAATGGAAAATCTTCAAGTTCTTTCAAAATTACCTTTTCAACTTCTTTTGGAGCTTTTATTTTTTTCTTACAATGTGGACAAAGCTTTCTGACTAATCTTTGAGCAGTTGCAACGCTTAAAGTAGGGGGTAAAAGAAATACCTGTACTCCCATATCAACTAACCTTGGGATTACTCCTATTGCATTTGAAGTATGTAAAGTAGATAAAACAACATGACCTGTTAATGTAGCATGAATAGCTAATGAAGCTGTTTCTTCATCACGAATTTCTCCAACCATAATTATATCTGGATCCTGCCTAACCATATGACGAAGACCAGTTGCAAAAGTATAATCAATTTCTGGCTTAATTTGCGACTGATTAACTCCTTCAACAAAATATTCAACTGGATCTTCTAATGTCATTACATTCACTTCTTCCCTATTCAAAACTCCTAAAACAGAATAAAGAGTAGTTGTTTTTCCAGTCCCTGTTGGACCAGTAGCTAAAATCATTCCATATGTTTTTTTAAGAGCTTTCTCCATTACTCTGAGGTTTCGACCAATTATTCCTAAAGATGCAAAATCTACTTTTCTTTTACTTGAATCAAGAATCCTAATTACCACTTTTTCTCCCAAAGTAGTAGGAAAAGTAGAAATCCTAAAATCAACATCTTTTTCTCCTACCTTTATAGAACAACGTCCATCTTGCGGAATTCTTGTCTCATCTATTTTTAAAACAGAAAGTATCTTAATTCTTGCAATAACTGCAGCACTAATTCTTAATGGAAGAAACAAACTAGCATGAAGAATACCATCTAATCTGAATCTTACTCTTACTTTTTCTTTTCCTGGTTCAATATGGACATCAGAGGCATTTCCATCAACAGCATGTCTTAATATAACAGCTACTACTTTTGAAATTGGTGCTTCTTCTGCTATTCTTTCAACTTCAGCCGCTTTCATTGACCATACTTTTTCTTTTTTTTCATCTTTAAGTTCAGTCTCAAGCTGAAGTAATGCCTTAGAAACTTCTTTCCTTAAACTATGATATTTTTTTTAAAAGATCATCAAAATTTGTTATAGTAATAAGAAAAATTCTATAACTAAATTTATTCTGTCTTGCTAAAAATTCTAAAGCTTCACGAGCTTTTACGTCTTCCGGGAAAACCATTCCTATTTCTAATGTGTTATCTTTTTTAGATATAGGAATCATCCAATAATACTTAGCCGATTCTTCGGGAATTGTTTCTAAAACATCTAACAAAACATCTTCTGAAGAAACTATCTTTAACGGTATTTTTAATTGCTCGCTCTTTAATCCAAATAAAAAATCTTCTGTCACTAACTCTTTTTCTAAAATAATTTCTTCTTCTCTCTTTCCAGAAGATTTTATTTCATATTCTAAAGCAGTTGCTCTTGATTTTTCCAGTATTTTCTTTTTTACTAATTCTCTTACAAGAGACATTGTTTATTTTGTAGTGTTGCAATATTGTAGCATTGTAATGAAAAAATTATTAACACTATAATATTACAACACCACAAGATAAAACACTGCCTAAGGTTCATTTATTTCTGAATTTGCTTCATTATTTATCTCTGAATTTATTTCATTATCTATTTCTGAATTTATTTCATTATCTACTTCTGAATTATTTTTTAGATTACCATTTCCATAAGGCATAAATGGATTTTTTCTCCCTGCTTCTTCATCAAAAGGGGAAATTTTATCAAATTCATTTAATTTACTAAAAATAATACTATCCAAAAAATCAAAATCTACTTTTACTTCTCTTAAGGGAGTTAAAAAATTCGTAGTAGTAATTTCCTCTTTTTTTAAAAATCCATACCAAAGAACAACAGCAGTAATTAAAAATACTATTCCGAAAACTATAATTAAATATTTTTGCTTTTTTCTTTTTTGAACAAATTGAATAGCCATATTTTTTTAGAACTTACCCGCCCGCATCGCTACGCGAAGCGTTGCGGGCGGGTAACTTAGAAGTTTTTAATATTAATACAAACTACATAAATTATAAAATTTTATTTATTCTATCTCTTCTATATCTGATTTAATTTCTCTTGTTCCTGAATGTGAATAAGTATTTAAATTTAAATTAAAAGAAAATAAATCTTCATCTTCTGGAGCAGAAAAATTAATTGATTCTATATCAATCATTCTTGTATTTGCATAAATAGCTGAAAGAAAATTCTTAAATGCCGAATAAGATCCTAAAACTACTAAATTAAAAGAAATTTCATTAATCTCTTGATTCTCTGTATTTTGAGAAAACTCTCCTGCTGTTAATGTTTCTAAAATTAAACCATTTTCTGAACTTGTAACTTCTATAAAATTAAACAATTCAGGCACTGAAGGATCAACTGGAAAAGCAGAATCAATCTTAACTAATTCTTCTGAATAATTTGTTAATTTATTTGAAATAGAACTTAAATTCTTAAAATATTCTTTCTTTTGCTCTATTTCTGCATCTTTAAAACTTAATTTATCTCTAAGAATTGAAAATTCCTGAAGTTTCGGCCACCAAATTAAAAATCCTAATAAAATAGTTATAATTAAAATTAAAAAACCAATAGCATAAATTAAACGAGACATATTTATTGTAAACAGATAAACATAAACGATTATGCTTTAAAACATAAAATATCTATGCAAATATGTATTATTCTTCTTTTAAAGATTGTGGTAAAAAAGTAAATTGAAAAGAAAAGTCAATTTCTCCTTCATCATTTATACTGATCCCTGATAAATTAATATTTTTTAAAATTTCTATTTGTTTAAAAATAAGTAATTGCTGTCCAAGAGATGTAAAATCTTCTGCTTTTCCAGAAACATTAATTGCTCTTGTAGAAGAATCAAAACTAAAATCTGAAAACAAAATATCTGGATGAGTAACTTGTTCTAAAAAACTAAATACATTTAATACTTTTTGATGATTTGAAAATACTTTTTTAAAATTATTTATTTTTGATTCATACAAAAATACTTCTTGTTCTAATATTTTTTCAGAAGGAGATGTTATGAGTTCTTTATTCTTTTTTTCAATATCATCAACTATTTTTTTTGAAGCTATTCCAAAATAAAAATAAGTACCTAAAAGAATCAAAAATAAAGACAGACAAACGGTTATAAAAACAAAAGGCCAAAATAATTTTTTAATCTGCATCCTTGAATCAATTTCTATAGCCATATTTTCTTAAAACTTACTCTCTTGCATTCTGCTTATAGCAGAAAACATAGCGAGTAGGTAACTTAAACTTTATTATAATTATAATTTTTATTCTAATCCTTTTAAAGCAAGTCCAACTGCTACAGCATAAGATGGACCCTCCTGTTTTAATGTTTTCTCAAGAACAGAAGAATGAGAAATCTTTACAAAAGGATTAGCAACAATCACTTCTTTTTTTAATTCAGCAAAAAAATATTCTTTTAAATTTGGCATAAAAGCCAATCCCCCTGCTAAAATAATTTTTTCAATTTCTTTTCCTTCATTTTGATAAAAATCTCTAAATATCTTTTTAACTTCTTCTATGAGGGCATCAACCATTGGAATTAAAATATTCCTTATATCCTTATACTCCTCTTTCGTATCTTCTGAAACAATACCTAATCCATATCTTCTTTTTAATTCCTCAGCTTTATTATAATCAATATTTAAAGAATTTGCTAATTGCTCTGATAGTTGATTACTTGCAACATTAAAACTATGACTTATTTTTAAAATTCCTTGGTCAAGAATTGTACAAGTAGTACTGCGCGCTCCAATATCTATTAAAGCTGATACTTTTTTTTCATCTTTATCAGACACTGCTCTCACTAAGGCAAAAGCTTCTGGTTCTAATGCTTTAAGTTTCAATCCTGCTAAACTAGCTATTGTTCTATATTGACTTACAATTTCATTTGGAATTGCTACAACTAAAATTTTAAGGGGTGTTTTTCCCGGTTCTCCTTTAACAACTGACCAATCCAAAGTTATTTCAGAAAGAGGAAGTGGAATATATGGCCTTACTTCATACTTGACTGTTTCAGGTATTTCTTCTTTACTCATTGCTGGTATTTCAAATGTAGTAAAAAAAGTAGAAAAATCAGGTATAGAAAAATTAACTTCTTTTGTTTGAATACCTGCTTCCTTAAAAATAGACTGAATCGCTTTTGCTATATTTTGATCAGACAATAAAAGATTATTTTTTTTGAAAGGTTTAATAACTTTTTTCCTAGCAAGCGATGTTTTTACTTCAGCGTAATTTTCAAGTTTTATTTCTTTTCCCTGTTTAGATAATTCAATAATTTTAATTGAAGAAGTTCCAATATCCACACCTAAAAAATTTTTAGAGCCAAATCTAAATCCTAACATTAATTTTATTTTACCATATCTAAAAAAAAGCAAGTATGTGGAAAACATATTAAAATCAAAATGTAAAATAACATATTAAATATCAAAAATAAAAATAATAAAAATAAACTTCAAATTCTCTTTTCTCCCTCCCCCGAGACCCGACCTCTACAAAACTTCCTCTCCCTCTCAAAGAGAGGTCGAGGCTCTTCCCAGCTTCTCTTTTCTCCCTCCTCCGAGCCCCGACCTCTACAAAACTTCCTCTCCCTCTCAAAAAGAGGTCGAGGCTCTTCCCAGCTTCTCTTTTCTCCCTCCTCCGAGACCCGACCTCTACAAAACTTCCTCTCCCTCTCGAAGAGAGGTCGGGGCTCTTCCCAGCTTCTCTTTTCTCTTTTTTATAACTTGAATTATAATGAAAATAATGAAAATAATTTTATCCAAAATAAAAGAAAATATATTAGATATTCTTTTTCCGAAATTTTGTTTAAACTGTGGAAAAGAAAAAGATTATCTTTGCCAAGATTGTTTTTCTCTAATTGATATTTTAGAAAGACAATACTGCCCATTTTGTCATTCTCAAAATATAGTAGTTGATGGAAAAACTTGTAATTTTTGCAAAAGAACTAAAACATTAAATGGACTATATTGTGCCGTCTCATATAGTGATAACATTATTAAAAAATTAATAAACCAATTTAAATATCAACCATATATCAAAGAACTATCAAAATTACTATCTCATTTAATTTTAATTCATTTTATTAAACTAAATAAATCTTTAGATTTTAAAGAATTTATTATAATCCCAATTCCACTTCATAAAAAGAAAATAAAACAAAGAGGTTTTAATCAAGCAAATGAAATAGGAAAAGAATTATCAAAATCTTTAAAAATCCCAATTTATAATGATATTTTAATTAAAATAAAAGAAACTCCCCCTCAAATGGAATTAAAAAAAGATCAAAGAAAAGAAAATATCAAACAAGTATTTTCCTGCCAAAATCAAGAAAAAATAACAAATAAAAAAATTCTATTGATAGATGATGTTTTTACTACTGGCTCTACAATGGAAGAATGCGCTTTTGTTTTAAAACAATCGAAAGCAAAACAAATCTGGGGAGTTGCTATCGCCAGAGGCCAGAATTAAAATTAGAGCCCCGACCTCTACAAAACTTCCTCTCCCTCTCGAAGAGAGGTCGGGGCTCTATCTATCTTTCCCTTTTTCTATAAAATAAAAGTAGAGAATATATCTCTACTTTTTTTGATATTTATAATTTGAACCTTACAACTTGAACCTCTGTATCAGGATTAATGCCGAACTTAGATAAATCTAATTTACCATATTGTAAATTTCTTAACCTTCCTTCAATATCTTTAACAAAAATAGGCATTTCTTCATCTAAATTTATAACAGCAAAATAAGCAGGTCCTTTAACTTTTGAAAACTTCATAAAAAACTCCTTTTTGTAAAAGAACAATAAAATAAACTTTAATATACCTTTAGTATTCCAAATTTGTATGCGGAGGGAGCGAGATTCGATGAGTTGCCCGAAGGACATTGCCTCCTCGCTTCGCTCGTCGCAATTCGGTGAGAGTTCGAATCTAAACGCTCCACACCTTATAAAAGCTTAAATATACCTTCGGTATTTTAAGTTTTATATGCGGAGGGAGCGAGATTCGAACTCGCGAGTCCAAAAAGGACGGCGGTTTTCAAAACCGCTGCAATAAGCCGGACTATGCGACCCCTCCGAATAAGATAATAACATAAAATTATATCAAAATCAATCTTTTAATTAACTTAAAATAAGATTGACTTTGTTGTTTTTTATAGATATGATTATATATAATTATATAATTAAAATATTAAGGAGGAGTCGGATAATGGTTATTCCAATGGATTGCTAATCCATGCCGTTTTATATGGCCTGTGAGTTCGAATCTCACCTCCTCCGCATAAAGTTTCTAGGGTCCCCATAGCTTAACGGATAGAGTAATGGCTTGCGGAGCCATTGATGAAGGTTCGATTCCTTCTGGGGACACAATCAAGATTCTTTGTTGAGTATTTGATGTTTAGTGTTTAGTTCTTTAACAACTCTTGTCTCTTTTAGAAAGGAAAAAAACCATGAAAAAAAAGAGACGCAAACCAGCGAACAGATTACCTCAATTTCTTCAAAAAAGTCCAGTATGTAAAGAAGACCAAGAGGTAATCAAGGGTTTTTTCCAACAAACTGCTGAAAACAAGAAGGCTGATAAGTTAATCAGAAACCTTCAAGGGCAGTTTCCAGGTAAATCTCTTCTTCAACTTCTTCCAGTGATGATCAGACGTTATGGAGATAAAAAGATCATCAAAAAAGTAGTTGAAAGGATTGAAAGAAACCAAGGGGACAAACTCACCCTTGAGGATCGGGCATTTCTTAACCAAGTCAAAAAAGGATTGGAAGAAAATGAAAAGGAAGAAGAGACCTGCCACAGATTAGGCGTTATTCTGTAATTACAGAATAACGCCTATTAAATTGAAAAAAAACTAAAAAAAAGCTAATCTAAAACTACTATGATAAAATATAATTTTACCATTCTTCTCCGAGGTCGGACCTCTAAAAAAACTTCCCCTCCCTCTCTAAGAGAGGTCCGACCTCTTCCCAGCTTTTTCTTATCCTTTCCCTAATTTTAAATTTTAATATGCTTACCCTATCAACTAAAATTGAAGAAATATCTGGAATTGGACCTATCTACCAAAAAAAACTAAAAAGATTAAAAATAAAATCTGTTAATGATTTGTTTTTTCATTTTCCTCATAGATATGAGGATTTTTCTAATATAATTCCAATTTCAAAAGTTAAAATTAATGAAATATGCACAATACAAGGAAAAATTATTGAAATTAAAACAAATAAAACATGGAAAAAACAAATGTTTATAACCCATGCTATTATAGAAGACAAAACCGGAGCAATAAAAACTGTTTGGTTTAACCGACCATATCTAACAAAAACTATCAAAAATGGCGATAATGTCTTTATTTCTGGAAAAGTAGTTATCACAGACAGGGAAATAGCTTTTTCAAGCCCTGCTTATGAAAAATTTTATTCAAACCAAGAAGCAATCCATACTGCAAGATTGATACCAGTTTACCCAGAAACAGAAGCACTTTCTTCTCGCTGGATCAGATATATTCTAAAACCTATTTTAATTGAATTAAAAGATAAAATACCTGAAACATTACCTGAAAAAATAATAAAAGAAAATGACCTTATGCCAATAAATCAAGCACTTTGGCAAATTCATTTTCCAGATTCAGAAATTTTAGCTAAAAAAGCTCAACAAAGATTTTCTTTTGAAGAGCTTTTTTTTTATTGAATTGTTTGTTTTAAGACAAAAATTAAAACTATCTAATGAAAAAGCAATGGCTTTTCCTATGAATATTGACCTAACTAAAAGATTAGTTAAATCTCTGTCATTCAAATTAACTGATGGACAAAGAAAATCTACCTACCAAATTTTAAAAGATTTAGAAAAACCAAAACCAATGAATCGCCTGCTTGAAGGAGATGTCGGCTCTGGAAAAACAATTGTTGCAGCTATTGCGGGCTTAAATGTAGCAAAGAAAAAATATCAAGTAGCTTTTATGGCTCCAACTGAAATTTTAGCTAAACAACATTTTCAAGGGGTTTCAAAAACATTAGAAAATTTTAATTTAGATATAGGGCTTTTAACTGGCAAACAAGATCAATTCCGTTCAAAAAAACTAAAAAATCAAGTAATAGAAATTTCACGTAAAAAACTTCTTGAAAAAACTTTAAATGGAGATTTAGATATTTTAATAGGAACACATGCTTTAATTCAAGATAAAGTAAAATTTGGTAAATTGGGCTTAGTAATTTTAGATGAACAGCACAGATTTGGAGTAGAACAACGATCTAAATTAACAAAAGACAAAATTGATTTAATCCCCCATCTACTCTCAATGACCGCCACTCCTATTCCAAGGACATTAGCTTTAACTATTTATGGCGATTTAGATCTTTCTTTAATTGATGAATTGCCAAAAGGAAGAAAAAAAATAATTACTGAAACTATCAGTCCTGACCAAAGAGAAAAAACCTACCAGTTTATAAAAAAAGAAGTTAAAAAAGGAAGACAAATTTTTGTAGTTTGTCCTCGTATTGAAAAAAAAGAAATCAAAAATAATGATAATGGGGATATAAGAAAATCAAGTTGGGATGATGTTAAAGCAGTTGAAGAAGAATACCAAAAATTATCAAAAGAAATATTTCCTGATTTAAGAATAGAAATGCTTCATGGAAAAATGACCTCAATAGAAAAAGAAACAATAATGAATAATTTTAAAAATAAGAAATTCGATATTCTTGTTTCAACATCAGTAATTGAAGTAGGAATAGATATTCCTAATGCATCAGTAATGTTGATTGAGGGCTCAGAAAGATTTGGATTAGCTACCCTTCACCAATTCAGAGGTAGAGTTGGTAGAAGTAAATATCAATCATATTGTTTCTTATTTACCACTTCTCCTTTCAAAAAAACCTATCAACGACTTGAAGCTCTTGTTAATTGTGAAGATGGTTTTGCTTTAGCTGAAAAAGATTTACAAATAAGAGGCCCGGGTGATTTTACTGGAACTCGTCAATGGGGAATACCTGATTTAATGATGAGTTCCTTAAAAGATATTAAATTAGTTGAAAAAACAAGACAATTGGCAGGAGAAATCCTTGCTGAAGACCCTGAATTAAAAAAATACCCGCTAATGCGGATACGTTTAAAAAAGTTTGGCCAAAATGTCCACTTAGAATAAAATCTATTGATAATGATCATTAATATCAATAATTTCAATAATATTTTTATCTATTTTGTTAAAAATAAAAATTGCTCTATATTTTTTATCAATTCTAAAACTCCAAATTCTCATTTTATGAGGTTCAAGAAGTTCTGTTTTTAAGCTAGTATGAAAAGGATTTTCTTCAAAAAGTTTTTTTGTTTTTCAAATTTACTCTCAAGATTTCTTTTTTTAAGATATTCCTTAATTTCTAAATGAATAGGAAGTATTTTCATTATTCAAAATCAGAAGAACGTTTTAATCCTCTTTCTAAACTTTCAAGAAACTTTTTATTATATTTTTTTGTTTCTCGAAACTCTCCAATAATTGACTTAATATTATTAGTTGGAGGCGAAGAAAAAATATCTTCTTCTAATATTTTTCGGAAATATTCATAACGAAGAGATTTTTCAAGTAATTTATTATATTCTTTTTTTGAAATAGTGATATTAGACATAAATTTTAATTATCATCTGATTAACATTTAATTATTTTATTATACTATTTTAAAAACCCTAATGTCAATTTTTTAAATTAAAAATTAAATCATTTGAAATTCATTCCCGCCCGCAACGCTTCGCAAGCGAGCAGACTCGCCTGCTCGCGTAGCGATGCGGGCAGGGGAAAATTCAAAATTTAAAATTAAAAATTTAAAGCTAAACTTATGGTTTTCTAACTTTTTCAGTTACCCAAAATCCCATATACTTTCCAAGCATTAATCTAATTTGAGCATCTAATGCTGGAAAAGAAGCAAAAAATATCATTGTGATTGGAAATAAAAGCCAACCAAAAAAGAAAAATACATATTTAAAACGTCCATATTGAGGTGGTTTTGGAGGAAGTAATAATAAGCTCAAATAAGCAGTCCCAATTAAGCCAATCATACCAATAGTCATAACCCAACCCATTGTTCTTGGTAAATTATACGAAAGTAAGGTTTGGGAAAAATTACCTTTTCCTAAAATTAAAGGCAACCAACCCAAAGAAAAAATTAAAATACTTGATACTGCCCAAGTTATATGACCTTCAATCAATTCAAAGGCAAGAAAAAATTTCCTTGAAAAAGGAATTTTTCTATTTTTCATAAATCCAAAAAGAAAGTAAGGAATATCTGCTACTCCATAAGCCCATCTTCTTTGTTGCTTATAAATATTTTTCATTGTTCTAAAAAAGTTTTTAGCAACATTAGCATCCATAGAAACTGGATAAGCTAATGGCTGAACTCTATAATCTCCGTCATATTTTAAAAAACACTGCCAGAAAATTCTTGAATCCTCTGAAACAATATTTGTTTGCTGAAATCCAACATCATTTAATGCTTTAAAGCTCATTGAATGAGAAGAAAAAGTAATTAATTTTTCTGGCCTTTCTTGATTCATTGTATGCCAAAAAGTTGAAGAAAAGGAAAAAACACGAGAAATTATTGGTGCTTGCCAGATATTATTAATAAATAAAGGAATCGGCTGAAAACTAGTTCTTATTGGATTCTCTGAAGTTAAATAATGATAAGTCAAACAACTAAAATATTTTGGGAAAATACAAGTGTCAGCATCAAAAGAAGAAAAAACAATATTTTCATAAGGGATTTTTAGGGTATCAATAATTGATTCTTTTGCTCTGGCAGTTGCCCATGCTTCATTAGAACCCTTACCTGCTAATTCTCCAACAATATCATCAGGATGCCAAGTTATTAAAAACTTATAAAATTTTGATTTAAATTCTTTTTCAATTTCCTGAGATGTTTTTAGAACAGAATCTTTAACTTTATTTTCACAGGCTAAAACAACAATCATTTTATCGTTTGGATAATCACTTTCTTCTATATTCTTGAAAGTACCTCTTACAATTTCTAAAGATTCATCATACATTGGAATTACAATTAAATGATAAATATCGTGCCAATGTTTTACACTAGATAATGGATAAGAAACAGAAGGAATCTCATCTAATTTTTCTAACCAATTTTCTTTCTCACTTTTAGCCATTTTTCTATAACCAGCCCGAAGATGAAAATAGAAATAAACTGTTCTAAAGAACCAAAAAATAACAAAAAGAATAATAAAAATAGAAACCCAAAAGGGCTGTTTCCATGAGAAAAAAACAGCTAAGAATAAAAGTGATAAACTTGCAAATCCAGGAAAAATCTCAAACAACCTATAAATGATTCTATCTTTAAGATTTTTAACATCTTTTGCGCTTCCTATTTTTGAATAGTCTTGTTCCATAAAATATTTAATTTATCTTATCATTTTTTTTAATATATAAAAAGAGGGTGGTTTTTTAATAACCACCCTTTTGTGTAAACTGGAAAGAGTTATTATGGGCAACAACCTCTTCCAGGAATACAATATCCACTCGTTGGAGGACGTAAAGGTTGCGTAGTGGACGGATAGACTCTATTCGCTGGTCCAACAGGTCTAGCAGAATGCAAAGGTTGCATAGTGGACGGATAGACTCTATTCGCTGGTCCAATTGGATATGGAAGAGACGACATTGACACTGAAGAAGGCATAGAAGACCTATGTCGTGTTTCCATAACTGATTGTACTGATCGTGATGATAATCCAGATCCTTCAGAATACATATGAGATGATCCTGATGGTTGCCATGAAGAAAATCCAGCTGGCTGACCACCTCGCATTCGAATTTGCGAAATAGCTTTTTGAATCTCATCTTTTACTTCGGGACGCTCCTTGGCATCAGCTAATCTTCTTTGTAAATTAGGTATGGCCTCATTAGGAGCAATTTTGCCCAAAGTCCTTACTGCTTCAATCCTTACCTGTATTGAAGGATCTCTTGGTAAAACAGTTCTTAACAGATATCTTACTACCCTCTCATTGGGATAGTTTGATAAGGAAGCAACTGCTTGCCCGCGTACCTCTGTCGGTAAATTCAGTAAGCGCGATTTATGAACAAGCTCTTCTTCTTCACTGCCCTGATTAGGTGCATCACGAACAATCGGTGGTAATTCCTCAAAAGAAAATGCTCCGTAATCAGAAGATGCTCTTTGAGAAGTAACCATGCTTCCTGTTGAAGGAGCAGTCATTTGCTCTATTGCAGGAGCAGTCATTTGCTCTATTGCAGGAGTAACCATACTTCCTGTTGGAATAACTGGCTCTCTTGCAAAAGTAGCTACAGCTGGATTGGAAACAGTCCTATCCTTGGAAGCAACCAATACTGCCAAATTAAGAGAAGCAATCGTAGCTGTCAATTTATCAAGTCGCTCATAAATCTCTTTGTTGCGCGACATTTCTAAATTCATATCCTGCCACAGCTCTTTTTTTCTCTTCTCTTTCTCCTGTTCTTCTTCCTCCTGTTTTTTTTCTTCCTCCTGTTTTTCAGACGACTCAGATGACTCACTTGAAATCACCGTTTCCTTGACATTAACGGCCGTTTCTTTGACACCTTTCCAATCAACCATTGGCAAAAGAATCAACAAGGCCACCACCAAAATGGTTACAGACAAGACACTCACCCAATTTTTCTTCACCCAATTAAACATGCTCTTTCTCCTTTCAATCAAATAATGCCTGCGACCAAAAACAACATTGTTTTTGTATTTATCGCAGATTTTTAAAAGAGCTAGGGCATTTTTAACCCTGTATTGCTTTCTAATATAAAATATATAAAGAACAAAGTTATAGAAAGCAATACAGGATTAAAAATCCTGTTCTCCCTTTTATCTTTAAGAAGCAAGCTTCCTAAAGATAAAGAAAGATAAAGTAATTATTAAAATAGTTAAAAATAATAAATACCAACTTTTAAGAACAGACCATAAGTTAAATCCTACAGAAGCTGTAGATTTTGGAACATCATCAAAATAAACTATTACTGAATCAGAGCCCGAATAATCATCTTTTTCAACAGTAACATCAACTGATAATTCATCTCCATCAAATTCAGCAATTTCTTCTGGATCAACTTTAGCTTTAAAAGTAATTGTTTTAATAGAATCTGCAGAAACAGAACCAATGTTAATTCCTTTATTAATTCTTCCAGAATAAAATTCCCCTTCAGAATTTAAATCACGATTATAATCTATTTCAGATGGAAGATCTATTTTAACAATTAAATCATCGATATCTTCTTCTGTACTATTTGAAATAATAATAAGGAAATCAAGCATATCTCCTGGATCTGCTTCAAATTCTTGTTTCCACTCAATATCAGTAATTTCTTTTTTACCTAAAACTTCAATTATTACTCCATTCCCACAATATTGAGATATTAATATCTCTTTAATCTGAGGAACTACTGGAACATAATTATATACACATTGAGAAGTTACACTTGAACATGTTTCATTAGCTGAACAAAAGTCAACAAGCTTAGTTTCTACATAAGCATTCTTATAACAAGAATTACTTGCACATCCTTTTTTATAACAAGTTCTTTTTTGATAAGCATGTCCTCCAGAACAATAATTTGAACTCCAACTATCACAATAGTCATTTCCACACTCTTGATATTTTCCATCTATCTTTCCTAATGTATTAAACCAATAAACATCATTATTATAACAAGATAAATAATTTTGAGGTTGAGGAGGATTAGGCATACATTCAAAACATTTTTCTTGAACAATAACCACTACTGGTGCTGGAATAACACTTGGAGGTGTTGGAATTATTACTGGAGGTGCTGGAATTATTACTGGAGGTGCTGGAACAACTGGAGGAGTTCCAATTATTACTCGAGGTGCTGATACTGGCATAGGAGCCGGCATAGGCATTGGCATTGGAGCCGGCATTGGTTGATTAAAAGGATATTCACAATTCTGACAATATTCTTGCATATCATTATTATAGCCATAATCATTATAGCCATAATCATCATAGCCATAATCATAATTATCGTATGCATTATAATCATTAGTATATCCGTAGTCATAATTATCGTATGCATTATAATCATTAGTATATCCGTAGTCGTAATTATCGTATGCATTATAATCATTAGTATATCCGTAGTCGTAATTATCGTATGTATTATAATCATTAGTATATCCGTAGTCGTAATTATCGTATGTATTATAGTTGTCATAACCATAATCATAATTATCGTATGTATTATAATCATTAGTATATCCGTAGTCATAATTATCGTAAGTTCCATAGTTATCATAAAAATCACCGTAGTCATAATTATCATATGCATTATAATCATTAGTATATCCATAATCGTAATTATCATAAGTTCCATAGTTATCATAAAAACCTCCGTAGTCGTAATTATCATATGAATCATATGAACCATAGTCGTAATTATCATAAGTTCCATAGTTATCATAAAAACCTCCGTAGTCGTATGAATCATAACCACTATATCCACTATATCCATAATCATATGAATCATATCCACCATAGTCATATCCACCATAGTCATATCCATAATCATAACTATCATAATATTGAGCATCAACAAAAACAGGACCAACCATAACTGGAACTAATATTAAGGCACCTAAGAAAAATTTTATTAAATAATTTTTCATAATATTTTTATTTTTTGTAATCTTATATCTAATATTTAAAAATAATTTTAATCTATTAGATTTTTTAACTTTCTAAATTGCCTTCATTCTAAAACATTTCCTCAATTTTGTCAAGCTTTTTAGACCTTTTTGATATTAAAACAATCTAAACCCTTTGTCAATACTAAATAGACAAAAAATAAAACACCTCATTAAGGCATTTTTTATTCTAATTCCTTATATCCAATTTTATACTTAATACTATCTACTAATTGTGATCCCACGGGGAATCGAATGAGTTGCCCGAAGGACATTGCCTCCTTCTCGCTTCGCTCGTCGTCGCAATTCGGTAGCAGGGTTCTCTGCACGTAGCACCAAATAAAAATTAACTATGTTATTAACATAATTAATTTTCATTGTGATCCCACGGGGAATCGAACCCCGATTGCCAGATTGAAAATCTGGCGTCCTAACCGTTAGACGATGGGACCATTTTTCTTATACTATCCTTAAAATTGAAAAAAATCAAGACCGAAGTATAATATTTTACTATAAATCTTTGCAAAATATTATATTTTAGATTAGAATTTAAAAATATGGAACAAAAACAAATAACAATTTTAGCAATTGAAACAAGCTGTGATGATACTGGAATAGCAATAATTAAAGCAGGTACAAAAAAAATACCTGATTTTAAGATTTTATCTAACATTATTTCTTCTCAAATAGAAGTTCATAAAAAATGGGGTGGAGTATATCCAGCACTCGCTAAAAGAGAACATCAAAAAAATATTCTTCCTGCATTAGAAGAATCACTTAAAAAATCAAAATTATTAAAAAAAATAACAATAAAATTAGAAACACCCGCCTGCATCCCGCTTACAGCGGGAAGCGTTGTGGGCAAGAAAATTAAGAAATTAAAAGAAATACTTGAAAGAGAGAAAGATTTAGCTGAAAAACTAATAAAGTTTTTAGAAAAATATCAGAAACCAAATATTGATTTAATTGCTGTAACAAATGGTCCAGGATTAGATCCTTGTTTATGGGTTGGAGTTAATTTTGCCAAATCATTATCATATTTTTGGGATATTCCAATTCTTTCAGTAAATCATATTAAAGCTCATTTATTTGTAAATAATATTAAAAATCCATTAACAAAAACATCTTTTCCGATTATTGGACTTATTGTTTCTGGAGGTCACACTCAACTTGTTCTTATGACAAATTTCGGAAAATATAAAATATTAGGAGAAACAAGAGATGATGCAGGGGGAGAATGTTTTGACAAAACAGCAAAAATATTAGGACTTCCCTATCCTGGTGGCCCAGAAATCGCTAAAATTGCTTCTCAAATTAAAACTAAAAAAATAAAATTAGATATTATTTTACCAAGACCAATGATAAATACTAAAGATTATGATTTTAGTTTTTCAGGATTAAAAACAGCTGTTTTATATGATTTTAAAAAAAGACCTTTGAAAATAAGAAAAAGCAAAAAATATATTCAAGAAATGTGTATTGAAATCCAACAATCAATTATTGATGTTTTAATTAAAAAAACCATAAAAGCAAGCAAAAACTATAACGCAAAAACAATAATTTTAGGTGGAGGAGTAACTGCGAATCAAGAACTACGCAAACAATTTAAACAAAAAATCAAAAAAGAAATACCTAAGACCAAATTACTAATACCTGACTCATCATTATCTACTGACAATGCTGTTATGATAGCAATAGCAGGCTATTTTCGCTGGAAAAATAAAACAAAAGAAAACTGGCAAGATATTAAAGCAGAGCCGAATTTAAGAATTGAATAAATTCAAAAATCAAATAAAATATGTTAAAATCAATTAAGTAATATAAAAGAGAATATAGAGGCAAGGCCTCCATACTGGGCCTCTATACTGAGAATAAATTTGAGAATAGATTATGGAAGAGTTATCTAAATCATATAATCCAAAAGAAACAGAAGACAAAATTTATCGTCTTTGGGAAAAGTCAGGTTTTTTTAATCCAGACAAATTGCCAAAAAATCATAAAATACCATATACAATTGTTATTCCCCCTCCAAATGTTACTGGAGAGCTACATATGGGACATGCTTTAAATACAGTAATCCAAGATATTTTAATCCGTTCTAAAAGAATGCAAGGACTCAAAACTCTTTGGGTTCCTGGAACAGACCATGCTGGAATTGCTACTCAAAATGTAGTTGAAAAAAAACTAAAAAAAGAAGATAAAACAAGATTTGATTTCGGTAGAGAAGAATTCATAAAAGAAGTTTGGAAATGGAAAAAAGAATATGGAGATAAGATATTAAATCAATTAAAAAAAATGGGAGCTTCTTGTGATTGGTCAAGAACAAGATTTACAATGGATGATAATTATGCAAAAGCAGTAAAACAAGCATTTTTGCATTACCATAAAAAGGGCCTAATTTATCAAGGAGAAAGAGTAGTCAATTGGTGCCCACGTTGTGCTACAAGTTTGTCAGATTTAGAATTAGTATACAAAGAAATTAAAGGTAAATTATGGTATATAAAATACAAGTTAGAAAATAAAAAACTAAAAACAAAATATATTATTGTAGCCACAACACGGCCAGAAACAATGCTTGGAGATACTGCTGTTGCCGTAAATCCAAAAGATCAAAGATACAAAAATTTAATGGGGGAAAAAGTAATTCTTCCATTAGCAAACAAAGAAATACCAATTATTACTGATAGATTAATTGACAAAGATTTTGGAACAGGAGCTGTAAAAGTTACTCCAGCTCATAGTTTAGTTGATTACGAAATAGGCCAAAATCACAAGTTAAAATCTGTTAAAATAATTGATGAAAAAGGCAAAATTACAAAACAAGCCCCAACTCAATATCAAGGACTAAAAATCACTGAAGCTAGAGAAAAAGTTATTGAAGACTTAGAAAAACAAAATATTATAGAAAAAATAGAAGATTATAATCATCAAGTTCCAAAATGCTATCGTTGTAATACAACCATTGAGCTTATTCCATCTTTGCAATGGTTTTTAAAAATGGATAAATTAGCAAAAATGGCTGAAAAATCAGTTAAAAACGGAAAAATTAAACTACACCCTAAAAACTTTGAAAAATCATATTTTGATTGGCTTAAAAATATCAAGGATTGGTGTATTTCAAGACAAATATGGTGGGGACACAGATTACCAGTATGGCAATCTGAAATTAAAAATCAAAATGCAAAAATCAAAAATTTGGATTCAAAAACTTATAAAAAAGATATTTATGTCGGTGATAATCCTCCTAAAGGATATGAACAATCAAATGATGTTTTAGATACTTGGTTTAGTTCTGCTTTATGGCCTTTTGCTGTTTTAGGTTGGCCAGATAGTAAAATCAAAAATCAAAAATCAAAAATCAAAAACGATTTAGAAACTTTTTATCCTACTAATGTTTTATCTACTGCTCGTGATATAATGAATTTATGGGTTGTAAGAATGATTTTTTCCGGAATGGAATTTATGAATAAAGAGCCCTTCAATGATGTATATATTCATGCAACTGTTTTAACGCTCAACGGAAAAAGAATGTCAAAATCTCTTGGAACTGGGATAGACCCATTAAAACTTATTGATATTTATGGATCTGATGCTGTAAGATTTGGAATTTCTTTTCAAATAATGGGCAATCAAGACATTAAATTCACAGAAGATAATATAATAATGGGCAAAAAGTTTTGTAATAAAATCTGGAACGCAAGCAGATTTGTATTGCAACAAATTAAAAGTTCAGATATTAAAATCACACAACCAAAAGATAAAAATTTAACTATTGCTGATAAAAAAATACTTAATCAGTTAAATAAAACCATAAAATCTATTGATAGTGATTTAAAAAAATTTCAATTTGGAAAAGCTTCTCATACTCTATACGATTTTTTCTGGCATGATTTCTGTGATTGCTATATTGAAAAGTCAAAAAATCAAAATAATAAAGAAACTGAACAAATTTTACTTTATGTTTTATTAAATTCTTTAATACTTTTACATCCATTTATTCCATTTATTACAGAAGAGATTTATCAAAAACTTCCAATTAAAGATAAAAAAGAATCTTTAATGATTGAAAAGTGGCCAAGATCTAATAACTTATAACTTAAAACTCACCCGCCCGCAACGCTTCGCGTAGCGATGCGGGTGGATAATTTATATGTCAATAATTAATATTATTTTTTTTGGATTAGCACCTAGTTTTATCTGGCTTTTATTTTTTTTACGCAAAGATTCTCATCCTGAATCAAACAAAATGATTTTAAAAATCTTCTTTTTTGGAATGTTAATTACTTTCCCAGCCGCTTTAATAGAAATGGGAATTTCTGACTTTATAATTGAATTAAATATTTCTCCATTTCTTATTTCAGTTTTATACTGGTTTATTGGAGTTGCTTTTATAGAAGAATTTATAAAATATCTAATAATACGAGAAAAAATATTAAACAATTCAGAATTTGATGAACCAATTGATGCTATGATTTATATGATTGTTGCTGCTTTAGGTTTTGCTGCATTAGAAAATATATTAGTTTTATTACCTATAGTGCCTTTTCAAGAAATAATATCTATTAGTGCTATTCGCTTTATAGGCGCTACTTTTTTACATGCTTTATGTTCTGGAACAATAGGATTTTTCTTAGCAATGTCTCTTTATAAAAAAAATCGTATTGGATTGATTATAATAGGGTTAGCAATATCAACTTTCTTGCATGGAATCTATAATTTCTCTATAATAAAAGTAGAAGACAATTCATATTTTATACTTATTCCAATAATGGTCTTAATAGGACTTGCCTATTTTGTATCTGTTCAGTTTAAAAAACTTAAAAATATTAAAAGCACTTGTAAAGTAAAATAATACTAATCTAAAAATCTTATACTAATCTATAAATTAGCATTTTATTCGTAAATTCGTATTATATCTTATGTCAACATTTTTAGACAAATTAAAAAAAGGAATGAATGTTAAAAAAGTTTCTAATATAGACGTAGATGAAAATAATGAAGAATTACCAATAACAGAAGAAATAACCCCTGAAGAACTAAAAGAAGAAGAACCAAAAGAAATTGATAATATTCCTGAAAATGAAAAAAAATTAGAAATTGAAGAAGAAATAGATGAAGAAACTCCTGAAGAAGAAATTTCTGATGAAAATGATAATAATAGAGAATATACTGAAACTAATCTTGAAGAAACTGATTTTAAAAAAACATTAATAGGAAATAATCTCGGAATAAATCCTTTTAAAAAGACAAAGATAAAAACAGCTGAAATTGTTCCATCTATTGAAGAATTTATTGAAAAAGAAGAAGAAGATTATGATGATTTTCCCAAAAAGAAAAAAACAAAAATAAAGAAACCTTTATATAAAAAAGAAAAAAAAGAAATTTTAAAGAAGAGAATAATTAAAGTAGAAAAAGAAATATCACCTATCAAGCCAATAAAAGATAAAGACAAAAAATGGTTTGAGCCGGAAGGACAATTAGTAGTTGACCTTTATGAAACAGACAAAGAAATTGTTGTTCAATCAGCTATCGCTGGTATGAGACCAGAAGATTTAGATATAACAATTGAAGATGATATGGTTTTGATAAAAGGAAAGAGAGAAATGTCAGAAGAAAAAAACGATAAAAATTATTTTTATCAAGAATGTCATTGGGGATATTTTTCAAGAGAAATTATTTTACCTGTTGAAGTTAATTCAGGACAAGCGGAAGCTAAAATGAAAAATGGAATTTTAACAATAAGAATGCCAAAAGTAGAAAGAGAAGGAATTAAAAAAATCAATGTAAAAGAATAAATCAGAATAAAAAACTTAAAATCATCATTAAACAAAAGTTGCGGGGGCTTAGCCCCCGCAACTTTTATATTTATGTCTATTTCATATCCATTCAAATCTTTCTCTATCTAATTCTAAATAGTTTGTTGTTTTTTCTTAATAATAAAGAAAGTACCTGCTCCAATAATTAATACCCCTATTATTATGAAAAAACTAAAAGGAATTTTCTTTGTTTCTTTTCCATCTTCTTGATTTTCAATATAATCCTTTTCTTTTTCTTCCTCCCATTCTTCTAACGATTTGTTAGCATCAAATTCTGATTTTTCCTTTGTTAACGAATTATATTGCTCGCCTGCCAATAATTTTTCTAAATGATTACCCTCTAAATCAGTAATATCAACTTCTCCTTCAATTAACTTTATTATTGTGTTGCCATTATCATCAACAATTGTTTCAAGAGTTGTTCCCTTAACTTTTACTATTATATTAGATTCTGGAGATACTATTTGAAACTCTTCATCTCTTTTTAAAACACGAATTAAAGTATTACCATTACGGATAATTACAAAATTTCTATTGAAAACTTGTGCTTTAGCACCTGGTCTTAATTTAATATATGAACCATCTGGAAAAACAATCTTTCCATTTGAATTTTTTGTTTCAATTTCTTCATTTACTTTTAATTCTACCTGACCTGTAACTGTTCTCTTTTTTCCTACTCCACCATAAACAGCTGACATTTCACCATCTCCTTCAATTTCAAGTGTTATTTTATCTGTTTCGAGTGTTTGATCATAACCTACATCAATTGAACCATTATGATTTATTTTTAAATCATTTGCTATTCCATAGATTCTATCTCCTTGACGCATTAATTTTTCCCCATCTATCCATTCTTCTATTGTTCTTGGCGATCTTCCTTTATCATCTTTAAATTTATTTTGAATATCCATAAAATCTCTTATAACACAACTTGGACATACATATATCTGACTACCATAAACCTTTTCCCAAAAGGTCGTAATTACGCCCTCAATCCTGTTTCCTTCAACTTTCTCACTCTCTAATGATGAAAGTGCTGTATCTCTGATAAATTCATCTGCTATGTCTCCATTTCTATTGGTCTCTCTTAACATTAACAAAGAAAAGAAATGAGCTCTTGCTTCATCAAAAGCTGTATCTCGATTTGTTTTTGTCCATATATCATGATCTTCTCCTGTTTCTGCATCTTCATCATAAGCAAGACCAAACATAACAACATGCCCATATTCATGAAAAATTGTATCCCATTCTGCATTAGGCCAATATTGTTCGCTTGGAATTCTTAAAGATGCCCAACCAGGTAATCCTAATTTTTCTCTTGCCCAAGTAGGTCTTTCATTATAAAATTCAGGCCCACCATTATCATAATCAAAACTAATATTATTGATTATCTCATTTGCTTCAGCTTTTTCCATTCCACTTCTGATAAGCATATTTATTATTTTTTCTGATGTATCTTTTTCAAATTCTTTTCTTGTTGCTAATATTAATGTTCCCAAATCAAACGGAGCTTCTATATCACTTTTATTAATAGTTATGTAGTTCTGAAATTTATAACCAATATTTATTGTACAATTTTTATCTTTTATTCCAGCTATAAAAAACTCTCCTTTTTCATTTGAAGACAATTCATTTAAAAATTTGCCACCTCCTTCCTTATAGCAATAATATTTTATTGGAATATTAGGAAAAATAACTCCTTTGATATCTACAACTTTACCCTTTATTAAAATAGCTGGAATTAAATTAATATCTTTATCAAAAGTTTTTTCACCAATAGATACTTCTATTTTGACTGTTCCTCCTTTAAAATTAGGATCTCCAATTACAGGAGCTGTATATTCAATACTCGCTTTACCATTACTATTTGTCAAAGCACTTTTTAAAGATAAAGTACCCTCTTCTATCAAATTATTATTATTATTTATTCTAAATGTTAATGATTTACCAGAGACCTTTTTTTCATCTTTATCAGCAACAACAATATTAATAATAGTATTAGACATTCCATTTGCCATTAAATTATTATTATCTACTGTTATTTTAACATCCCCTTCAATTTCTTCTTCCTCCTCCTCTTCATTGTCTACATCATCCACAACCACATCTCCTGCCCCTGTTCCACAAGTTTTTTCAAGTTGTTCTAAAGATGGAAGAACTGTATTATTGATATAGTTTTCTTTACTAACTATATATTCTTCAAGCGTAAGATTTATTTGATGCCATGGATATCTATTATCACAATATGGACCATTATAACCATCACAATTATCTTTTAACCCATCTGGTGTTATACATGATGCTTTTAATGCATCTGCACTAGCTTTTAATACTGCCAAACCTTCTGCACTTGTTTTTCCATCCCATTGCGCTTGACCATATGCATTAACTGCATCATATTTGGCGTTATAGCACGGCAAATAATCATTTAAAATTTTTATCTCTTTTGATTTTTCTTCTTTAATTTCTTTCCATTCTTCAAAGCTATGATGATTTGTATAACAATCACTATCTGCTTTTACATTAGAACTAAAATAAACACCTATTCCCCCAACAATTAATGAAATTATAATTATAGATAAAATATAAATAAATTTTTTAGACATATATTCTCTTATTCTCGCATCAAAATTTCAAAAAAATTTCTGATTGTGATGAATAATTTTAATAATAACAATTTCATTTTACCATAATTTTTTAAAAAGTTTATCCACATAAAATATAAAAGTTGCGGGGGCTAAGCCCCCGCAACTTTTATCTTGCAATTTATTCTTTTAATTGTTTTAATTTATGCGGGTGGAAGGATTTGCACCCTCACGAGATTGCTCTCACTGGATTCTAAATCCAGCGCGTCTGCTGTTTCGCCACACCCGCAAATTATCATCTTAATATGTTCTACTCTACTAACTTTTAATATATTCTACCTCTTTTCCAAAAAAAATCAACCCTGTAAAATACAGGATTGATTTTTAAATAACTAACTTAAACATTAAGCACCTGGTGCTCCACCTCCTCCTGATATTGTTTCTATTAATAATACTAATCCTCTAGCAGCAAAAGCAACTAATACACCAATTAAAGCATACAAAACCATATTTCTTGCTTTAGATACTTTTTCAGGGTCTCCTTGGGCTGTAATAAAGAAATATCCTGCTAATATAAGGTAAATTACTGCTACAATTAATAAGATAGAAAACAACCAATTAACAATTTTATCAAGAAGTTGCATTACATTAACTGTAGGAGCAGATCTTGGCTGAGCTAATCCAATAAGTGGAACAACTAAAAAGGTTGTTAAAACTAAACCTAATATAACTTTTTTCATTTTTTCTTCTTTTATTTTAGGGCTAAGTTATTAAATCGACCTTTTTAATAATCAACTAATTATCTAACTCCAGCGACTTGCATTAAAAGCTGAACTAATCCTTTTGCTGCCACAATTATCAAAAATCCAATCAATGTCCAAATAATTATTTTTTTAGCTGTTTGTATTTTTTCCGGCTCCCCTTGAGCTGTAATGAAATAAAATCCAGCTATAATTATCATTAAAGCAGTAATCGGTATAGAAATTGTAAAAATAAAATCAATGATTGAATTCAACAACTCTGTAAATGTATTAGCTTTCAAAGGATTAGGAATAGAAACAGCACTACTTACTAACGGAACAAATAAAGAGAATAATATTAATAAAAATGATATTTTTTTGATCATTTTAGTTCGGTTTTTAATAAATTTTATTTATCTTTCTTTATTATACTAAAAATCATTCCATAATGAAATTTTCCGGCTTCAAATTCTTTTTCTAACTTAAATCCTATTTTTTCAATTATTTTTTTGATTTCTTTTTGATCAATCTTTCCTTTTTTAGGACCTTGTGAAGATTCTGGAAGCCAGTCAACAACTAATAATTTTCCACCTTTTTTTAAAACTCTATATGCTTCAACTATTATAGCAGTTTTATTATCTATTTGGAATAGTATATTAACAAGCAAAACTAAATCCAAAGAAGAATCAGATAAAGTTGAACCATTTACTTTTTCTAAATTACAACGAATAAACCTTATATTATTGAGCTTTTCCACAAGAGAATGACTTTTCAAAGCTGATAAAGGAGCCACTTGAACATCTAAAGCATTAACTATCCCATCCTCTAATCTTTTTGCCAATGGAATAGTAAATCCACCTGGCCCAGATCCAAAATCCCCTGCCATCATATCAGATTTCAAACTAAGCTTATTTAAAACTTCTTCTGGATCTAAAAAACCCATATCAAAAAATTTTTAATTTCTAATTTCTAATTTTAAATGAATTTTTAATGACTTAATTTCAAATAAATTAGTTTTCTTTAAATTTAATAATCTCAAGTTTTAAAATTAAAAATTTAAAATTTATTTTTTTACATGCACATTGCAGAAGCCACTTTGTCGCCATCACCTAATCTCATTATTCTTACACCTTGAGTTGCTCTACTAAGTTTAGGAATTGAAGAAATATTTATTCTAATTACTTGTCCTTGTTGAGAAATAATAATTAAATCTTCTTCTTGTCCATCTAAAACCTTTGAATACACTAATTCACCTGTTTTTGGAGTAATATTAGCTGTTTTAATACCTGTTCCACCTCTTCCTTGCAATCTATATTCTTTTACATCTGTTCTTTTACCATATCCATTTTTCATAACTACTAATAAATGTTGTTTTTCTTCTTTTCCTTCTTTTCCTTCTTCATTTTGATTTTTTATTTTTGATTTTTGATTTTTGATCACACCCATTCCAACAACTTCATCTCCTTTTTTCAAACCAATTCCTTTTATCCCAGAGGCAGTTCTACCCATTTCTCTTATTTCTTTTTCATTAAATTTTATTGATTGGCCTTTTTTAGTAACAATAATTATTTCATCATCACCAGTACTTTTAACAACTTTATTCAATAAATCATCTTTTCTTAATTTTATAGCAATTAATCCAGATTTTCTAACATTTTTAAACCCATCTAATGCTGTTTTTTTAATTATACCATTTTTAGTAATCATTAACAGATTTTTAATTCCAAATTCAACATCTTTCTTATCAATAGTAATTAAAGATAAAACTTTTTCATCAGAAGAAAGTTCTAAAAAATTCAAAAGACCTCTTCCCCTTGCAACACGACTTGCTTCTGGGATTTCATAAACCAAAGTTCTAAAAACTTTTCCAGAATCAGTAAAGAAAAATAATGAATCATGGGTTTGAGATAAAAGAAAATGTTCAATAATATCTTCTTGTAATGTTTTCATTCCTAAAATACCTTTTCCACCTCTTTTTTGTATCTTATAAATAGAAGGATTTATTCTTTTGATATACCCTCCTTGGGTCAAGGTAATTATTGTTTCTTCTTTTGGAATTAGGTCTTCTTCAGCTATTTCTCCAACCTTTTGAACCATAACCTTTGTTCTTCTTTCATCTCCAAAGTTTTCTTTAATTTCTTTCAATTCTTTTTTAATAATTTCTTTTATTCTTTTAGGACTTTTTAAAATAGACATATATTCTTTAATTAACCCTAATAATTCTTTAAGTTCATCTTCAATTTTCTGACGTTCTAATTTCGCTAAAGCAGCCAATTTTGTTTCTAAAATAGCATTTGCCTGAATTTCAGACAATTTAAACTTTTTCATCAAATTCTTTTGAGCGTCTTCTCTATTTTTTGATGATTTAATTATCTTTATAACAATATCAATCTTACTTAAACATTTATGCAAACCCTCTAAAATATGAACTCTTTCTTTTGCTTTATCTAAATTAAATTTTGTTCTTCTTAAAACTACTTGTTTTCTATGGTCAATAAAATAATTTAAAACATCAGCTAATCCTAAAACCCTTGGCTGAATTCCTTCTGCCAAAGCAATCATATTCAAATGAAATGTTTTTTGTAAATCAGTAAATTTATAAATCCTATTTAAAATCTTCTGTGGATAACCTGCTTTTTGAACTTCAATCATAATTCTCATTCCATCTCTGTCTGATTCATCTCTAATATCTTTAATACCTATAATCTTTTTGTCTTGAACTAATTTAGCAAGTTGCTCAACTAAACTTGATTTTTGGACTTGATACGGAATCTCACTAATTATAATTCTACTAATACCTGATTTATCATTTTCTTTTATTTCTGCTTTTCCTCTCGCTATAATTGGTCCTTTTCCACTTGAATATGCTTCAATTATATCTTTTTTTCCATAAATTATACCGCCAAGTGGAAAATCAGGACCTTGAATAAATTTAAAAAGGTCTTCAGTGGTTACTTTATTGCCCTCATTATCAATCAAATAAGTTAAAGCATCACAAACTTCAGAAAGATTATGAGGCGGAATATTAGTTGTCATACCAACAGCAATACCTAAAGAACCATTTAAAAGAAGCTGAGGCAAAGGAGATGGAGTAACAATTGGCTCTTGCGTTGTGCTATCATAATTATCTCTAAAATCAACTGTGTTTTTTTCAATATCTTTCATCATATATCCTCCAATCTTTGATAATTTACACTCAGTATATCTCATACTCGCAGCAGGATCTGCATCTATGGAGTTATGAACAAATACTCCAGCATCTAGAAGAAAATTATGCCACGATTCAATAGTCAAATCATAAACATCCTCTCTCTCTTTAAGAATTTCTATTTTGTTTACTTTTTTACAACTATGATATAATGAAAATGCCGTGGGGGTGGCATAGTGTGGACTTTGGCTTATCATCCAAGAGTCTGGGGGTGCAATTCTCCCCACCTCCACGGTCTTTTGATTTAAGAGCTTGACAAAAGTTTCTGGTTTGCTATACTGATTATAGGATGATAAGCTAAAATTCCATTCTGAGTTAGATTCTCCAAACACTGTCTGATTATCGGCGGTTTTTTGGTGAAAATTTTCTTGAATTTTATTTAAATTATATGTATTAATATCTAACGCCATCAAAGAATCTCCAGCTTTTAAGTTCTGAGCTTCCCTATAAGTTCCATTTCTTAACATAAACTTATGATTTAAAGTACATCTAATTTTCTTTTCATTATCCAAAATTACTTCTATTAATTTTTCATTTTTTCTAGTTAATCTTGGTTTCTTTATCTCTGCAATTTCAATTATTTTATCTTGAGAATTAAAAGTAAAAGTATAATTTTTCTTTCCCTGCTTATATTCTTTTATTAACTGCCCAAATGTTAGACTTCTACCATCTGTTAATTTAACTTTTGTATCTTTTGTAAAACAACCAAAATTTCCTTGTCCTATGACAAGAGGGTATCTTAAAGAAAAATCTTGAGCCATTCTAACCAAAGAATCATAAATTGCAGCATCACCATGTGGATGGTATCGGCCCATACAATTTCCGACTACGGTTGCTGATTTTCTAAATTTAACATTATAAAACAAACCCATTTTATACATTGAATATAAAATCCTACGATGAACTGGTTTTAGTCCGTCTCTAACATCAGGAAGAGCTCTTGAAACAATAACTGACATAGCATAGTCAATATATGATTCTTTCATTTCTTGAACTATTTCCCTTGGTCTTACATAACCAATATCAGTATTTGATTTTTCAGGTTCTTTATTATCAGCCATTTAATTATAAAAATTATTGATTTTTTTATTATTTTTACTCGCCCTCCTCAATATTTTCTGTAGAAAAATTTTGAGTGGGTTCTAATTTTTCCATTTCTTCCCCTGCCTCTTTCATATCATTATCTAATTTCTCAAACTCTTTTTTTGCTTCATCAGGTAAATCCATTTTAGGAAGATTTTGCATTTCTTGTTCGAGATAAGGCAAATTTAATTGATCAATAATTTCATCTTCTTTAATATTTTTTATTTTATTAGATATATTAAAAATATACAAAATAAATAAAAATATACTTATAAAAATCATTACTGACCAAAGAATTATCTTTCTAATATATTTTGGTTGATTTCTAAGTTTATTTATAAACTCCATGATTTTAATTTTCAATTTTTCTTCTCTCCGAGACCCGACCTCTAAAAAACTTCCTCTCCCTCTCTAAGAGAGGTCGGGGCTCATTCCAGCTTTCCCCTCTTTCGAATTAATTGAAAATTAAAATTATTGCTCTAAAATTATAACTTTAACCTCATCTCCAGAAATATCTTTTTTCTTAATCGCTAATTTCGGTACTGCTTCTAATGATTTTATACCTAATACTTTCAAAAACTGATCAATTCCATCTAACTTTAACTTCAATTTAGGAATATTATAATGCATTGGTAAAATAATTCTTGGTTCAATTTGAGACATTATTTTTACTGCTTCATTTGCATTAATTGTAAAAGTTCCTCCTATTGGAATCATTAGTATATCAACATCTCCAATTTTTTCTAATTGTTCTTCTGTTAATTCTTTTTGACCAAGATCTCCTAAATGACACAATCTTATCTTTTCTGTTTCTATAGTATAAATTGTTGTTTTTCCTCTTTCTTTCCCTTCAGAATTATCATGAAAAGCAGACATCCCTTCAATAGAAATTTCTTTTATATCATATTCACCAGCTCCATTTATTATAAATGGGTCTCCAGAAACTGATTTTATATTATTATGGTCAGAATGATCATGACTTATCAATAAAACATCTGCTTGTAATTTTGGAACTTTTAAACCTAAATCATCGGAAAAAGGATCAATTACAATTGAAATCAAGCCATTTTTACCTTGACTTGTAGAAATTTGAAAACAAGATTGTCCTTTCCATGTAATAATCATAAATATTAAAAATTAAACAAAACAAAATTATATATTATTAAGTTATATATATCTTATCTCATTAGTTATTTTTTAATTCTATCACATATTAAATTAGTATTCAATGTTAAAAAAATACCGAGGCAATGCCTCAGTATTGATTTTTAATTTTTCTATCCCTCTCCTCTCCTGAGCCCCGACCTCTAAAAAACTTCCTCTCCCTCTCTAAGAGAGGTCGGGGCTCATTCCAGCTTTCCCCTTCTCTTTTTATTTTGATTTTTAATATGTAATTTTGATTTTTGATTTGTCGTTTTGATTTTTCCTTCTCCGAGACCCGACCTCT
>JBDREW010000041.1:0-21940 GCA_043819385.1 Candidatus Nealsoniibacteriota bacterium | reverse complement strand
CATATAATAATTTTAACAAAATATATTATTATCTATATTTACCTATTATGAGATTTAATCTTATTTTTAATAAATCAAATCCCATTTTTATCATTCCTTTTAATTTTACTTTACTTTCCAAATCATTTTTCCAAACTACTGGAACCTCTTTAATCTTATAACCTAACTTCTTACCAATTTTCAAAATTTCAGGGTCAAATGCCCATCTATCAATTGAACATTTTGGTAAAATTTTAGAAACAGCTTCAGCACTTAGTGCTTTAAATCCACATTGAGTATCCCAAATTCCCCAAAGACCAACTATTACTTGAACAGATAAATTAAAAATATTTCCTACTATTATTCTTTTTAGTGGCTGTGGAGGATCAAGAACTGCACCTTTTACATCACGAGAACCTATTACAATATCATATCCCTTTTTAAAAAACGGCAAAAGTTTTTTAACTTGATTGATTGAAGTTGAATTATCAGCATCAGTAAATAACCTATATTCCCCTTTTGCTTTCATTAATCCTTGTCTAGTAACAAAACCTTTTCCATGATTTTTTTTATTATCAATTAATTTTAAATTTTTAATTTTTCTTTGCAAACCTCTGACAACTTTTGCTGTATTATCTTTTGAACCATCATTAACAACAAGAATTTCGTAACTAAATGTTTGTTTTCTTAAATATTTATCGATATCAATCAAAGTACTAGGAATTCTTTTTTCTTCATTATAGGCTGGGATAATAACAGATAAATACATAAGTTATTTTATTTAAAAAATATTTATTAAAAAACTAAATTATCAAATATTACATAATTTAATATATTTTAACAAAAATTAAATAAAATAAATAGTGGAAAACAATAAAATAGCAGTATAGAGGCCTTGCCTCTATACTGCTATTTTCTTATTTATTCCCAATATAGAGGCAAGGTCTCTATGTTGCTTCTATGTTAATGTTTTTTAAAGTTCAGTTAATACTTGACAGCCGTTTTGAGTGACAGCCATTGTATGCTCAAAATGAGCTGACAAAGAATTATCTTTTGTAATATAACTAAATCCATCTTTTGCTTTTTTAAGATTATAATCACCCATTGTAACCATTGGTTCTATACAAATTACCATACCTATTTTTAATTTAAGCCCTGTTTTTCTTTTGCCATAATTTAAAACCTGTGGATCTTCATGAATATCTTTTCCAATCCCATGACCGCAAAGATCACGAACTATGCCATATCCTTGATCTTCAACATACCTTTGAATGGTATTTCCAATGTCTCCTAATGTAACATCCGCTCGTGTCTTTCTTATTCCTCTTTTTAAAGCTTTTTTAGTCACTTTTATTAATCTTAATGCATCAGAATCAACATTATCACCAACAGGAACCGTTATCGCCATATCACTGTGAAAACCCTTATAAAAAATACCTAAATCAAGTGAAATTATATCCCCATCTTTTAATTCTCTTTCAGATGGAGCAGTATGAACAATTTCTTCATTTATTGAAGTACACAAAACAGCTGGAAATCCTTGATATCCTTTGAATGATGGTTCTGCTTTATATTTAAAAACAAGGTCACTTGCGACCTTGTCTAAATAATTAGTAGTTATTCCTGGCTTTACCTTGCCCTCTAACTCTTTTATAATCTGAGCTAAAATTTTACCACCTTCTCTCATTATTTTAATTTCCTCTTCAGATTTTATAGTAATCATCAGATTAATATAAGTATTAAGTATTAAGTAATTTTATTATGTCTCCAAAAACCTCTGAAACAGATTGTTCACCATTTACCTTGTCTACCTTTATCCCATTTTTTTCTAAAAACTCTACAACAGGAAATGTTCTTTCTTTATACTCTTTCAATCTAACCTTAATAGTTTCTGGATCATCAAGACCTTCTCTTTTAATTAATTTAGAACCATCCAAAGGACAAATTGTTAAGTTTTTAGTTTCTTCTTTATATATAATTGGATGACGCATTAAATCACAAATTCTACGATTAGAATTCCTAAAAAGAGTTTCTTCAGGACTTATATCTATAAAGAATGCTTTTATATTTTCCTCTCCATAAAGTTCTTTTAAAAATGGAACTAATCTTTCTGCCTCATAAAGAGTTCTTGGAGAACCAGAAAAAATTAAATTTTCTCCTGAATCAAATAATTCTTTTACTTTTTCTTTAACCAAATTAACAACATAAGGAGGACTACACAAAGAACCTTCTGACCATAACTTTTTTTCATTTAAAGAATCATATTTTTCTCCTTCAACCTCAATAAATCTTTCTTCTGAATCAGAAGAAAGATTCTCAGCTTTTTTAAAATTTAATTCTAAAATTTTACTTGTTTCGAAATGGTAAAGTCCTAATTTATCTGATAATAATTCTGCTTGAGTTCCTTTTCCGGCACCAGGAGGACCAAAAATAATTACTATATTTCTTTTGTTCATAATTTATTTAACTGCCCGCAATACTTTACGCAGTAATGTAGGTGGGTTAATTATTAAATATTAAAATGTTTCGTATTCTCTCATTTGAAGCTGAGCATTAACTTGTTTCATTGTTTCTAAAATTACTGAAACTCCAATAAGGAGAGAAGTTCCTCCTATTAAAAAACTAAATACCAATATACCAGTAATTCCACCAACAATAGATGGCATCACTGCGATTATACCTAAAAACAATGCACCAATCATCAAAACTCTATTTAAAATATAACGAATAAACTTAGCAGTTGATTCTCCTGGTCTGATACCTGGAACAAATCCACCCATTTTTTGCAGATTATCCGCAATTGCTTTTGGATCAAAAGTAACATTAGTATAAAAAAATGTAAAAATAGCAACTAATAAAAAGTATAAGATTCCATGAGTCCATGGATTCCCTAAAAAGTTATTTATATTACTAGCAATATTAGCAAATATTCCTCCTCCCCCCTCTAAAAACCCTGTAATCATTTGTGGGAAAAGCAAAATAGATAATGCAAAAATTATGGGCATTACTCCAGCTGGATTTACATTTAATGGCAAATAAGTTGAAACTCCTCCAAACATTTTTGTTCCTCTTACTCTTTTAGCATAAGAAACAGGAATATTCCGTCTACCCTCTGTAATTAAAACTACACCAGCAATAATAAATAAAGCCATCACAAAGAAAATAATATATGATGGAATTTGAGCAGGATCCCAAGTAACAAGTATCTGACGAAGATTATTAGGAAAATCAGCAATAATACCAGCAAAAATTAAAAGAGATACTCCATTACCAATTCCCCTTTCTGTTATTAATTCTCCTAACCACATCAAAAATACAGTTCCAGCAATTATTGTTAAAAGCGAACTTAAAAGAATCAAAGGACTTAAACTTGGGATTACTCCTTGACGTTGGAATAAAGATAACATTGCATATCCTTGCAAACCAGCCAAAGGAATTGTTGCTATTCTTCCATATTGATTAAACTTTTTCTTACCAGCTTCTCCCTCTTCTTTATATATTTTCTCTAATTGAGGAAATATCATTGTTAACAATTGTAAAATAATAACTGATGTAATATATGGACCTAATCCAAGCATTACAATAGAAAGCTTATCTAAAGCTCCACCAGTAAAAACATTCAATAGTCCAAACATTTGAAATTGATCAAAAAAGTTTTTTAAATTTTCAGCATTTATTCCCGGCATAGGAATATTCGCCATTATTCTAAAAAGCGCAAAAACTCCTAATATAAATAGGATTTTATTTCTTAATTCTTTAATTTTAAAAACTTGAATAACTTTGTTATACCACATAAGTAAAATAATTATTTTTTAGGTTTTTCCTCGCCCGTCTTAATATTTTCCCCAGGAAAATTTTTGACGGGTTTTTTATCAACAGAATTAGAATTTTTGACTTGTTCTGCCTTTTTAATTTTTGATATTTTTACCTTTCCTCCTATTTTTTCAACAATTTCTTTAACTGCTTTAGATGTATCACAATTCTCAATAATAAGCTTTTTAGTTAATTTTCCTTTACTAAGAATTTTTACCTTAGGAGTATTACCTTTTATTTTACTTATTAATTTCTTTTCAAGCAAGGACTTTGGATTAACAATCTCTAAATCTTTAAAATTTTCGTTCAAAACATCAATATTAACAATAGCAATATTTTTCTCTATTCTTTTTGATTTATACCCTTTTAATTTAGGATATCTCTTTATCAATTCACGAATAGCTGGAGCCATTTTGCTTCCTGCTCTAGATTTTTGTCCCTTTTGCCCTCTTCCAGAATAAGTTCCTCTTTTTCCTCCACGACCAATTCTTTTTTTCTTTTTATTTTTATGTATTGGTTTTAATTGATGAATTTGCATTTTAATAATAATCTTAATTTATTTTTACCTATTTAATAAAAATTACTAAGATCGCTTTAATTTTTTAAGAGCGTTTATTGTAGCTTTAGTATTATTAAGTTTATTTCCTGTTCTTGTTGTTGTTTTTGAAGATATATTTTTAATACCAGCCAAATTACAAACAACTCTTACTGTTCCCCCAGCAACTAAACCTCTTCCTTTGCTTTGAGGTTTAAGTAAAACTTTAGCAGCACCAAATTTTGCTTCAACCTGATGAGGAATAGTTTCATTTACAATTAGAACATTTATTAAATTTTTATTTGCTACTGCTGTTGCTTTCTCTACTGCTTGAGCAACATCTGCTCCTTTTGCTATTCCAAATCCAACTTTTCCTTTTTTATTTCCTATTACAATTAATGCTCTAAATCTAAATCGACGACCACCTGCTGTCATTCTTGAAACTCTAGTCAAATCTAAAAGTTTTGAATCAAATTCACTCTTTTTTTCTTCTCTTGGCCCTCTTCTAAATGGTTTATTTTTTGGATTCATAATTATATAAAATTAATATCAATTTAGTTTTAAAATTTAAGTCCTGCTTTTCTTGCTCCTTCAGCAACTGCTTTTACTCTTCCATGATATTTATATCCTCCTCTATCAAAAACAACTTTTTCAATTTTATTTTCTAACGCTTTTTTAGCAATTGATTCTCCTACTTGATAAGCAATTGCAATTTTTTTTGTTTGTGTTTCTTTTCCCTTATCAGCATCACTACTTAAAGAATTACTAACAGATTTTTTAGAAGAACTAATTTTAACATCATTAAAACTTAATAAAGTTTTTCCTTTATCATCATTAATCAATTGTGCATAAATATGTTTTGACGTTCTAAAAACATAAAAACGAGGAATTTCAGCAGTTCCTTTTACTTTTGCTCTTACTCTTTTATGTCTTCTAATTCTTTTTTCTTGTTTTTTTAACATAAATAATATTCAAATTAAAATTATTCTGAAGATACTGCTTTTTTACCAACTTTTCTTCTTACATATTCACCAACATATCTAATTCCTTTGCCTTTATATGGCTCTGGTGGTTTCACTGCTCTTATCTTAGCTGTAATCTGACCGACTAATGCTTTATCTATTCCTGATACTGTAATAATATTTTTTTCAACCAAAAAAGTTATTTCTGGAACTTTTTCTATTTTAACAGAATGAGAAAAACCAACATTTAAAATTAAATCTTCTCCTTCTAAATTTGCTTTATAACCAACTCCTTGAATTTCTAATTTTTTTTCATATCCATTCTTTACTCCTTCTATCATATTAAAAATAAGAGCTCTAAACAATCCCCAAAAAGCTTTTGTTTTTTTTGTTTCTTGTTTCGGAGAAACTGTAATTTCTTTATCTGTAATTTCAATTTTAACTTCAGGTCTAACTTCTCTTTGAAGTTCGCCTTTTGGACCCTTAACAACAATAATATTTCCGTCCATTTTGACTTCAACATCTGCTGGTATTTCAATTGGTTTTTTTCCTATACGTGACATAATAAAATAATTTTTAATTTTTAATTTTGAATCAATTTTTAATGACTTAATTTTAAATTTCCCTGTCTTCTTCTGTCTCTTTTTCTTTTTAAATTTTGATATGTCATTTTGAATTTAAGAATAAATGATTTTACATTAGCGAATCAAGGTTCTGATGAGCAAAGCGAGGAGGGTTCTTATTTTTGATTTTTAATTTTTAATATTTCTACCATATCTCACATAAAATTTCTCCCCCTAACTTACTTTTTTTAGCATCTCTATCTGTCATTAATCCTTTTGGAGTAGAAACTATTGCCATTCCATATCCACCTCTAACTAATTTTATTCCTTTATAATTCTTATAAATTCTTTGTCCTTGTTTAGAAATTCTTTTTAATCCTAAAATTACTGGCTCTTTTTTCTGTCTTGATTCTTTTTTATCATTTAATTCTGATAAATTTTGTTCGTATTTCAATGTTAATTCAATAAATTTCTTCTCTTTTCTACCTTTTTTTTCAATTTTTTCAATATATCCTCTTTTTTCTAAAATTTTAGCGATCTCATATTTTAAATTAGAAAAAGGAATAGAAACTGTTTCTTTAAAAACAGCTTGGCTATTTCGTATTCTATTTAACATGTCTACTATTGGATCAATCATGATTTTAAAACTTTAAACTTTAAATTATTACCAAGATGATTTTGTTACACCAGGAATTTCGCCTTTGTTTGCCATCTCTCTAAAACATATTCTACATAAACCAAAATCACGCATAAATCCCCTTCTTCTTCCACATTTAAAACAACGATTAACCTTTCTTGTGCTAAATTTTGGTTTCTTTTTGGATTTTACAATTTGTGCTGTTTTTGCCATAATTTTTATCTTTAATTTTGATTTTTAATTTTTAATATTTGATTTTTTTAATGGGAATCCCATTAATCTTAATAATTCTTCTCCTTGTTCTTTATTTTTTGCTGTATTAACAATAGTAATTTCAAAAGCAAAAATAAATTTAGTTTTTTCTGGTAAAATTTCTGGGAAAACAATATGCTCTTTAATTACTATTGTAAGATTTCCTTCTTTATCAAATGATTTTAAATCAATACCTTGAAAATCTCTTGAACGAGGAATAGCAATATTAATTAACCTTTCTAAAAAATCATACATTTTTCCCCCTCTTAAAGTATTCATAGCACCAACTGTCATTCCTTCTCTTAATTTAAATCCTGCAATTGATTTTTTTGCTTTGGTTAAAACTGGTCTTTGCCCACATATTGAAGATAAAGATTCTATAATAAATGCTTGAGTCTTTTTTTGTTCATCAGATGTCTTTGCAGAAATTAATTTTCCAAATCCAATGTTTATTACAACCTTTTCAACCTTTGGAACAGCCATTTTATTCTTATATCCAAACTTTTCCATCATAACAGGTATTATTTCTTTTTGATATTTTTCTTTTAATCTCATAATAAAAATCTAATAAGTTTTAAAATTTACACTTCTCCTTTACATTTTTTACAAATTCTTTGTTTTATCTTTTTATCTATCTTATATTCAATTCGTACTGCTTTCCCACATTTAGAACAAATCAATTTTACATCCGAAACATCAAATAAAGCAGGGGTTGTTACAATTTGACCTTTATCTCCTGATTTTTTAGGTTTAACATGTTTTTTCTTTAAATTAATTCCTTCAACAGCAATTTTACCCTTCTTAGGAAGAGATTCAATAACTTTACCTTTTCTGCCTTTATCTTTGCCAGAAATTACCAAAATTTGATCTTCTTTATGTATTTTCATAATTACACTATATCTTTAGCTAAATTTACGATTTTGTCAAACCCTTTTTCCTTTAATTCTCTTGAAATTGGACCAAAAATCCTTCCTCCTTTTGGATTTTTATCTTTATCTATAATAACAACTGCATTATCATCAAAGCGGATATAAGAACCATCTTTCCGTCTAAAAGCTTTTCTTTGTCTTACAACTACTGCTCTTACCACTTCATGTTTTTTCACTAATCTTCTTGGCTCAGCTGATTTTACAGTTCCAACAATAATATCTCCGAGTTGAGCATATCTAATTCTTGTTGCACCTAAAACCTTAATACATTGCAGTATCTTTGCTCCTGAATTATCAGCTACTTTTAACATTGTTTGTGGTTGTATCATATTAAAATCAAAAATTAAAAATTAAAATGCAAAATTACAAATCAAAAATTAAAATCATTAAATGTTAAAAATATTTTATCTCTTTTCCTTTTTGAATTTTGATATGTCATTTTGATTTTTGATATTTTATTTTTAAATTTTGTTTATTATTTTCCATCTTTTGTCTTTACTAATTGGACGACACTCTTCAATCATAACCTTATCTCCTGTTTTATATTCTCCTTCTTCATAATGTGCTTTATATTTCTTATGAACTTTAAATCTTCTTTTATATTTAGAATGCTCTTTCACTCTTTCAACTTCAACAACAACTGTTTTAGCTGTTTTACTTGAAATTATTACTCCTTTTAATTGTTTTTTGGCCATAAATTTAAATATAAATTATTTCTTTATCTATTTTTCTTTTTTTGTATTCTTTAAAATTGTTAATATTCTTGCAATATCTTTTTTTGTTTCTCTAATTTCTTTTATATTCTTAACTTTACCTGATGATAAATTAAAATAAAACTGACGTAGTTTTTCTTTTTTTTCCTGAAGAAGCTTATTAAGTTCAGTATTTTGTTTTAAACGTAATTCTTTTATTTTCATAATTATTATCGTTTTATAAATTTAGTTTTTACTGGCAACTTATCAGCAGCTTTTCTAAATGCTTCTTTTGCTTCTTCTTCTTTTATTCCTTCTAATTCAAAAATAATCCGCCCAGGTCTTAAAGGAAAAACATAATGATCAACTGCTCCTTTGCCACCTCCCATTGGTACTTCTGTTCCTTTTTTTGTTACTGGTTTATTTGGAAAAACTCTAATCCAAAGCTTTCCTCCTTTTTTTAAATATCTAATAATACCTCTTCTAGCCGCTTCAATTTGTCTTGAAGTTAACCATTTTGTTTCTAAACATTTAAGACCATAACTACCAAAAGCAATTTCAGTTGAATGAATATCAACGCCTTTAGATTTTCCTTTATGCCATTTTCTATGTTTTACTTTTTTTGGAATTAACATAATAATTTATAATTTATCTAAATTTTTCTCCTTTATATATCCAAACTTTTATTCCTATAATACCATAGGTACAATGTGCTTCTATTTTTGCATAATCAATATCAGCTCTAATTGTCTGACGTGGAAGATTGCCTTTTGCAACCCATTCTCTTCTTGCAATTTCAGCTCCATTAAGCCGTCCTGCTAATTCTATTCTTACGCCTTCAATTCCTTTATTCGTTATAGCTTTACTTAATCCTTGCTTTAAAGCTTTTCTATAAGGTATTCTTTTTTCTAAACGTTGAGCTACCCATTGACCAACTAAATTAGCAGAAGACCAAAAATCTCTAACTTCTTTTATATCAATCTTTATATCCATCTTATCATTAGATTTATCAACAGAAAGTTTATTTTCTTTATTTTTTCCTTTTCCTTTTATTTCTTCTTCTTTTTTAATAATCTTTTTTAAAACTTTTGTTTCTAATTCTTTTTTTAGTTTCTCTACTCCTTCTCCTCCTCTTCCAATAATAAGACCAGGCCTTGCACTAAAAACAATAATATTTAATTTGCCTGGAAATCTTTCAATTTCAATTTTTTCTACTCCAAATTTACCTATTTTTTTATTCAAAAATTCTCTAACTCTAAAATCTTCCTCTAAATATTCTGCAAGGTTTTTATAATATCCTCTTGTATCCCAATCATCTGTTTCTTTTAATCTATATGCTTTTGGATGAACTTTATGAGTCATAAATATTAATTTTTAAAATGATTTTCTACGAAACATTCTTTTTATTCCACCTTTATCTTTTGGTTTAGAAGTTGTTTTCATTTCTGCTCTTTCTCTTTGTTTTCTAATTCCCTGATTTTGATTCTCTTTTTCTTCTATGTCTTCTCCCATATTTTCAACTTCTTCTATTTTTTCAATTTTCTTTGGTCGATTTGAAATTATTTTATTTTCTTTTTTTGTTTTTTTACTTTTTATTTTTCCTTCTTTACTTGGTTTAATTTCTTCTAAAAATAATGTTATATGCGAAGTTTTTTTCTGAATTTCAGTAGCACGACCTCTTGCTCTTGGCATCCATCTTTTTAATTTTCTTCCTTCATCAACAGTTATTTTTGAAATATATAAATTATCAGTTTCAACTTGAAAATTATTTTTAGCATTAGCAATAGCTGAATTCAAAAGCTTAAGCAATGGTTCTGATCCTTTTTTAATAGTAAATTTCAAAATTGCCTGAGCTTGCTCAACTTTTTTCCTTTTTATAAGCGCTGTTATCAATCTTACCTTTCTTGGCGCTATTCGTAAATGGCTTAATTTTGCTTTAATCTGCATATTAAAATTATTTTATTTCTTTTCTTGCTCTCTTTGCATTTTTCCTCCATGTCTTGAAAATTTTGTTGTTGGAGAAAATTCTCCTAATTTATGACCAACCATATCTTCAGCAATCTTTACCGGAATATGTTCTTTTCCGTTATAAACACCAAATGTAAAACCAACCATTTCTGGAACAATAGTACAAGTCCTTGACCATGTTTTAATAATAACACTATCACCTACTTGTAATTTCCTTACTTTTTTTAATAATTTTTCATCCACATGTGGACCTTTTTTTAAACTTCTTGACATATTTTTTTAATTTAAATTATTTTTTCTTTTTTCTTCTTTTAATAATTAATTTACTTGTCCATTTCTTTTTGTTTCTTGTTTTAGTTCCTAACGCATGTTTCCCCCAGGGAGTTTTTGGATATTTCATACCAATACCTGATCTTCCTTCTCCTCCACCATGTGGATGATCAACTGGATTCATAGCAGAACCTCTAACTGTTGGTCTTTTGCCTCTTAAACGTGAAATTCCTGCCTTTTTTACTCTATTATATCTCCATTCTGGATAAGAAACTATTCCAATCGTAGCATAACAATTATTAAGCACTTTTCTAATTTCACCTGAAGGCATAACAATAGTTGTATATTTTTCTTCATGAGCTGAAATTTTTGCTCCAGTCCCAGCAGATCTAACTATTTTTCCTCCTCTTTCTGGTTCTAATTCAAGATTAAAAACCATAGTTCCTACTGGAATATTTTCTACTTTCATTCTATTTCCAATTTTAATTATAGCTTTTTCTGAACAAATTACTTTATCTCCAATTTTTATCTCAAATGGTGCTATTCTATAACGCTTATCCTTATCTTCATATTCCAACAAAGCTAAAAATGCAGTTCTATATGGGTCATACTCCAAAGCAATAACTTTTGCCTTTATATCAATTTTTTTTTGGTCAAAATCAACTATTCTATATAATCTTTTAACTCCTCCACCTTGATGACGAACAGTAATACGACCATAATTTCCTCTTCCTGCGTTTCTTTTTAAAGATAAAAGCAACCTCTTTTCTGGTTTTTTCTTAGTTAATATTTTAAATGGTGATGCTTTTTTCTTTTTCATAATATATAATAATCGAATTATCTTGGTAATATTTCTATTTTTGATTATTATTTTTTAATAATGATACTTTCTTTTTTTTATAATATATAATAATTGAACTAACGAGGCAATATTTCAATTTTTTGTCCTTTTTTTATTTCTACAATAGCTTTCTTATATCCTTTTGTCCATCCTTGCTTTCTTCCTAAATTTCTTTTTTTTCTATGAACATTAATAACTCTTACTCCAACTACATCCACTCCATAAGTTTTTTCAACTGCTCTCTTTATTATATTTTTATTACTTCTTGGCCAAACTTTAAAAATATATTGATTTTTTTCTGTCAAATCTGTTGCTTTTTCTGTAACATGTGGGGAATGTAAAACTTGATAACCTATTCCTTCAAACTTTTTATTAACTGTTATTTTTTGAGAAACTTGTTTTGTTTTTTCAATTGGTTTAATTTTTTCTCCACCAACCTTAATATTTTCCACAGGAAAATCTTTGGCAGATTTTTTAACAACCTTATCAACTGGTTTAATTAAAGAACCCTTGCTTTCTTTTTTAGCTTTTCTAATTTCTTCTTTTCTTTTTGGCTCTTTGCCTTTTTTAAATATATTTAATAAACCCATTTTAATAATTTTAAGATTTACTCTTTGGTTTTACGATATTATCTTCAATTTTCTCTTTTTTCAAAAATATTTTTTCAATAATCTTTATGCTTTCTTTTGGTATTATTAAGTATTTATCCTGAAGTAAATCTAACGCATTTATATCTCCTGCTTGCATTATATTAACTTTTGGAATATTTCTAATTGATTTAACTATTTTCTGATCATTATTAGGTAAAAGTATCAATCCTGAACCTTTTTTCAAAAATAATTTATTCAAACTATCAAACATTGTTTTTGTTTTTATTTCAGTCATTTTTATCTCATCTAATACTAAAATCATTTCATTCTTTGCTTTTTGAGATAAAACCATAAATAAGGCCTTTCTTTTCATTTTCAAAGGAATTGTTCTTTTTAATACTTTCTCTATTCTTGGACCAAAAGTAACACCTCCACCTCTCCATATAGGAGAACGAGTTGAACCATGTCTTGCTCTACCTGTTCCTTTTTGTCTCCATGGTTTTCTTCCACCACCTCTTTTTTCACCTCTATCTTTAGTTTTAGCTGTTTTCTGTTTTCTATTCCATAACTGAGAAACAACAACTTGATGCACCAAATCAGAGTTCAAAGGAACTTCAAATATTTCTTTTTCTAATTCAATATCATCTATTATTTTTGCTTCTTGATTATATACTTTAACTTTCATAAATTTATACTCTAATTTCTAATAACGCCCCACGTCTTCCTGGAATAGCTCCTTTTATTGCTAATAAATTATTCTCTTTATCAATCTTTGCTATTTTTAAATTTTTAACTGCAATTCTTTCATATCCCATTCTTCCTGGCATTTTTCTTCCTTTAATAACCCTTTGTGGATAAGCAGATCCAACTGAACCCATTGCTCTTTCTGAATGTTTTGTTCCATGACTCGCTGGTTTTCTTTTAAATCTATGCCTTTTAATTATTCCCATAAATCCTTTTCCTTTTGACATTCCTGATACTTTTACTTTTTCTCCTTCTTCAAAAACCGAAACATCAATTTTATCTCCTATTTTTAATTCTTGTTCTTCTTTTTTAGATTTTTTTTCTTCTGCTTTTGACTCTCTATATTCTCTTAAATATTTATATGGTTTTGTTTTTTTAGATTTTGTTATTTTTTGTTTTTTTAATTCTTCAAAACCTATTTGAATACTTTCATATTTATCTTTACCTTCACTTGTCTTTATTTGAGTAACAAAACAAGGACCAGCCGAAATTATAGTTACTGGAATAACATTTCCTTTTTCATCAAATACCTGCGTCATTTCTATTTTTCTTCCTAAAATAAATTTCATGAAATAAATATAAATACCGGGTCTAACCCGGTATTTTCAACAACATTTCCGCGGTTAGCCCATTTTATCTAATTTTATAATTGTATATAAAAAATAAATTGATTTGGGATTCGTAATTAATAAAAACTATATCTTAATCTCAATATCAACACCTGCTGGAAGTGTTAAATTCATTAATGCATCAATAACGTTAGGGTTGGGATTCAAAATATCAATTAATCTCTTGTGAATCCTCATTTCAAACTGTTCTCTGCTTGTTTTATGAACAAATGTAGATCTATTAACTGTATATTTCTTTATTTCTGTTGGTAAAGGAACAGGTCCTAAAATTTCAGCGTTAAACCTTAAAGCAGTCTCAACAATTTGTCGAGCACTATTATCTATCACTTTATAATCATAAGCTTTTAGCTTTATTCTAAGCTTTGGCTTAATTTCTTCTTCAACTTCTTTCTTTTTTATTGGCATCTAACAAAGAACTTCTCTTAATAATTCAGAATTATATTAATAATATATATTCTAAAATGATTAACGAATCCGCCCCGAAATTATCGGGGCGAATAAAATGAAAAGTTATTTAATTATTTTAGTTACTACTCCTGCTCCTACTGTTTTTCCACCTTCTCTAATAGCAAATCTTTGTTTTTCTTCTAAAGCAATAGGGACGATTAACTTAACTACTAAACTAACAGTATCTCCAGGCATAACCATTTCTGTTCCTTCTGGTAAAGTTGTTTCTCCAGTAACATCTGTAGTTCTGATATAAAACTGAGGCTTATAACCTTTAAAGAAAGGGGTATGACGACCTCCTTCTTCTTTAGTTAATACATATATTTCAGATTCAAATTCAGTATGAGGAGTAACTGTTCCTGGTTTTGCTAAAATCTGACCTCTATCAATCTCATCTTTCTTTGTCCCTCTAAGTAAAACACCGACATTATCTCCTGCTTTTGCATCGTCAAGAACCTTATTAAACATTTCTAAACTAACTGCTGTTGTTTTTATTGTGTCGTGTAAACCAACTATTTCTACTTCTTCATTTGGTTTAATGATTCCTCTTTCAACTCTTCCTGTAGCAACTGTTCCTCTTCCTTCAATAGAAAATACATCTTCAATAGCCATTAAAAATGGTTTATCAATATCTCTAACTGGTTCAGGAATATATTCATCTAATGCTTTAACTAATTCTAAAATTGGTTTAGCTGTTTCATCATCTGCTGATTTTGATTCAAGAGCTTTAACAGCAGAACCACGAATTACTGGAGTTTCATTACCAGGAAATTCATATTTATTTAAAAGTTCTCTTACTTCAGATTCAACTAAATCAATAATTTCAGGATCATCTACCATGTCGCATTTATTTAAAAATACAACTAATGAAGGAATACCAACCTGACGAGCAAGAAGAATATGTTCTCTTGTTTGAGGCATAGGACCATCAGTAGCTGAAACAACTAAAATCGCACCATCCATTTGAGCGGCACCTGTAATCATGTTTTTAATATAGTCAGCATGTCCAGGACAATCAATATGAGCATAATGTCTATTATCCGTCTCATATTCAAGATGGGCAGTAGATATTGTTATTTTTTTAGCTCTTTCTTCTGGTGTTCCATCAATTTCATCAACACCTTTTTTTGTAACTTTAAATCCTTTCAAATCTAAGACATGAAGGATAGCTGCTGTTAAAGTAGTTTTACCATGATCAACATGACCAATAGTTCCAACATTAACATGTGGTTTACTTCTTTCAAATTTTTCTTTTTCTGCCATTTTACGAATAAACAATGAATACAAACAAAAAACAATATTTATATGAATTGTTAATTGTTAATTACTAATTGTTAATTAAATTATTATATTAATTATTTTATTAAATTAAAAAATCAACACTTTTTATGGTTGCATTATTTATATCACTATAAACTTTATTAGTCAATACTTTAAGCACTCAATAACAAAGATTATACACAAAATATAAAAAATAAGCAAGAGAAAATCAAAAAATAGAGCCATAGCATAATACTACAGCTCTTTTATAGAAATCATCTATAGACAAAATTTCGTTTTCTCCGACCATGACAACGTCTCACACAACCAACACGTTCTTTTTTCTTTTTTTTCTTTTTGGGTTTTATCTCCCAAACCTCTTCTAACAAAGCAGTCATAGCTTCTTCGTCTATATCTGATCTTGAACCAAAATTCCTTTCAAACTCTTTAAGAAATCTTTCCGCATTTCTTTTTTTTCTGGGATCAGGACCATATTCAATAATATACCTGATCTGTTTTGGTTCAAGCCTTAGAGACGAAATTCTGCTCTTGTCAGCCAACATAGTCAATCCTTTCCTATTTGGAAAAAGAAAACACAAAAAACAACATTAGTTGCCTCTTTTCTGTTATACCATATATCTCCTCCTTTATTTTTTATAAAGAACTAATAATTGAATCTTACTACAACTTAAAATAATGTCAATACATATATATTACAAAAAAAGAGGGCAATATTTTTAATATTGCCCTTTTAGCGCTTTTGACGCTTTCATCTAGTAACTCCATCTTGGAGGAGGACCGATTGGATACTGAAAAGATCCATAACTAGAATATCCCTGATAACTCTGATAACTCTGATATCCATAAGGTTGAGAATATCCTCGTTGATATCCGTAAGGTTGAGGATATCCTCGCTGATATCCATAAGGTTGAGGATATCCTCGTTGATATCCATAAGGTTGAGGATATCCTCGCTGATATCCGTGCCCTGGATTACCACCGATAACGATGGTAAGACCAAAACCACCAGCTTTTGCCTGTTCCGATAGATAAACCATCAGAATAACCACGAACATCAGCAACATCGAAATCAACAATCTCATTGTTCTTCTCCTTTAGAGATGTTTCGCCACCCTGTTTTGTTTTTGAAAGACATCAAAATGACACCTTATTACTACTTATAATCTATCATGTTTTTTGAATTATGTCAACCCAGCACTACTTTTCAAAAATAATAAAAAGCATTATTAAAATATGATTTTTCGGAAAAAACAATTCAGCTTAAACAAAATTCACAAAAAGTGGTGTTGGGTCATCTTATCTTTTTCCCCCTATCTCTCCTCCCCCGAGCCCCGACCCATACTATTAAAACTCATAACTTAAAACTCATAACTTTTAGAGGTCGGGCTTTTTTCTAGATTCTTTTATCACTTTATAAAAAATAATGAAAATGATATAATTTAAAAATGATAATAATTATAGGGTTAGGAAACTCTGGAATAAAATATAATAATACCAGACACAATATTGGTTTTAAAGTAATTGATCAATTTGCGGAAAAAAAAAATTTTCCTGAATTTAAATTATCTAAAAAATTTAATTCTTTAATATCACAATATAATTTAAATAACAAAAAAATAGTTCTTGCCAAACCCCAAACATTTATGAATGAATCAGGCAAAGCAGTAAAATCTCTAACTAATTTTTACAAAACAAAAAAAACAGAACTTATTGTGATTCATGATGATATTGATTTACCAACAGAAAAAATAAAAATTTCAAAAGACAGGGGGTCAGCCGGACACAAAGGAATAGAATCAATTATTTCTGAAATTGGAAATAAAAATTTTATTCGTTTTAGAATTGGAATACAGTCACACAAAAAAATAAATACAACAGAAAAATTTGTCCTTCAAAAATTTACTAAACAAGAAATTAATATTTTAAAAAATATTACTAAAAAAACAATTGAAGCAATTGAATTTTTAATTACTAATGGATTGGAAAAAACAATGAATAAATATAATTAATAAAAATATAAGAACTTATTTTATTTTCAATAAAATAGAACCTTGATTCGCTAATGTATAATCATGTATTTTTGAATTAAAAAACTACCTGAAATTTCTAAAAAAATTGAAAATGAATTAAAAGAAATACAACAAGAACATGACGACCAAATTAAAAACCAATTGTAAAAGCAAATGGAAGAAATAAAAAAAATTACAATAAATGACCCAGATTATCCAAAACTTTTAAAAAAAATCTTAAACCCGCCAAAAGTTCTTTATTATAAAGGAAATATAAAAAATAGTGAACCATATTTTGCTATTGTGGGCACTAGAAGATATTCTTCTTATGGAAAACAAATAACTTATGATATCACAAATAATTTAACTGATTCAGGATTTATAATTGTAAGCGGTCTTGCTCCAGGAATTGATACTTTTGCACATACTTCAGTTATTCAAAAAAAACAAAAAACAATTGCCATACTTGGAACTGGTCTTGACCAAAAAAGTATTTATCCAAAAGAGAATATAAAATTAGCCCAACAAATTATTGAATTTGGGGGCTGTTTAATTTCAGAATATCCTCCAGGAACAAAAGGAAGTCGTTTTACTTTTCCACAAAGAAATAGAATAATATCTGGAATATCCTACGGAACATTAGTAATTGAAGCAAAAGAAAAAAGTGGCTCTTTAATTACAGCTAATTATGCTTTTTCTCAAAAAAGAAAAGTTTTTGCTGTTCCAGGTTCTATTTTTTGCTTAAACTCACGAGGTTCCCATAATCTAATTAAACGAGGAGCAAAGTTAGTTGAAAATGCTAATGATATTTTAAAAGAACTAAAATTGTTTAATTTGACCTCTTCAAATAAAAAAGAGATAATAATTGAAACGTCTAATGAAAATTTAATTTTAAATATTTTAAAACAACAGCCACTCCATCTTGACAAAATCATTGAAAAAACTAAATTAGATGCACCAACAATATCCAGTATACTTATAATCTTAGAGATAAATGGACAAATAAAAAACATTGGCGAAAACATTTATACACTTACACATTAATATATTTTTTATTTTAAAATTAAATCATTAAAAATTCATTCAAAATTAAAAATTAAAAATCATGAACCTTATAATTGTAGAAAGTCCAACAAAAGCTAAAACATTAGAAAAATTTTTAGGATCTAAATATAAGGTCCTTTCTTCTTATGGTCATATTCGTGATTTACCAGAAAAAGAATTAGGAATTGATATTGAAAAAGATTTTAAACCTGAATATGTTATCCCAACAAAAGCTAAAAAAACAATTGCTGAATTAAAAAAAGCAGTTCAAAAAACAGACAAAGTTATTTTAGCAACAGATGAAGATAGAGAAGGAGAAGCAATTGCTTGGCATCTTGCAGAAATATTAAAATTAAAAAATCCTGAAAGAATTGTCTTCCATGAGATTACTAAATCAGCCATTGAAGATGCCTTAAAAAAACCAAGAAAAATAGATAAAAATTTATTCAACGCTCAACAAGCAAGAAGAATTTTAGATCGACTTGTAGGATATAAGCTATCTCCATTTTTATGGAAAAAAGTAGCCAGAAGATTATCTGCTGGTAGAGTTCAATCATCAGCAGTAAGATTAGTTGTAGAACGTGAAAGAGAAATTGAAAAATTTATTCCTCAAGAATATTGGAGCATTGAGGCTTTGCTCAAAAAAGAAAAAAATGAATTTAATGCCTTATTAGTTAAAAAAAATGATAAAACAATTGAAAAATTAGGAATAAAAAATAAAAAACAAACAGATCAAATTTTAAAAGATTTAGATAATGCTAAATATAAAATTAGTAAAATAGAAAAAAAAGAATCAAAAAGAAATCCCTTGCCTCCTTTTACAACAAGTTCTTTGCAACAAGAAGCATGGAAAAGATTTAGATTCCCAGCAAAATTTACTATGAGAATAGCTCAACAACTTTATGAAAAAGGACATATCACCTATCACAGAACTGACTCTTTTAATCTTTCTCAATTATCTTTATCTGCTTCAAAAAAATATATTGAATCAGAACTTGGTAAAAATTACTGGGCAGGATTTTTTAGAAAATATAAATCAAAAGGTAAAGCTCAAGAAGCACATGAAGCAATAAGGCCAACATTTGCCGATAAGAATCCTGATGCAATAAAAGGGACGGGATTTGATGATAACCAATACAAGCTATATGATATTATTTGGCGAAGATTTATTGCTTCCCAAATGGCTCCAGCTATTTTTGATTCTACTTCAATAGAAATAGAAGCAGAAAATCCAAAAAATGAAAAATATACTTTTAGAGCAAGTGGACAAGTTTTAAAATTTGATGGATTTTTAAAAATTTATCCAATGAAATTTGAAGAAAATGATTTACCAATTTTAAAAGAAACAGAAATTTTAGATTTGATAAAACTTATCCCCTCTCAACATCACACTCAACCTCCGGCAAGATATAGTGAAGCAACACTAATTAAAGTATTAGAAGAAAATGGTATTGGAAGACCTTCAACATATGCTCCAATAATATCAACAATTCAATCAAGAAATTATATTGAAAAAAATGAACAGAAAAAATTTGCTCCAACTGAAATTGGAACAATTGTTAATGATGTATTAGTAGAACATTTTCCAAAAATAGCTGATATTAATTTTACAGCAAAAATGGAAGAGGACTTAGATGATATTGACGACGGAAAAGAAAGCTGGGTTAAAGTATGTAAAGATTTTTATACTCCCTTTGAAAAAAATCTTGAAAAAAAATATAAAGAAGTAAAGAAAAAAGATTTCACTGAAAAACCAACAAATAAAGATTGTCCTAAGTGTAAAAGTGATTTAATAATTCGTGTCGGAAAGTTCGGAAGATTTTATGCCTGTTCTAAATTTCCTAAATGCAAATATACTGAGTCATTAGAAGAAAATGTTTTAGATATAAAATGTACTAAATGCGAAAAAGGAAAATTAACTGAAAAAAGAACTAAAAGAGGAAAAATATTTTATGGATGTAATCAATTCCCTAAATGCGATTGTGCTGTCTGGGATAAACCAACCGGCGAAAATTGCCCTGAATGTAAATCTCTTTTAGTAGAAACAAATAGAAAGCAAATTAAATGTTCTAATAAAGATTGCCAATTTGTTAAAGATGTGGCAAAATAATTAAGCGACAAGCCGCGGTGGCGGAACTGGTTTACGCGTACGATTCAAAATCGTATGAGAGCAATCTCGTGTGGGTTCGACTCCCACCCGCGGCACATATAGGTATTGAGTATTAGGTATTAAGTATTAGGTATTTAAAAAATCCGCAGTAGCGGATTTTTTGCTTAATACTTACTATTTTCTACTTAATACTATTCTCTTTAAGAGAAGTCGGAGCTCTTTTCAGCTTTCTCTTTTTTCTATCTTAACTTTTTGTTTTAAACTTATTATAAAGTTTATATACTACTAACCCAGATAAAACTCCGACAATTATTCCTGCCAGTATATCGGATGGCCAATGAATACCAACAAAGACCCTTGATATAACAATCAAAAAACTTGATATATAAAAAACAATTCCAATTTTTTTGTTATAAAGAAAAATAATTGTTGATAAAGCAAAATAAAAACTTGCATGACCCGACGGAAAGCTTGCCCTATCGGGATAATCTATAAGTAAATTAACACTATTGTCTATAAATGGTCTTGATCTTGGCAAAATCAATCTAATCAAATTAACAATAATAAATCTTGAAATTAAAGCTGATGTGATCGCTAAAATTATTGGCTTTAAATATTTTTTAAAATTTAAAATCAATAAAACTACCAAACCAAAAATCAAAATATACTCAAAATATCTTGTAAAGAAAATTGCTAAACTATCTAAACAAATAGATTTTCCAGCAAATTGATTTATTAAATTAAATAAATATAAATCCATATAAAATGATATAAAATTATTCTCGCTCTTATTTTAAATTAATTTTAACTAAATTTTCTAATAAACAAGCGATTGTCACTGGACCAACTCCACCTGGAACAGGTGTAATATATTCTGCTTTTTCAGAAACACTTCTAAAATCTATGTCTCCTATTGTTTTTCCTTTTTCTGAAGAAGTTCCAGCATCAATTACTATAACTCCTTTTTTTACTAATTTCCCAGTAATAAAATTCGGCAAACCAACACCAGAAATTATAATATCAGCTTTTTTAGTATAGCTTGATATATCTTTAATAGATCTATCGACAATAGAAAAATCTACCTGTTGATTCATTAGCCAAATTGATAATGGCTTACCAACTAACCTCCCCTTTCCAACCAAAACTATTTTTTTATTTTTAATATCTATTTTATACTCTTCTAATATTTTTTTAACTGCTCCAACTACTGGAGGTAGAAACTTTAAAGTTCCACCATAAAATTCTGATAAATTTTTTTCAGATAAAACATCAATATCTTTTTCTGAAAAAATAAAATTTAAAAATTCTTGATTATTAAATTTTTCTGGTAAAGGTAATTGAATTACAATTCCTGAAACATCTTTTTTTTTATTTATTTTTTCAATTTCTTTTTTTAATTTTAATTTATTTATTGTTGAAGGAAACTGAAATAATTCAAAATTAATTCCAACATCTTGGCAGGCAATTCTTTTCTTTCTCGCATAAACCTCAGAAATTAGGTTATTTCCGACTAAAATAACAGCTAATTTTAACTTTAACTTTTTATTTTTAATTTCTTGTTTAAGTTTTTTAAATATTTTCTCTGATATTTTTTTTCCATTTAAAATTTTATACATAATTAAAAAATAAAATAAAAAAATAAAAC
>JBDREW010000040.1:0-5538 GCA_043819385.1 Candidatus Nealsoniibacteriota bacterium | reverse complement strand
ACCCACATTTTTTGTACAAACAGGAACTCCCTGGAATACAATTCAGTTTTTTTACTATTTTCAATTTTTCTTCGCCCTTTGTGCAGGGATTTCAACCGCTACTTTAATTGAAAAAATAAAACCTATTTCAAAAGTGTTACTCACAGTACCATTAATAATGTTTGGAATATTTGGATCTTGGTCTTCTCTTAGGCATTATTGGTCTTCCACTCCTCCAGCCAAACTTTCAAATGGAGAAGTTGAGGCTTTAGAATTTTTGGCTAGTCAACCAGACGGAGTGGTTTTCACCTATCTTTTTGATAAATACCAAGCTAAAGCAGCTGAGGCAATAGCACCGAGGCCTTTATATCTTTATGAGTCGACAGCCTATGTTTCAGCTTTTGGTAAAAAGACCGTATTTTTGGAAGATGAGGTAAATCTAAACATTACAGGTTACCAATGGAGAGAAAGAAGAGAAAGTATTATAGACTTTTACAATAATCTAGATGTGGAAAAAGGTTATAACTTTTTAAGGTTAAATAATATTACTTATGTTTATTGGTTAAAGTCACAACATGCCAGAATTGGAGATAGTCAATTGGGTTTAACCAAGATTTATGAAAATAATGAGGTTTGGATCTTCAAGCTTAAAGAAAAATAGTTTATATTCGGATTCATTGCCTAAAAATGTTAGAATTAAACAAATATGGCTAAAATTTCAGTTGTCATAAACACTTTAAATGCAGAGAAAACTTTACTTCGAGCAGTTTCTTCAGTTAAGGAAATAGCCGATGAAATAGTGGTTGTTGATATGTGTTCAACTGATGCTACAAAAAAAGTGGCTGAGGATTTAGGGGCCAAAGTTTATCTTCATAAAAATATTGGATATGTCGAGCCTGCAAGAAATTTTGCCATTTCAAAAGCAAGATATGAATGGATTTTAATATTAGATGCAGATGAGGAGATAGGGAAAAAACTTGCAAAAAAGATTAAAAAAATAATTAATAAACCCACTGCTGATTATTATAGATTGCCCAGAAAAAATATAATTTTTTCCAAATGGATTAAATATTCACAATGGTGGCCGGATTATAATATTAGACTTTTTAAAAAAGGGTCTGTTTCTTGGAGTGAAGATATTCATTCAATTCCTTTAACTGCAGGTAATGGAGTTGATATTGAGGCAAAAGAAGATTTAGCAATTATTCACCACAATTATTCTTCTGTTGAGCAATTCCTAGAAAGAATGAATAGATATACTTCTATTCAAGCGGATCTTTTAATCAAACAAGAATATAAATTTATTTGGAAAGATCTGATTACAAGACCATTGAAAGAATTTTTAGGAAGATATTTTTCCAATGAAGGTTATAAAGATGGTCTTCATGGATTGGCACTTTGTTTACTTCAAGCGTTTTCAGAAGTTATTTTATATTTAAAAATCTGGCAACAGGAAAAGTTTCAGCCCCAAGCATTTACATTAGAGGAAACAACAAAAGAATTTAAAAATGCTGGAAAAGAAATTAATTGGTGGATAACAGAATCCTTCATAAGAACCAATAATTTTTTTAAATCACTATCTTTTAAAATTAAAAGATTTTTTTTCAAGAAAAATGAATAATAAAAAGAAAATTAAAGTTTCACTTATTATTCTTACTTACAACGGCATTGATTTAACACTTGATGTTTTAAAAGATATTTCAAAGTTGGATATATCGGGAATTACAACAGAAACAGTTGTTGTAGATAATGCTTCAAAAGATAAAACTGTCAAAACTTTAAAGAATTATAAGCTTCCCAATATGGATTTTAAGTTAATTGTAAATGACGAGAATCTAGGTTTTGCTGGTGGAAACAATGTTGGAATTAAAGATTGTCTGAAAAGAGGTTCTGATTTTATTGTTCTTTTAAATAACGATGTTATTTTATCTAACAATTTACTGCAGGTACTAGTTAACACTGTATTAAAAAATGAAAAAATTGGAATTGTTTCACCAAAAATGTATTTTGCAAAGGGTTTTGAATTTCACAAAGATAGATATAAAGAATCTGAGTTGGGTAAAGTAATCTGGTATGCAGGTGGGATAATTGATGAAAATAATGTTTATTCCTCTCATAGAGGAGTAGATGAAGTAGATTTAGGACAATATGACAATGAAGAAGAAACAGATTTTGCCAATGCAGCAACAGTTTTAATAAGGAGTAAACTTCTTGAGGAAATAGGTCTTTTGGATGAGAATTTTTTTCTATATTGGGAAGATGCTGATTTAAGTCAAAGAGCAAAACTAAATAATTGGAAAGTAGTATATACACCAAAAACCCATATTTGGCATAAAGTATCAGTTGCTGCAGGTGGTCCAGGTGGGGAAGTTAATGATTATTTTTTGATTAGAAATAGATTTGTATTTGGTTTTAGATATTTCTCCTTAAGGACTAAATTTGCCCTTATAAGAGATAGTATTTTAATTTTGTTAAAAGGGAGAAAATGGCAAAAGATGGGAGTAGTTGATTTTTATCTTGGAAGATTGGGAAAAGGTAGTAAAATAAAATAATTTTTTTAAGAATAAATTGTGTTAAAAATAAAAAATGTTAATCTTCTTTTAATTATTTTTATTTTTTTAATATCTTTTTTTGTAAGAATATATAGACTTCAAGAAACTGAAATATATCCAGATGAAATTACCTGGATGGTTAGAGGTAAAGAATCTTTTCTAGCAATTAAAACTGGAAGGTTTTTTTATTTTAAAACTGCCTGGTGGAAATCTGAAACAGATACAGAAGCCATTAATTTACCAGGTGCTTTAATTTCTGGAGCTTCAATGTTTTTTCTTGCAAAAAACCAGCCAACTAACTATTCCTTGAATATTTTTTCTGATTACATTGCTGCAAGAATTCCATTTACGGTTATTAATTCTTTGTTTATTGTTTTCTTTTATTTGTTTCTTATTAAAATAACTAATAATAAAAAAACAGCTTTTTTGGGAAGTTTGATTTTTTCTTTGGATCCAATTTCAATCGCTCTTTCAAGATGGTATTTGGTTGATTCATATTTAATGATTTGGCTGTTTTTATCTTTTTGCTCATTTTATCTTATTAAGAACAAAAAACTTTCAATAATTACTACTGCATTATTTTTAACTCTGTCATTTCTTACCAAGCCGACAGCCTTAATTCTTTTACCAGTATTATTTATGATTTCTCCATCTAAATTAGTTTTAACGTTGATTCCATTTTTTCTATTTGTTCATATTTTTTGGTTGGGAAATGATGGATATGTGGGACTTGAAATTTATGATTATGTTATAAAGCAATATAAATTATCGCAAGAACCTTTCCAAACATTTTTTGCAGGTAAGATTACAACCAATCCTCCCATTTATTATTATTTATACCAATTAATTACTAGATTGCCGTTTTTGACCCTGATTGGTTTTTTTATATCACTTTTTACCAAAAAAGTTAGAGTTATTTTGCGAAAACAAAAAGTTATTATTCCTTTAAGTTTTTTTGTATTTTTATATATATTAGTTTTTTCTTTATCAACCAAAAAATTGGGAATTAGATATATTTATCCTATTTATCCTTGGATATATTATGTTTCTTCAGTGGGAATCATATATTTTTACAATAAATTTAATAGTAAATTAAAAATTTTATGTACGACTTTACTATTTGGATATTTATCTTTCCTCTCTATATATTTTTTTCCAAATTATTACCTTTTTTATAACCAAATATTTGGTGGTCCAACCAAAATGCAGAGCTATGATATGGTGGGATTATGTACTGGTGCTAAAAACGCAATTTCATTTATTAACAAAAACTACTTAACAGACTCAGTAGCATATTTGGGTTGTAATAGGTTTGCCATTAATTATTATTCAGGAGTTAGAGTAAGTAGTGATTGGAAAAGCGAAAAATATATTATTATTGAGGAATCCTTGAGAACTTTATCTCCAGAAAATGAGGCAATTAAATATTTTTTTGATAAAGAAGCTGTTTTTATAAATAAACAACAAGGTGTAATATTGTCGCGAGTTTATATAAACTAAAAACTGTTATTTTTTATTAAAATCGCAATATATTAAATAAAAAATTATAATAAGGTTTGAGGTTAATTAAAAAAATGATAAGTGCAATTATTCTTACTAAAAATAATCAAGATATTATAGAGGATTGTATAAATTCCTTAGAAGGTTTAGTTGATGAAATAATTATTGTTGATGACGGTTCTGAAGACAAAACCTTGGAACTGGTAAAGGTTTTCACTCAAAAAATATACAAGATTGAAGATAAAGACTTTTCTTATAGAAGAAATTATGGAGCAGAAAAAGCAAATGGTGACTGGCTTTTATATGTTGATACAGATGAGAAAGTTGATCAAAAACTTAAAAAAGAGATTAAAGAAGCGATAAATTCTCATGAATTTGTAGCTTATGCAATTCCTAGAAAAAATATTCTTTTAGGCAAAGAATTAAAACATGGTGGATGGTGGCCCGACTATGTTTTAAGACTAATAAAAAAAGAATCTCTAATTAAATGGGAAGGAAAATTGCATGAACAACCTAAAATCAAAGGAGAGGTTGGAAAATTAATAAATCCATTAATTCATACGTCTCATAGAACACTATCAGAAATGGTTGATAAAACCAATAAATGGTCTGAAGTTGAAGCAAGTCTTTTATTCGAAGCAAATCATCCGAAGGTCTACTGGTGGAGATTTATAACAATAGCCTTTAGAGAATTTTGGTATAGAGGAATTTTAAAGTTAGGTTTTTTAGATGGTACTACTGGAATTATTGAAATAATTTATCAAATATATTCAAGAATGATTACATATGTGAAGCTTTGGGAGATGCAAATTCAATCAATCAAATGAAAAAAATATATTACAAAAAACTAATTCGTGATAAAATCCCAAAAAGAATAGAAGAATCTAATGGAAAATATTTGTGTAAAAAACTTAATTCGAAAGAATTTAAAAATGAGTTATTAAAAAAAATACAAGAAGAATCTTTGGGTATTGTAGTTTCCAAAAATAAAAAAGAATTAGTATCTGAAATTGGTGATGTTTTGGATGTAATTGACGAAATCAAAAAAAATTTTAAAATTACTTCTAAAGAAGTTGTTGATTCCAGGAAATTTGAATTTAAAAGAAAAGGCGGATTTAATAAAAGACTTTTTTTGATTTGGTCTGAAGATACAGGATATAAGACAAATGAAAGGAAAAGTAAATGAAAGCAGCAATTTATAATCCATATTTAGATACTTTAGGTGGTGGCGAAAGGTATTCCATCTCTTTTGCTAAAATTTTGAAGGAAAAAGGTTACGAAGTATTTGTTCAATGGAAAGATCTTTCAATAAAAGAAAAACTTGAAGAAAGATTCGGAATTTCTCTTAAAGGCATAAATTTTATTCCAGATATTAAAAGGGGAGATGGTTACGATTCGTGTTTTTGGGTTTCTGATGGAAGTATTCCAGCCTTAAAAGCAAGAAAGAATTATCTTCATTTTCAAGTTCCTTTTAAGGATGTTAAAGGTAAAAGTCTAATTAACAAAA
>JBDREW010000039.1:0-8810 GCA_043819385.1 Candidatus Nealsoniibacteriota bacterium | reverse complement strand
TTATATAATAATATTTAAAAAAGCCTTTATAATAAAAGGCTTTTTCTTTTTTATTTTCTCCAACAAACTACTACTTCTTGCATTTTACACGCCATACAAACATTTTTTACTTCTTTCCCATTAAAACTCTTGGGACAAAAGTTATTCATTCCTTCTTGATTATAACACGGTAATTTTTTTCCACATTCTGAACAAATTACCATCTGCTTAAACTTTTCATCTTCAGATTTTTCTTTTTCTATCATTTCAAAACTCCTTTTTATATTTTTAAAGAACAAAAAAAAACTCCTCATCTCTATGGCCTAGTAATAAAACTACGCGATAGGGACGAGAAGTTTCCCGCGATACCACCCTGATTCCTTAAATTAAATATTTAAGGCACTTCGCCAACTCTATCTATTTATATAAAATAAAATTTCATTGACTATCTTTTGATTACGGAAGAAGCCGGATTTCCACTAATGCAGAAATCACCTCCTCAAGCCCAACCCCTGATAAACAGGGACTTGATTCATAGGTTTTATAATTGTTAAAGATGTATTTATAGTAGCAAGATATAGCGATATGTCAAACTTTTCACTTAATTGGTAATTCAATAAAGAAAGAACTTCCTTTTCCTTTACCTTCTGATTCCGCCCAAACCCTTCCATCATGAGCTTCAATAATCTTAAAACTTATAAACAAACCAATCCCTCTACCAGTAGCAAAAACTTTTTTAGCTTCTTTCCCTCTTTCAAATGCCCGCTTAAAAAGATTTTTAATTTGTTCTCCATCCATTCCCATCCCTGTATCTTTAATTATTATTCTAAGTTTAGAATTAACTTCAGCTCGTATAGACACCTCTCCCCCTTTATCAGTATATTTTATAGCATTATCAATTAAATTAAATAAAGCAACTTTAAACTTTTCTACATCAATTTTAATCTTAACTAAATTTTTTGGTTTTTCTAATTTTAAATTAACACTTTTATTTTTTGCTGTGAATTTTAATTCTTGAAATGCTTCATCTAAAATAAGACCGACATCAATATTGGGTTCTAACAAAACTACTTTCTTTCCCATTTCAAATTGAGAAATATCTAACAATTCATTAACAATCCTAACTAATCTTTTTGTTGAAATATTAAATTTTAAAATTGGCTGTTTAAGTTTTTCAGGAACTTTTCCATAAACCCCTGTTAAAATTAAATCAACATATCCTATCATTGAAGTTAACGGAGTTCTTAAATGATGTTGAGTAGCCATAATAAATTGACTTTTTGATTCATCTAATCTTTGCAAAGCTTTGCGTGCTTTTTTTTCAATTTGATATGCTCTTTCAACTTTTTTTGTTAAAATCTCTAATTTCTCTCTTAATCTAACTTGTTTTAAAACACTTCGAATAAGTAATATCCCAACAATGATTACTGCTAATAATAATCCTCCATTAATAAGAAGGTCTTGATATGTTTCTGACAGCACTGTTCTAATCAACAAGAAAATCCAAATTAAAAATACAAGCAATTCCGTCGCAATAACCCTCACATTGAATAAGTGATGTTTCAAAATCGCATAGGCAAAAAGAAAAGGATATACAGCAACTAAAAAATTTCCATAAGGTGGAACTGGTATATTGTACCATAAAAGAAAATTAGTTAATCCACCGCTAAAAGCAATAGCAGATCCCACAAAAATATAAATTATTTGAACTTTTTTTTCTTTTAAAGCTTCTTTGTAACTCTTTAATAAAAGAACAAAAGAATAACCCACTATTAAAACATAAGTAAAAAAAATATAAAAATGATAAAGTATTCCTGGCTCTGGCCAAAAAGAAAAATATGATTTTTGACTTACTCCTTTAACAAATAAATCTGAAAAACTAAAAAGTAGAAATAAAGAAGTCGCAAAATACACCAATCTAATTGCGTTTTTTTCACGACTATTTAACCCCAATAAAGATACTACCCAATGAAAATAAAATACTGGAATTAAAGTAGACCCAATAGAAAATATTCTAATCCAAAATAAAGCAGACGTACTATCCTCAGCAGATAACCATTGCCAATAACCTAACGACCAGGTAGTTATTGCAACTACAAGTAAAAAATATAATTGATTAATCCTGTTACGCCAATTATGTGTAATAACAAAAATACCTACTCCGAGGACAACCAATCCATTAATTAATCCTGAAATTGCAAAAAATTGCATAATTATTTTTTAATTACTGCTATAATATGACATTTTAATGGTTCAAAAATAATTTTTCCTTTTTTAATATCAAAACCAGATAATTCTAAAATTTTAGATAAATCTGCAGGATTTCTATAATACATTTGAGGCCATCCTATTTTATGAATAAATAATTCTTCTTTATTCGGACAAATATTACCTACTATAAATAAACCTCCAACTTTTAAAGAATCGTATATTTGACTTATCACATTTATACTTTTTTCTTCTGAAAAATAATCTAAAAGTCCCACCATCTCTACAACATCAATTGAATTTTTTGGTATTAAAGATTTTATATTTCTTGCATCTTCATTTATCCATTCAAAGTTTTCATATAAATTAAATTTTCTAGCAATTTCTTTACTTAAATTTAATGCCTTTTCACTTTTATCTATATTTATTATTTTTATTTTACAATTTATTCTTTTTTTAAGATTATAAAAAGATTGGATTATAGCCCTAGTCGAACCTCCAGCGATAGTTAATATTGTAATATTTTTTTCTTTATCTTGTATATCTGTATTAACTATTTCTTCCATCAAACTCATCCCAACTATTTTTAATCTATTTCTTACTGCTTTTGGCTGTGAAAGACAATGATGCCAAAATAAATCAGCTATTCCTTGAAAAAATCCTCTAGAAAATAATTTTCTTTCATATCTTCCATACATCCCCTCTAAAGCATGTGTAGAACCACCATATTTAACCGCAATTCTACTATCTCGACTAGATACTACCATTATTTTTTTGATAAAAAAGGAAGGTAAATAATTTAACAACGGAACACTAAAAATTCGAATAAATTTTACTAATAAATTGTGGTGTTCAAAATTTTTATCATCAAGTTTTTCTACTTTCATATTTTTATACTTTTATTATAACTTAATTATTATTTTTATACCATATTTTTATACCATATACACATATTATCATATACATATTATATAAGAATATACAAAATACTCACATTCATATATTAAATGTCATATATATTAAAAAACAGAGAAAAATCCTCTATTTTTTAATACCTTATTTTTCCATAATTTGCTATAATATTATAATAATTAGAACATTTTATGAAAAATTATACTAAAAAAACAATAAAATTTTATAACCAATACACTGAGAAAGATATTAAAAGCGGTACTATAATTTTAAAAAATAAAATTGATAAATTTATTAGTTTAATTTCGGGTAATAAAATTCTTGATGTTGCTTGCGGACCAGGACACGACACTGATTATTTTACTAAAAAGGAAATCAACTGCCTTGGAATTGATTTATCAGAAAAAATGATAAACTTTGCTAAAAAGAATTTTCAAGGTAAATTTAGGATAATGGATTTTTTTAATATGAAGTTTAGAAATAACTCTTTTAACGGAATATGGTGCTCATCTGCAATAACTCATATAGATAAAAATGATTTAAATAAATTATTAAAAAATTTTAGAAAAATATTGAAAAAAAATGGAATTCTTGGAATAATTGCCCCAGCTAAACAAAAAAGAAAAAAGAAAAAAAATGATACTAGAATATTTACTATGTTTGACAAAAGTGAATTAGAAAAATATTTAAAAGATTCTAATTTTAAAATAATCTACTCGGAAACTTTTTCTTGCAAAAAAATGAAATGGATTTTTATAATCTCCAAAAAATAAATAAAACTGCTCTTTTGTAATGAAAAAGACAGGACGTAAAATTTTACCCCCTGTCTTGTCCTCATTAACCGATAATCAATTACTATTAATCGGCATCGTATCAAAATGTTCCTCTCTGTCAGCTTTGTTTCCTTTATATCTATGAAAATAATTTATAACGAAAAAATAGATAAAAAAATATTTAAAGAAGTAAATAAAATGGGAGACAAATTGTCTCCTGTATTTGATTTTAAATTTCCTAAAATAAAATTTGATAAGAAAGAAATTTCAAAAGCAAAAATAATGGCAAATTGTTTTTCTTTTATTGTAGATGAAATTAAAATAAGAAAAGCAATAAAAAAAATATACAAATGCGATATGCCAAATATTATTGTATATGTTAATTCTACGCCATTTTCTACTTGGAATGTAAAAGAAAAATGGTTATCAATTTCAATAAAAAGAGGACCTATACAAGTAGAAAATACAATATGTCACGAAGCTAATCATTTTATGTATGATTATGTCTTTAAAACTGAAAAATATCAAGACACCGAAGTAAAAGAAACCTTGACAGTGTTAAATAATTTCTATGGATTTGAAGATAAAGGATGGGATAAGTTTTCAAAATATAGAAAGAAGATTTTTAAATTTTATAAAAAAACAAGAGATTTTAATAAAACAAGAGAATATACTTTAAAATTAGTTAAATCATCTATGAGAAAATAGACCTAACTTTTTTTCTCCTTTCGCAAACCTTTTCAAACATTATTCAATTGTCAAAGTTGAGAAACATTCACAACAACTAATTTTAATATATTGTTTTATTCAATTTTAGTCAACCTTAATAATATAAATTAAATCATCAAACCATTCATTTTTAAAAAAAGTATTTCTTTTTAATCTTTTTTCTAACTTAAAACCCATCTTTTCTATTAATTTTTGGGCAAATATATTTTTATGTAAAATTCTTGCTTGAAATTTTTTTAATTTTAATTTATTAAATCCTGAGCATAATAATAAACTAAGAGATTCTTCTGCTAATCCTCTACCCCAATATTTTTTTGAAAGCCATAAACCCACTTCAGCCTTTTTATTTCTATAATTTATATTAAAAATATTTACTGTACCTATTAATTTCCTACTCTTTTTTAATTCTATACCAAATTCAAAAGATTTTTTATCTTTCCACTCTTTTTGTATTTTTCTAATGAATTCTTTTGCCTTTTTTATATTAAATGGAGGAGGAAATACATAAGTATACCTCACAATATCTTTATCGTTGGCATTCTTACAAAGAAATTCAGCATCAGAAATTTTAAGTTTCCTTAATTTAATTCTTGTACTTTTACAATTTATTCTCATATTAAATTCATTTTAACAAATTTCAAAAAATAAAAAAGAGTGATTTTATTCAAAGCCACTCTTTTTTTAAATAAATTGATATTTTTTCAAAGATTTCTGTATATGATTAAACAATCGTTGAAAATCTTGGCAAAAAATATTAACTCCTTTTCCTAGATAATGATGAAAAGGACATCTTCCTTTGCAAACTTTATACCAATCACATCCATTACATTTTTTCAAGAACATCAATTCCAAGTAAGTTTAAACCTTTTTTAAACACTATTTTTGTAGAATTAATTAATAATAATCTAGCATTTTTTGTTTCTTTATCTGCTTCAAGAACAGAAAAATTTTCATAAAAAGAATTAAAAATTTCTGATAAATGATAAAGATATTGTGCTAGAATAGCAGGGTTATAATTCAAAGCAGATTTTTCTATAACAGAAGGGAATTTAGATAAAAACATAATTAATTCTAATTCTCCTTCATTTTTTAAACAAGAATAATTTATATTATGAAAAGATAAACGCCCTGCTTTTTTCAAAATACTACAAATTCTCGCATAAGAATACTGAATATATGGGCCTGTTCTTCCATTAAAAGAAACTGATTTTTTGGGATTAAAATAAATATTTTTAGAAGGATTAATTTCAAGAAGATAATATTTTAATGCTGAAATAGCAACTTTTAAACTTCTATCAGATAATTTCTTTTCAGAAATATTTGAATTTCTTTTTAAAATTTCCTCTTGTGCAAGATTCTTCAAATCTGAAATAAGTTTATCTGCCTCAACAACTTTTCCTTCTCTTGATTTCATTTTTCCTTCAGGTAAAAAAACCATTCCATAATTTAAATGATAACAATTTTTTGACCAATCATAACCTAACATTTCTAAAATTTTAAAAAGCTGTTTTAAATATAATTCTTGTTCATTGCCAACACAATAAATAGATTTTTTTAATTTATATTCTTTAAATTTTAATATCGCTAAATAAATATCTTGCGTAATATAAATGGAAGTCCCATCAGATCTAAGTAAAACCTTATCTGGCAACCCATATTTTTCCAACTTTGCTATTATTGCCCCATCTTTATCTTTTTTAAAAATTCCTTTTTCCAAGCCATCTAAAATTATCTTTTTACCTTTTTTATAAATTTTACTTTCTCGATATACTTTATCAAAAGACACACCTAATTTTAAATAAGTTTCTTTAAATCCTTTCTCTGCCCATTGATTTATCTTTTTCCATAAAGTAAAAGTTGAAGGATCTTTTTTCGCCCATTGATTTATCTTCTCCCACAAATTAAATATTAAAACCTCTTCTTTTTCTAATTTATTTAAAGTTTCCAAAAGTTCTTTCTGAATATCTGGGTTCTCTTTTAATTTTTTTTCAAAAAGAACATAATAATTACCAATAAAATGATCAGATTTAATCGTAGGTTTTTTATTTTCAGCCCATTTCTTATAACTTAATATAACTTTACAGATATGAATACCTCTATCATTAAGAAGGCTTGTTTTTATTGTTTTAAAACCTATTGTTTCTAACAATCGCGACACACTCCAGCCAATAACGATATTGCGCACATGCCCTAAATGCAACGGCTTACTTGTATTAGGAGAAGAAAACTCTATCATTATTTTTTCTTTTTTGCCTAATTTAGAATTTCCATACTTTTCTTTTTCTTTTATAATTTGATTTAAAACAAGGGGAGTAATTTTAATTTTATTTACATAAAAATTTAAATAACCTCCTAAACATTTTACAGAAGAAACAAATTCGGTTGGATTAATCTTTTCAGATAATAATTTTGCAACAAAATCAGGTGTACGTTTTAATTCTTTTGCCAATTTAAAACAAGGCAACGAAAAATCACCCATTTCTTTTTCTATCGGACAATCTAGATCAGAATCTTGAATATTATAATTCCATTTTAAAGACTTAATTGCCTGATTAATCTCTTTAAGAATCTGCTGAATAACAAGCGACAATACTCTATCTTTATTTTCTGTATTTATAAATATATTCATATTTTTATATAAAATCAATCTTTAAATTAATTATATAAGTTTTTTTAAAAAAAACAAACTAATTTTAAAAATTCGGCAAATAAAAAAAAGTGGCAAATCATCAATAGCCACCCTATATTTTATCTATATTAATTAAGAAATAATCTTAAACCAATTCCTTTTTCCAACACTAAGATTAATACTTTTATTAGACAAAGAAAGTTTCTTTTTAAAATCTTCAACAATTTCATCATCAATCTTGACTGCTCGCTGTTTAATTAAGCGTTTTATATCACTATTAGTTTTTTCTTTGGCTGAAAAACATTTTCTAAGAATTTGAAATAATGTCATCGAAATAGCTCCCATAGAAACTACCGGAATATCTTTAGGAATCTTTCGTCCGCTAAATGTTTCTTTAAACCAATTTAATTCTTTTTCTGCCACCTCTTCTCCATGATAACGGGCAACAATTTCTCTTGCAAGGAAAAGCTTATATTCCATTGGATCATTCAACAAATCTTTTTTTATTTTTTCAATTTTTTTAAGAGAAATCTCAGTGTAAACTTTTAAATAATCTATGATAAGATTGTCTGATATACTCATTATCCGACCAAATTTGTCACGAGATGAATGTGCAAGACCGATATAGTTGCCCAGGCTTTTACTCTGTTTCTTTCCACCATCAATACCAGGTGTAATTTTAGTAGTAATAACTACCTGTGGAACTTGACTAAACTTCTCCTGAAAAAAACGACCCATCATTTCATTAAAAAGTTGATCTGAGCCGATGATAGTTAAATCTGATTCTAACATAACCGAATCGTATCCCTGAAGAATAGGATAAATCAATTCATGCTCATAAATTTCTTGGCCTTCTTTAATCCTTTTGCGAAACATATCACGAGAGACTAACCGATCATGAGTTACAGTAGACATTAGAGAAAGCATATCTTTAACTGACATTTTATTATACCATTCTGAATTTCTTCTTATTTCTATAAGATCAGGATCATCATCTAAAACTATCGTGGCTTGTTTAATAAACTTTTCTGAATTTCTTTTAATTTCCTCATCAGAGATAATCGGTCTTGTTTTATTTTTTCCTGTTGGATCACCAATCTGAGTAGTAAAATCTCCAACAAGAAAAATAATCTTATGACCTAATTTTTGGAGTTCTCGATACATCCAGAGATTAACTGCATGACCGATATGAATATCCGGAGCCGTAACATCAACACCAAATTTCATCTTTAACTGTCGCCCAGAAATAAGTAGTTTTTTTAATTCATCTAAAGTAAAAACTTCTTCTGTTGTTCTTGCAAAAGAATCTATAACTTTTTCAACGACTTTGAGATCTACTATGATTTTTTTCATAAATTGCTACTTTTTTTATAAAAGTTCCATTTTATTTTTTTTGACATTATATTAGTTTATATTAAAATATATAATTTTGTCAAACATTAGTTAATTAACGCACATTTCGGACAAATTAGGTAGTAGAATAGTTTGTTGTTTTAGTATAGCTTGATTAGCAATTATCTGTCCATAATGTTTGCGTAAAAGTTTTAATTTTAGTCTTTGTTGTGTGTTCTTTGAAGTAA
>JBDREW010000038.1:0-7239 GCA_043819385.1 Candidatus Nealsoniibacteriota bacterium | reverse complement strand
GTCATTCTTTTATTTTACCTTGTTCTGAAAGTTTTTCAAAATCAAATATGGGGACAATCAATTAAAACTTATAACTCATAACTTTTAAAAATCTGACTTTCCCTATCTTTCCCTCCTTTCTCATTTTAATTTTTGATTTTTAATTTGTCATTTTAGTTTTTGTTTTATTTTTTTGATTTTTTTATTCCTCTCCCTCTCAAAGAGAGGTCCGACCTCTTTCCAGCTTCTCATTCTCCTTCTCCTTCCCCTTTCCCTTTCCCTTTTCATTCTCTTATTCCACTAATAAAAAAAGAGGGTAATATTTTACCCTCTGTTTGTCATTCTTTTTTTCAGTATTTTTTAAATGCAAGACAAGCATTTGTTCCTCCAAATCCGAAAGAATTTGAAAGGGCATGTACTATATCTATTTTTACTGCTTTCTTAGGAGCAAACTTTAAATCACATTCTGGATCAGGATTTTCCAAATTTATCATTGGAGGAATAATTCCATTTCTAAGTGCTAAAATACAAAAAATCGCTTCTACTGCTCCACCCGCACCAAACATATGACCTGTGGCAGATTTAGTTGAGCCCACATAGAAATAATCAGCAAAAGTTTGAAAAACTTCTCTAATTGATTTTGCTTCATTGATATCTCCTATTTGAGTAGAAGTTCCATGAGCATTAATATAATCAATATCCATTAATCTTATTCTAGCATCTCTAAGTGCTATTCTCATACATTCAGCCGGACCCTCAACACAAGGATTAACAATACTACAAGCATCTGAATTCATCCCAAAGCCAATCAATTCTCCATAAATCTTAGCTTTTCTTTTTTCTGCATGTTTTAATTCTTCTAAAACTAAAATACCAGCTCCTTCAGCCATAACAAGTCCATCACGATTTAAATCAAAAGGTCTACTTGCTTTTTCTGGATTATCATTGTTATGCGAAAGAGCTCTCATATTATTAAAACCACTAAAAGCTAACGGCCTTAATACGGCCTGAGTTCCCCCAGTAATCATTATATTTACCATGCCATATCTGATTTTCAAAAATGCTTCACCAATAGCATGAGATGCAGCAGCACAAGCAGTACACATAACAAGATTCGGTCCTTTTGTTCCAAAATAAATACTTAAATTACCAGAAACCATATTAGCCAAAACCATTGGAATAAAAAATGCTGAAACTCTTCTTGATCCTTTTTTAAGAAGACGAATATGCTGTTCTTCCCAAGTAGTAGCACCTGCAAAAGCACATCCTATCTCAACTCCAATTTTTTTCAAATTTTCTTTTTTCAAATCTAATTGAGCGTCATCAACTGCTTCTATAGCAGCTGCTAAAGCATACTGGACGAAAAGATCCATTCGTTTAACATTCAATTGAATTTTTTCTATTTCTATATGGTGACTTACTCCCCAATTTTCCAAATTAAATTTTCTCACTTCGCCAGCAATTTTCTGAACATTCTCCTGTTTACCATAATCATCAAGATTAAAACGAGTAAGCTCGCTAATTCCTGATTTTCCACTTATTAATCTTTTCCATGTATTTGGAACATCATTTCCCAAAGGAGTAACCGCTCCCATTCCAGTAATAACAACTCTTCTTCTCATTTCAAGTCCTTTCCTGTGTTTCTCTAATCCCGTTAAAATAAAAACGGAATTGCCTAACAAAATTAATTTTTAAAGTACTTATATTCTTAAAGCATCTTAAGGACACTTTAAGAACATATTTTATCCTACTCTTAATCTAAAACTTTTTCAACCATCCCTCTCCCAAGGTCGGACCTCTACTATCAAAACTTATAACTTGGAACTTATAACTTGGAACTTATAACTCATAACTTTTAAAAATCTGACTTTCCCTATCTTTCCCTCCTTTCTCATTTTAATTTTTGATTTTTGATTTTTGATTTTTTTATTCCTCTCCCTCTCAAAAAGAGGTCCGACCTATCCCCAACTTTTCCCTCCCCTATTCCAAAACTTTTTAATAAAAAAAGATGCTTTATTTAAGCATCTTTAAGTAATTTTTTTGAAGTTCTATAAGAATATTTTCCAGTGAATATTCCAATTAAATCTTTAATTTCTCTACGAATATATGGCCTGATGGTAATAAGAAGTAATGGACATATTATTATAAAAATCAAAGAAAAAATAAGTACACAAATTATCAATAAAAACATATTTATTTTTTTAGCTAAACTCATTTTTGTCTCCTTATTTTATTCTTTCCAAAGGAACAAATGAATAGCATCCAAATTCACAAAGAATAGCTAATTCGCAAACATCAACAAATTTATCAACAAGTTTATTCCAAGCAAAAGGTCGAGCAAAATGCCCAAAATATTCATTTTCTTGAATAAATTTTTCAGCTAATTCTTTGGTAGAAAAAACTATAATTTTTTTTCCATCTAATGTTATATATGTTGTTTTTGAACCTTTTGAACGAGCAATTACCCAATAAAGATCATTTCCAGAAATTTCTGTTTGATTTTCAAAAATATTAAATCTTATCTCTTCAACATCGTACCTTGTTAATAATTTACAAAATTCCAATCCTTCTGCTGTAAAAGCTACCATCTTAAAACTCCTTTTTTAAAGAGCTACTAAAGGTGCTCTCAACGGGAGTTGAACCCGTGTTACATGATTGAGAATCATGCGTCCTAACCACTAGACGATGAGAGCAAAGCTATATTAATTTAACAAAAAAAGATTAAAAAATCAACTATTTTATATTTTAATTTTTGATTTTTCTTTCCCTTCTCCCGAGACCCGACCTCTAAAAAACTTCCTCTCCCTCTCGAGAGAGGTCAGGGCTCTTTCCAGCTTTTCCCCTATCCCTCCCATTTTGATTTTTGATTTTTCTATCATTATTCTACTTCATAATCAGGTGGTATTTCAAGATAATCAATCGTATATTTTGCTAATTCTCTAAAAATTGGTAAAGCAGAATATTCAGCAGTGTTTGCTTTAGGATTATCAAGCTTCACTAAAATTAAAAATTTAGCATTAAAAGCAGGAGCAAATCCAATAAAACTTTGCCAAGTTTTATTTGAATATCCTTTTTTTGATATACCAAGAGCTGACAAAGCAACTTGAGCAGTTCCAGTTTTTCCAGCAATATAATATCCTGGTATTCCTGCTTTTTTAGCAAAACCATTTTCAACAACACTCACAAGCATTGCAGTTAAATCAGAAGAAGTTTTTTTAGAAATAACTATATTATCAGATGCTATATCATCTTGAATAAAATTCTTATTAACATGAGGATCAATTAATTTTCCACCATTAGCAATAGATGAAAATGCTCTTACTAATTGAATTGGTGTTATTTCAATTCCCTGTCCAAAAGAAGCAGTTATAAAATTTATTTCATATCCTTTTTTAAACTCTTCATTCTCAGAAAAAATTTCTCCTTGTAAATCAATACCTGTTTTTTGAAAAAAACCAAAATTATTTAAATACTTTAAAAAAAGCTCATTACCTAATTGTCTTTCAGCAAAAACCACTCCAGTATTTATTGATTTTTCTAAAACCCCTGTCATTGTTTGTTGGCCATAGGAACGCTCATCATAATTAAAAATAGAAGACCCTCCTGCTTTTACAGTTCCTTTATCATAATAAGTTGTTTCAGGAGTTATTTTACCTTGATCTAAAGCAGAAGCCATGGTCATTGGTTTAAAAACAGAACCAGGTTCAAAAAGCTTTTGAATCGCTGAATTTTGAAAAACCTCAAGATCTTCAACTTCTGAATATTCATTAGGATTAAATCCAGGATAATCTGCTAATGCCATAATTGATCCTGAATTCGGATCTATTACTATTATTTGACCTGACTCAATGTCTAAATCTTGTTTAGCTTTTTTTAATAACTTTTCAGCCATAAATTGAATATTATAATCAATTGTTAAAAAAATATCTTTACCCTCATTAGATTCTTCATCATTACCAAAAAAATATTTTCCAAATCCCCTTTCAATTTCCTTAAAAGATTCTTTACCTCTTAAATAATCATCGTAATAACCCTCTATTCCATACTGACCCTCATCTTCTCCCCCTAAAAATCCAACAATATGGCCTCCTAAAGATTTTTGAGGATATTCTCTAGCAATTGATTCAGAAACATAAACTCCATTTAACTCTATATCTTTTAAATCATTATATTCTTTTTCTGATAAATCAATTTTTATTTCTTCAAACAAATTATCTTTTTCAATTTTTTTTAATAACTCATCTTTATCTATATTAAGTATTTGAGATAATTCTTCTGCTATTTTTTCTTTTTCCTTTATTTCTGATGGAGAAACAAAAACATACTTTCTTTTAGTATTAGTAGCTAAAATTTCACCTCCTCTAAAAAAAATCTTGCCCCTATCTCCTTTTGTTGATTCAAATGTTTTTTGCTGTCCCTGAGCTAGTGCTTTATAAAGATCATATTGAATAATTTGAATAAAAATCAAGCGGCCAAGAATAGCCGCTCCAAATAAAATGAGAATAATAAAAATAAAATTAACTCTCCATTTTTTCATAACCTTGAAATTTACTTTTTAACAACTTGATTATTCAAAACTTTAATATAATAAATCTTACTTATTTTAACAAAATTTAAACTCTCCATTGAACCCATAACATTATCTAATGAATTTGATTGAATCAAACTCATTTCTAATCCCTGACTCTCCCCTATGATTTTTGTTAAATCTTTTTCGTATTTCTGAATTAAATATCTTCCTGAAACTTCTGAATTAACTTGAAAAATATAAAAAAGTAAAAGAACTGATATTGATAAAAAACTTAAAATTAAAAACATTCTTAATATAATTTTCCAGTTAAAGAATGAAAAATTTCTGTTTATTGACTGATTTGCAACTAATGTATTCATAATTTTAAATTTTTATAGCTATTCTTAATTTTGCACTACGAGAACGAGGATTATTTTTAATTTCTTCTAAACTTGCTGTGATTGGCTTTTTTGATACATTAAATAAATTTTTATTAGATAAATCTTTAAAAAAGTTTTTAACAATTCTATCTTCTAAAGAATGAAAGGAAATTATTGCTAATCTTCCATTTTTTTCTAATATTTCTATTGCTTGTGGAAGAACTTTTTTTAAATTATCTAATTCTTTGTTAACTGCTATTCTAATCGCTTGGAATGTCTTAGTTGATGGATTTATTCTAGATTTTTGAAATCTAAATGGTATTGCTTTTTTTATGACTTGATTTAATTCAAAAGTGGTCTTAATCGGTTTTATTTCTCTTTGTTTAACAATCTCTTTAGCAATTTTTTTAGCAAATCTTTCTTCTCCATATTCTCTTAAAATCCTTTCCAAATCCTTTTCAGAATATTGATTAATTATGTCCCCAGCTGTTTGAATTTTGGATTTTGCTTTCGCTTGCGAGGAACTTGTTCCTTTTTGATTTTCTTTATCATATCTCATATCAAGCTCTTCATCTCTTAAAAATGAAAATCCTTTACCTGATTGTTCTAAATGAAATGATGACATTCCGAGATCAAATAAAATTCCATTTACTGACCCAAATTTATTTCTTTCAACTATTTCCTTTAAATTTACATAGGAATCATTAATAAGAATCAATCTTTTCCCTAATTTATCAGATTTAAGTTTTTTAATATTTTCAATATCTAAATCTATCCCTAAAACCTTTCCATTTGGTTTATTTTTCTCTAAAAGAGATAAACTATGTCCTGCGCTTCCAATTGTACAATCAATAAAATTTTCATTTGATTTCGGATCAAGATTTTCTATTATTTCCTTTTTAAGAACTGGTATATGCATAATTAGTAATAAATCACATTCCTAACTCCCCTAACTTGGAAACAAGACCACTTACCTCCTTTTCTATTTTATTTTTATAAACTTTCCATTTTTGTTCGTCCCAAATTTCTAATCTATTAGAAAGACCACAAACTACTGCATTTTTATTTAAATGACTATATGATTTCAAATAATCTGGAATAAGAATTCTTCCTAATTTATCTAAATTGACTTCCATTGCTCCAGCTAAAATAATTCTAGCAAAACTTCGTGCTTCTGATTGGCTTGCTGGTAGTTTACTTAATTTGTCTGATACTTCTTTCCATTCTTTAAGAGTATAAACAACTAAACAATTATCTATTCCTCTTGTTATTATTATTGTCCTACCTAATTCCTTGCGAAATTTTGATGGAAGAGACAATCGTTTTTTAGTATCAATTGTATGTCTGTATTCACCTATAAGCATACTATTTTGGCTCGAAGGCTGAAATAATACCCTACCTTCTAGCAGTTATTCTTTTTTAAAATATTTCTATCGTTTAATCAAGTTATCCACAGATTTCAAGAGTTTTCCCATTGTTTTCCACATCCACCCACTCTATATACTTTATACCCTATTTTATAACACTAGGTCAATATCCCTTAAAATAGCTTTAAAATCAGTATTTATCCACAGAAAATTATATATAAAATTATATAATTACATATAATCAGCATAAATTAAAACTTGCGGGGGTCAGACCCCCGCAAGTTTGTGCACAAATTTACTTATGAATTTATCTTTCTAAAATAATTGAAATAATATCTTTCATAGAAGCATTAATAATAGAAGAATCTATTAAAAAAGGATTTATTAAAGAAAAATTAAATAAAGATGGCTCAATAAAAGAAAAGTTAATTTCTGAAAAATTATGTCTTTTTGCAACCGAAGATGCTCTTTTAGATATATCAGAGGTATTAGGATTTATTTTAATTCCCTGATTTTCCTCTTGAATTTGATTCTCTTCTTGAATTTGATTCTCTTCTTGAATTTGATTCTCTTTTAGAAAAAAATCTCCAAAATCATCTACTGAAAAGTTAAAAACATCTTCTATGTTTTTAAAGTTTTTTGGTGCTTCAATTGTTTTTGGTTCATTAAATTCAGAAAATTCAATTTCAAAAATAATATTTACTTCTTCTATTTCTTTCTCTATCAAAACTTTATAAATTAATTTATCTTTTTTGCCAATTAAAATGTTAAATTCTATATCACCTACTTCTTCAAAAGAGTTTGCTATATTTGAATAATCTTCTGACTCAAGATAGTTATCTTTGTTATTTTTTGAATTTCCTTGTAAGAAATGATAGCGTTGTTTACAGTTCTTTGGGATAAAAATAATTAATTAGTTTTTCCATGGGAGTAAGATTATTAATACCTTTGTGGGGTTTAACAGTATTATAATAATTAACGAAACGAATTAATTCTTGTTTTC
>JBDREW010000037.1:0-2469 GCA_043819385.1 Candidatus Nealsoniibacteriota bacterium | reverse complement strand
GTATATACATGAAATATTACAATAAAAAAAGACGCCAATGGAAATTAAAAAAGATGACACCTGTACAATACAGAAATCATCTTTTGTCTCGGAATACATAGCTGTTTTTTAAAAGTGTCTACTAATTGGGTCCCACATCATGTCCTCTATTTTTTATTTGGGGAGGGAATTAGGATAGGGAAAGCTGGGAGAGACCCGACCTCTCTTAGAGAGGGAGAGGAATTTTTTTTAGAGGTCGGGTCTCGGGGAGAAGAAAAATTAAAAATTAAATATCAAAAATTAAAATGACAAATCAAAAATCAAAATAGAAAGAAAGGAAAGATAGGGAAAGTCAGATTTTTAAAAGTTATGAGTTTTAAGTTATGAGTTTTAATAGTTGTGGTCGGGTCTCGGGGAGAAGAAAAATTAAAAATTAAAATGAGGAAAAGAGAGAGGGAGAAAAAGGAGAGGGGAAGAATAGAGAGAGAAAAAAAAGAAAAAAGCTCCATTTAAAACGGGGCTTTTATTTTTTTAAATTAATTTATTAAATAATTATTTCTTTTGTTTTTTCTTTGTAAATAACTTTATGCCATTCTTTATCTGTGTGCAGGTCATGAAAAATTAGTCCTCCTAATGCTCCAACAAATATTATTGGTAAGGAGGATAATATTCCTACAAAATATATTGCTAAAACTATACCAATTCCTGTTATCCAATGATGGAGATGAATTTTATATTTTCCAAAATTAAATTCAATGATATTTACTTTGCCAGTTCTTATGTATTTTTTAATAAATTTTTCTGTTCCGATATATCCGATAATTCCTCCAATAACAAAAATTAATGAAAAATAAGAAGAAGCAACTATTGCTGTACCTGGGAAAAGTAAATTTTTAACTTTTTGTTTCATAATTTTTAGTTAAGATAATCTTAACTATATTTTAACAATACTAATGGGATTAGTAAATGGAGAAAGTTGGGAAGAGGTCGGATATTGGAAGAGAGGGGAAAGCTGGAAAAGAGCCCCGACCTCCAGAGAGAGAGAAAAGTTTTGGGGAGGTCGGGTCTCGGAAAGAGAGAGAAAAAAGTTTTGGGGAGGTCGGGTCTTGGAAAGAGGGAGAGAAAGTTTTTTAGAGGTTACTTAGGGGGGAGGAGAGGAAAATTGTAAATTAAAAATTGTTTTTTGACGCGTGGAGCGGGTGAAGGGGATCGAACCCTCATTATCAGGTTGGAAACCTGATGCTCTGCCATTGAGCTACACCCGCATACTTTCGGGGCACTCGGACTCGAACCGAGAGTCGCTCGCTCCCAAAGCGAGTATGTTAGCCATTACACCATGCCCCGATAAAAAATTAATACTTTTTAAGGAATTCTTAGTATCTAAATCATATCATCAAATATCCACTTGGTCAATTGTTTGGATATTTGCTATAATGGATATATAATAAAATAATATATATTATTTATGATTAAAAAAATTTTTAATAAGTTGAATGTTGTCGGACATTGTAAAAATCAAGGAGTTCCTGTTTGGCAATGTCCTCAATTTCTTTTTTTAATAATGGGTACAGTCATTATTTTTATTTCGGTTGGTTCTTTTTTAATCGGTAATCGTTATATAATAGATCCATCTATAGTTGCTTTGATTGATATTATTATCACAATGGTTTTGCTCATTATATCTTTTTTTATTACCAAAAGTTTTGAAAGATTATCAGAAGTGTCTCAAATGAAATCAGAGTTTATTAATATAGTTTCTCATCAATTAAGATCTCCTATAACTAATATAAAATGGATAATTGATTTTTTAGTTTCAAAAGATATTAAAATGAGCCCCGAAAAGGAAGAGGAATATTTCAATCATTTAAAAGAAAATGTTTCTAGGATGGTAGAATTGGTTGATGAACTTCTTATTATTTCAAGAATTGAAAAAGGTTCTTTGCCTATTAAAAAAGTAGAGTTTTCTTTAGAAGATTTAGTAAAAGAATTAATTTTTAATTCTAAGGCCTATTCTCAAGCATTAAATTTAAAAGTAAAATTTTATCCCCAAAGAGATCTTCCTAAAGTTTATTTTGATCCAGTTTTAATAAAATTAGTAGTAGAAAATCTTATAGACAATGCTATTCGCTATACAAAACCAAAAGGAAAAGTTGAAATTTGGATTGAAAAAAAAGGGAGTTATTTGCTTTTTAAAATTAAAGATACAGGAGTTGGCATTCCAAAAAAGGATCAAAAATATATTTTTCAGAAATTTTTTCGTTCAAATAATTCTTTAAAAGAAAAAATTAGAGGAAGTGGGTTAGGATTATATATTGCTAAATTAATTATTGAAAAATCAAAAGGAAAAATTTGGTTTAAATCAAAACAAGATAAAGGAACAGCTTTTCATTTTTTATTACCAATTAAATAATAAAAAATTAAAAACATAAAAATATAAAAAAACGAAAATATAAGAATAATAAAAATTTTTAATAACTTATTTTTATATTT
>JBDREW010000036.1:0-9750 GCA_043819385.1 Candidatus Nealsoniibacteriota bacterium | reverse complement strand
AAAACCAGCTCCACCAGTTATTAAAATTTTTAAATTTTTTTTAATTTTTTTCATATTTACTTAGTTGAATTATTATTCCAAAAGGCATAATTAATAAATACAAAAGTATCATACCATTTATATTAGTTATTAAAAGCCATCCAAAAGCCATTATAAGAATCATTAAAAAAATAATCTTTCTATATCCTATATTCATAACACTAATCTTAATCGCTGATAATAGAAAGTTTATAGCCAAAAGAATTAAACCAATCAAGCCAGTATCAATTGTTAAGGCAGTAAATGATTCTGTCCTAATTTCTCCTGATACAAAACCCAAATCATAGTGACTATAATATTTATTTAGATAAGGAGCCAATAAAAAACGATGAGAATAAAATCCATATCCAAAAAGCCATGTTTCCCAATTATTACCTAAGGTATCAAAACCAGCCCGAAAATGAACATAACGACTGATATCACCTTGTCTTTCCGCATCAATTTTATAAAAAATAAATGAACCTAAAAAAACCAAAAATATGAGAAAACCTATAATAACCTCTTTAGGAACTTTTATAACAAAAGGTAAAAAAAGCAAAAAAATAAAAACTAAAATAAGAGAAATTCGAGAATCATAATAAAAGCCATTTATAATTGCTAATATTATAAAAGATATCCCAAGTAATTTTAAAATCCATTTATGATCTCCAATAAGAAAAATCGCAGCTGGCAAAGCTACAATTAAAGGAAAAACGGCCTTAGAAGTGCCTGACCACTCAACTCCTTGCAAATTAAATCTATTAATCCCTCTTACTAATTCTCCAAAAAGTCCATGGACCTGATAAGACAAAAAATATATTAAAGCTGTTATTGTAATAAATAAAGCTGTTTTCCTACCTTCAAAAAAAGAAAAAGGTTTTTTAGATAAAATAAAAGCAAATAAACCTAATATTGAATATAAAACAATCCATCTAACTATTCTTAAATCTTGGAAAATAAAAAATCCTCTTAAACTCTGAACTATCATATACAAAATAAATAAATAAAATGCCCATTTATGAAAACGTTCTAAAAAGCTTTCCTTACTTATTCCAATATTCTCTGTAATGAAATTTTGAATAGACCCGCCCGATTCAGTTTCAGCTGTAAGCTGGATTTGGACGGGTTTTCTTCCAAATCGAACTTTCTCAATTAATGCTACTATTATAACAGCTAAAATAAGCCAGAATAAAAGATATTCATCTGTTAAAGAATATGTACCCTTTGCCTTTAAGCCAGCTGTTCCAACAGAAATTATAATCAATGCAGGCCAAAATAATTTTGGTTTAAAAATAACAGCTCCTAATACAATAACTCCCCCGATAATAGTAGCTATTATTAAAAAAGTTGTCATAAAATTAAAAAAATATTTTTATTAATCCATAAATTGAACCCAAACCATATCCAACATGCCGAATACTAAAAACTAATGGTGTTAAAAGAAAAAAAATAATATTTTTTTCTTTTAAAACAATCTCAATTGAAAAATAAATAGTAGCTAAAAAATATAATCCGATAATAAATAAAAAAATCCAAGAAAAAATTGAATAAAAAATTCCTAAAATAATTGTAGATAACAAACTTAAAACAAAAAAAAGAGGAATATAATGTCTTAAACGTAAAGGTGTTTTAACAAATTTTAAAGGATAAATAGCCCAAACTCCATTTTTAAAATTATGAATTAAAAAATCTTTAAGATTATCTTTTGGATAATAATAGGATATAATATCTGGAAATAAAAATATTTTTCCTTTATTTTTTTTAAGCCGTAAATTAAATTCCATATCTTGAGATCTAAAAAGATTCTCATTGAAAAGTCCTATTTTTTTAAAAATTTCTTTTTTATAACAACCTCCAAAAACCGTATCCACTGATCTTGGCTTTTTAAACCCAGTTTTAAAATAAGAGTTCCCTGCCCCAAAAATATGTGACAAAGAAAAAGAAATAGCTTTACTAACAATATTATTTTCAGAAATAGTTTTTCTTATTCCCCCAACATTATCAAGATTATATTTCTTTAAATATTTTACTGATTTTGAAATATAATTTTTATCATAAACTGCATGAGCACTCATTAATACAATTATCTCTCCTTTAGAATTATTAATTCCTATATTCCAAGCAAAACAAGTAAATTTTTTAAGATTATCAAAAAATTTAATAAAAGGATATTTATTTTGATATTCTTTTATTATTTTTCTGGTATTATCTTGACTTAGTCCATCAACTATTAAAATTTCAAAATTACTTTTTGGGTAATCATTAGAAATTACAGAATCCAAACACTTTCTAATGTGTTTTTCTTCATTTCTAGATGGAATTATTATTGAAACAAATGGTAAATTATTCATTATACCCAAGTTTAATTATGATATGAGATAAAATATTATTTATTTCATCTTTCTGAGTTTCAGAAAATTTATTACTATTTGATTTTGTCAAATCAATATTAATCATATTTGGCTCATAATCTAATCCAATAAAATCGCAAAGATTTCTTATATTCTTTTCTGGAAATTCAATTAGATCTTCAAATTTAAATTCATAATAGCTATCAGGGTTAAGTTTTGATTTTATAGAAAACCATAATTCAATAATATCTTTATAATAATTTATTGTTTTTTTAAGATCTTTAGGAGCCCATCTTTGTTTTGATAATGAAAAAATAACATCTCTTGGGTCCCTATAAATATGTATAATTTTTGCTTCTGGAATAAGTTCAAGAAGTTCTTTAGCAAAAAGAATATTCCATGTATTATCTTCAATAAAAACCTCTGAATTATTTTTCTCTAATAAACTATTTATAACTTTAATCAAAAATCTACTTAATATGCTTCTTGTTTCTTCTTGCGATTTTGGTTTTCCATAATACATTTGAGGAAAAAATTTATAACTTTCCATTCCAGGCCATATTCCTTTATATGAAAATTCTTTAAGTTCTGATATAAGTTCTTTAGTGTATTTTTTAAAATTAGGAATATGTTTTTCTAATTCCCAATCAGAATATTTTCTTGGAGATAAAATAACCCCATTTTTATTTATGGGTTTTAATATTTTTGCCACAAATTTATGAATAAACTTATCCTCTGCTAAATCAGACAAAAACTTTTCTAAACGTTTTATTTTTTTATCTACGAAATAAGGAGACCAAATATCGCTATAACTATTATAAAAATCAATAATACCATCTGGATCAATAACAAACCTATATTCAAATTTTAATCCAGTAGCTTGAGAATGATTTTGAAGTATTTTAGAAAGAATATTAGTACCTGATCTTCCTGTTCCACCAATAAAAATTATTTTTTTCATAATTTTAATTGAATCGTTTCAAATGCTTCAGCATATTTTGTATTACTTTGCATTCCACGCATATTAGCCCAACCCTTAATAAACTCTGAATTCATATACTTTCTTTTAGATTGAGAAGCATAATTTTTTATTGCTTCAATTTTAATTTCAAGATATTTTTCATCTAAAGCCATAAAAGCTGAATAACCAAAGAAGCGATTAGTCCAAGGTAATTCATATCCTAAAATAGTTCTTTGATTGAAAGCCCTTAAACCCTCTTCATATATTGTAATATGGTCCTGATGAAAATCATAAGAAGATGGAAGAAAAATTATATCAGGATTAATTTCTTTTCTTAATTTTACTAAATCTTCTAAAATATCTTGACGATATTGAGGAAAGTCTCTTACTGGATAACTAAGAACTTTAATGTTTTCTTTTTTAATTCCTAATTTTCCTGCTGCCTTTTTAACTTCTTCTTCTAAAATATTTTTAGGAAATCCTTCTGGAATTGATTTTTCACATTTCGAAAAAACAATATAAAAAACTTCTTGACCTTCTTCAATAAGTTTTGCTATTGCTCCCCCACAGCCAAGCTCTACATCATCAGGATGAGCTCCTAGGACTAATATTTTTTTACCTTCAAATAATTTTGAATTATTTTCCATAATTTTAAAAATTTAAAAATTAAAATTAAATATATTTATTTTCTTCAAGATATTTAATTATTTTATCTGTATTGCTTTCTATAAAATCCCCATTAGTTAATAATTCAATTTCTGGATTTTCTGGAAGTTCATAAGGGTCTGAAATTCCTGTAAAATTTTTAATCTCACCCTTTCTTGCTTTCTGATACAATCCTTTTTGATCACGTTGTTCGCACTCTTCTAAAGAACAATTACAAAATACTTCAATAAAATTTTCTGTTTCTTGTCTCACTCCATCTCTTTCAGACTTATAAGGAGAAATAAAAGAAGCTAAGACACCAACATTATTTCTGCTCAAAAGTTTTGATAAAAAACTTACTCTTTTTATATTTTCGTTTCTATCTTCTTTTGAAAAACCAAGATCTTTACTTAAATGTTCACGGACTAAATCTCCATCTAATCTTTCTACTTTATATCCTCTTTCGCTTAATTTTTGATAAACTCTATCAGCAGTGGTAGTTTTTCCTGATTGAGACAGACCTGTAAACCATAAAACAAATCCTTTTTGATTTTTATTGTTATTTTTATACATATTATCTACTAAAGAATTAGAACTATTAATTAATAAATTATAAATTTCTGACCGCAAAATATATTCTGGTGGTTGCTTCTTATTTTCTATAAAATTTCTAAGTTTTGTCCCGCTAAAAGAAATCCTATTCTCTTCTGGACAATCATTTAAAAAAGTATGTTTCTTATTTAAATCACAATAAGTAACTTCCCGATATTTTAAAATTTGAATGCCTATTTCATCTTTTGAAAATTGATCAAAAATTTCTTGAGATGCAAAAGGAGAATAATAATTTCCTACTCCAGCATGATCTCTACCAACAATAAAATGAGTACATCCAAAGTTTTTTCTGATAATAGCGTGAAAGATTGCTTCACGTGGACCAGCATAACGCATTTTCAAAGGAAGTATTCCTAAAAATGTTTTATTTTTTGGATAATATTTATCAATCAAAATCTCATAACTTGCTATAATATATTCATCTTTAAAATCAGATATTTTTTTCTCTCCAATTACTGGCTGGATTAAAAGACCATCTGTTTCTTTCAGTGCTTGTTTTTGAATAAACTCATGTCCACAATGAGGAACATTTCTTGTTTGAAAAGCAGATATTGTCTTCCATCCATTTTTATTAAAAATATCTCTTGTTTCTTGTGGAGAAAAATTATGTTCTGGAAAAATTTCTTTTGAATTGTCTATAAGCCATATTTCGCCACCTATCAAATAATCTTTCATAGAATAAACTGCTTCTACCCCTGGATGCTCTTTATCTAATGTCCCAAAAACATTTTCAACAAAAAAATCTTTATTATATGAAAAAATTTCAATATTTTTTAAAATAGCAACAAGATTATTTTTTTGATCATACAAAAGAATGTCTTTATCATTTTTAATATCATTTCGTTCTTGCTCACTAATATCTAAAACAATAGGTATAGACCAAACAATACCACTCTCTAATCTCATTTCTTTAACTACTTTCTCAAAATCTTCTTTTTTTAAAAAACCGGTTAAAGGAGAATACACTCCCCTACTAATATTTTTTACATCTTTGATTTGATCTTTATTTAAAATAATACGTTGAAATGAACTTTCTCTTTTTAAAATTTCTTGTTTTTTTTCAAAATTTAAAATTTTATTTATTAATTTTCCTCCATGTGGATTAATCATAATATTTAATAATAACACATTTTTAGACATTGTCCATACCACCATCTTCAAAAAGTATAGAAAATCTTTCTGCTATTTTTTTATAATTATATTTATTAATTTTTTCTAAATCGCCTTTATACTCTATTTCCCCTTTTTCTTTATATTCTAAATAAAGATTTTTAAAAGATTCTTTAATTTGACTAATATCTAATGCATCTATTCCAGCATTGGTCTCTTTTAATAAATTAGAAACTACATCCTTTACTCCGCCAGTTGATAAAATTGGTCTTCTGCTTGATAAATATTCAAATATCTTGCCGGTATAAACTCCTGTTTGTTTTTCATCTTCCCATTTTAGAAAAAGTAAAATTTGAGATTCTCTTTGTTTTTCTAAAGAAATTTCTCTTTTTACTTTACCATATTGCTTAACAATATCTGATAATTCATAATCTTTAATTTTTTTGTCTAACCAAACCATTTCAGGACCATAAAATCTTACTTCAATATCAATTGGATTTATAATTTTTTCAGAAATTAAACTTTTTAAAGCAATTAAAAAAATAAGAGGATTTTGTTTATTTGAATATATTTGTCCAGTATAAGTAATTGTAAATTTTTTTGTAACTAAATTAGATGGATAATTTACTTTTTCTGGATCAAAACCATTTGTAATTGTATATGTTTTTTTATTTTTATGAAAACTTTTTAATTTTTCAGTCAAAGGATCAGAAATACTTATTAAAGTGTCTGCTAATTTTAATGTTTTTAATTCTAATCTTTTTTCAAAAAATTTTCTAAACCAAAAATAAGAATAATTATGATTTTGAGTCCATAAATCACGAAAATCAGCTAACCATAAAAAATTATATTTCTCTTTTAATTTAGAAGCAATAATATGAGTTGTAACAGGTGAAGAACTACTAATTACTGCATCAAATTTTTCTTTTTTGAAAAGATCATCAAGAACTTTTAAAGCGGGTTTTTTCCAATTCTTTTCTGAATCAGGATAGGCAAATAAAGTAAGATAAAATTTTAAAATATAATCTAAAAATGATTTTTTAGAAAAAATATTTATTTTTTCTTTTGTTTGATTTAAAATACTTTTATTAGATTTAAATCCGAATATTTTAAATATCTTTCTCCAAAACCAAAAAATATCTCCCTTATATCCAACCTCTATAATCCTTACTTTATTTTTAAAATCATCTGGAAAGGCTAAAAGATTTTTAAAATCATCTTTAATCGGCGTTGTAACAATAGTTGGTTCCCAGTCAAAATCAGACAAGTATTTAGATATTGCCGGAATTCTTGGAGAAGCATGAAATAAATTAGCAATAATTAAAACCTTTTTTTTCATAATTATTTCCAAAAACTTAAATCTCTATTTATTAATTTTTCTAAGTCAGCTATATCTGTTTTATATAAAGATAATAAATATTCTCTTGTTAAAGAATTCATTACTGGTTTCTCTAGTGGCTTACTTTCAAGAAAATATCTTCTTCTAGAATTAGCTCTAGCTATTTTTTCAAAAATATTTGCTATTTTAGTTCTAATTAAGAAAGCAAAAAATTTCCTTATAATTTTAAATTTACTGTTTTTTAAAAAATCTCTACCACGGGCAAAAACATTATTTAAAAATGGAATTATGAATTTTCTTTTAGTCGTATAATTGTATTTATGATAAAATCTTTGAGTTTCAAAATTAGCATCTACATTTAAAAACTTATATATTCCCTGAATAAAACCTTTAGGGTCTTTTTTAATGTCTTCATAAATTAAAATAAGAAAATTCTCAAAAGGAAAATATTCAAGATATTTTTTAATTTGCTTATAATAAAATCCTCTTTCTTTATAATAAGATCCTTTTTCAATAAAATACGGAAGCTCATTTTCTTCTAAAGCTTTTTCAAAAGTTTTTCTATATTCATTTCCCATAGATCTACTAAACAAATAATGAGAATAAGCTCTTTCAATAGGATTTCTTAAACAAACTATTAATTTCATATCAAGATTATGGTTTTTAATTTTATTTATAACTTTTTCTCCAAAAAACAAAAAATTTGGAAAATCCATTCCCTTAATTTGATTAGGTAAAGATTTTTTAAATCCATCTTTATATTTTTCTATTGAATTTTTTTTATCTAAAAAATATTCTGGCCTTAAATTAGGAACAGAAAGATCACTATGTTCATCAAGACACTTAGCAATCCAAGTAGTAGCTGACTTTGGAGCACCAATAATCATAAACTCTATTTTAAAATTGTTATCTTTATATTCCATATTATGTGTTCTGTATTATATGTTTTAATTTTTTATGAAGAATTCCATTAGTAGCTAATATGCCTTTTAAATTTCTAATTTCTTTTCCAATATATAGCAATTTTTCTCCTTTTAAATCAGTTATTGTCCCACCAGCTTCTTTTAAAATAACTTCTGGAGCACAAGTATCCCATTTACAGATTCTATCGCTAAAAGTTAAATAAACATCTACTTTGTTTTCTGCAATTGCGCCTAATTTAATACCAATACTACCCATTGATTTTGTTTCTTTAATAAGATTATTTTCTATAATATTCTTAGTTTTTTGGTCTAAATGAAATCTACTAACTCCAAATCTTGAATTTTTCAAATCAGATACATTAGAAACTTTTAATTTTATAGGGCTATTATTTCCTTTTTTCAAATAAGCTCCTTTTCCTTTTTCAGCAAAATAAGTTATATCTTTTTCTGGAAGATAAACAATTCCTAATACTGGTTCTCCTTTATCAATTAAACCAACCATTATAGAAAATTCTCCTGTTTTATTTAAAAAATCTTGTGTTCCATCTAATGGATCAATAATCCATATTTTTTCATCATTTAAGATATTTATTTTATCATCTTTTTCTTCTGAAATAATTTTATATCTATATTTTTTTAATCCATTTAAAATAATCTTTTCTGATTCTAAGTCAGCTTCTGTTACTAAAGATTTATCTTTCTTTTCTTTAATTTGATAATCTCTTTTATAAATTTCTAAAATTTTATTTCCTGCTTTTTTTAAAATATTTAAAATATCTTTTATTTCTTCACTCATATTTAATTATCTTGTTAAAAAAAGATTAACATGGTCAGATTCTTCTTTTAAAAATCCCGTAATCTCCTTAAAACTATTAACTTTTAATAATTCTCGTGAAGGATTTACATTCATAGCATAATCCTGACCAACAACAAAAACATTAAAACCATGTTCTCTAACAAGTATTCTCATTAATTCTTTTGGAGAACTTCCCATTTCCTTAATAAGAAGAGGAAAAAATTCAAGCAGAATTTTAATATTCCTATTTTTTTCTAAAATCCCTTTCATTCCTTTTACAGCTAATAATTCTGCTCCTTCAACATCTATTTTCAAAATATCTACTTTATTTGTTTTATCTCTTAAAAAATCATCAAGAATAATTGTTTCAATTTCAATTGATTTTTCTTGTATTTCCCTTCCACTACTATATACTTCAATCCCCTTGTTTTGATTTATAGTATGATGACCAGTATCATAAGAACATATAAATAACTTCGTTATTCCTTGTTTATCAGAAACTGCTTTTTGATTTAAAAAAACATGATTGTAATTATTAATCTTTATATTATCTTTTAAATAATTAAAATTCTTTGGTTCTGGTTCAAAAGCATATACCTTCCCAGAAGGACCAACTAATTTAGCAGCTAAAAGAGTAAAATATCCAATGTTAGCTCCTAGGTCAACAACGACATTACCCTTTTTTACAATTTTTTTAAATAAATTTGTTGTTGTTTTTTCATGAATTAAATTAGTAGCATACCCTTCAAAAGTTTCTCTCATACTAAAAGATTCATCGTTAGGATTAATTTTCATTTTACTTCCTTGAATTTCAATTATATTTTTATATGGCCAAAAAATTCTATATAAAAAATTATGAACTTGAAGAACGCCTGGAATTTTTTTACTTACACCTATTTTCTTAAGTATTTGACGAATTTTTGTTAAAGATTTAAATAAAATTGATTTCATATTTTTAAATTTTTTATATTTAATTATTAATTTTTAATATTTCT
>JBDREW010000035.1:0-10615 GCA_043819385.1 Candidatus Nealsoniibacteriota bacterium | reverse complement strand
TATCATTATCCAAAAGTGTAAACAACGCTAAGGATTCTTACATATAATGATATATAAAAAAATATTAATTCATTCATTAATTTAAGTTGCGGGGGTTCAACCCCCGCAACTTAAAAACAAAAAATATGGAAAATTCAAACAATAATTCAAGTATATCTCCTAAAAATGTATTTTTACATCTTTTTGTAATTATAATGCTATATATTGCCACAGCAAACTTTCTTACTTTAATTTTTCAATATATTAATATCTTAATACCAGATACTCTTTCTAATATTAATTATTATTCTCATAATCAATATGTTGATTTAATTAGATTTGCTCTTGCTTCTATTCTTGTTATTTTTCCAGTATTTATATTATCTTCTTGGTTTTTAAATAAACTTTATTTAAAAAACCCAGCAATCCGTGAAATGAGATTAAGAAAATGGCTTATTTATTTTACTTTATTTGTAGCATCTCTTATTATTGTTGGCGATTTAGTAAAAATTATACTTGTTTTTCTTGAAGGAGAAATAACTACTCGCTTTATCTTAAAAGCTTTTTCAATGCTTATTATTGCTCTTTTAATTTTTGGATATTATTTATGGGAAGTTAAAAGAAAAAATCCAGCTCCTCGTTTAAAATATTTTGTTTGGACAATAATCATAATTGTAGCAATTACAATTATTTCTGGTTTCTTTTTTATTGGTTCTCCAAAACAAGAACGACTTCGCAAACTTGACCAAGAACGAATAAATAATTTACAAAATATTCAGTCACAAATTATAAATTATTGGCAGAAAAAAGAAAAACTACCTGAAAATCTATCTAATTTAAATGATGAAATAAGCGGATTTAAAGTTCCAACCGACCCTGAAACAGGACAAAATTATGAATATAATACAAAAGGAGATCTATCGTTTGAATTATGTGCTATATTCAACTTAGAAGGAGATAATAATACAGATTCAAGAATGATTGAACCTGCTGTAATTATTGCTAAATCAAATCAAGAAAATTGGAAACATAATGCAGGCAAAGAATGTTTTGAAAGAACAATTGATAAAGAATTATATTCTCCAGAAAATTTTCTTAAAAAAAATATTGAATCTCCTGAATTTCAAAATTAAATCTTTAAATAACTAAATATAAGAACCTATTCCGCTAAAAGCGGGATAGAACCTTGATTCGTTAAAGTAAAATCATTTATTCTTGAATTAAAAATCTGCGGAGGGTCGCCCTTCCGCAGATTTTATATTAAACAATATTAAAACTAAACCCCGCTATATCTAAAAAGATTCAAAGAAAAAATTTTCAAGTGGGTGTCCGCAAGTATTTCGCACGCGAAACACAGATATAGGACTCCCGAAAAAAGGTTATAGTCTTGAATCAATCTAGAAGTAGCGGAGTATCTTCATCCTATCAAAAGACAATAACTAATGTCAAATCACAACCCCAACACCTTAGTCATTTGTTTTATTAAAGATACTACTACTGGAGGAGGCATCAAGCTATTAGAATCAACACCCTCATCATTTTTAACTTGCCAAGGCTTTTCAATTACATCTATTTTTTGATTTTCCTCATTCCATTGATAATGAAATTCTGGAGTAATTTCATAATCATCAAAATATTCTTTTGTTTTATCTGATGGAACTGAGTTTCTCAAAAGAACTTTTGGAATTCCATGTAATGAAAAAGCTTTTTTTATTAAACTTTCATCTACTGCCAATCTTTTCCTAATTGGCTCTATTCCAAACTCATCTCCTTCTTTTGTAACCATTTTTGCACCATCACAATCTGAATTATCACATACAAGAGAAAAATCTTGTTTTTCTTTATCATATTTAACTTCTTTTGTTGGAAGAAGTTTTAAACTTCTTGATGTTTGGCATAATGGACAAATCACTCTGTATTTTATTCTTTCATCTATTACTGCTTCTGGCACATCAATTAACACAAAAACATCAGGGTCATCTCTATAATCTATCAAATCCCTAAAAAACAAAGAATATGAAATTTGATCCATGTCTCTTGGAAATCCATCAATAAATATTGCTTTTTTTCCTTTTTTAACTATTTCTCTTTTAACCAAAGCTAAAATTAATTCTGTTGGTAAAAGTGACTTAGTGCTTCTATTTTCTAAAGAATCTAATATTTCTTTTAATGGCATAAATCCTCTATAATTTTTTTCTAAAAAAGACACTAATTCTTTTTTCTTTTCTACGTCTTTAAGAATCTCATCAAACTCTCTAATCATATCTCCAATAGAAAAATGCTCTATTTTGTCTTTATCAACAACTTCTTTAAACATTTTAGAATAAGTTCCTTTTCCAGAACTTTTTTTACCTAAAAGATAGGCAATAAATGTTTTGTCTTTTAAATATTCTCTTAATTTTCTAATATCATCCCCTGCTTTTGCTTCAAAATATTCTTCTCTTTGATCAAAATCAGTTAAATCAAACTTTTTTGAAGCCGTATCTAATTTTGTTTTAAATATTGGAAATTCTATGTCTTGCATCAATTTTCAATTTTCAATTTTCAATTTTCATTGAATTTCCAATGAATCAATTTTCAATTAAAAACTATTAAATTATTATTTATGAATTTTAAAGTTATTATTTATAATCTTTTCTCCTTTTCCCGAGACCCGACCAATTAGAAGTATTAGGTATTAGGTATTAGGTATTAGATATTAGATATTAGAATTTATACTTGCTACTTAATACTTAATACTTTCTACTTAATTTAGGGTCTCTTCCAGCTTCCCCTTTTTTTAAATTAAAAATCTTTTCCTAAAATTCTAAAACTACTTCCATCTGACAATATTTTTATATCACCATTCAAATCTGTTCTTAACACTTGTATATCAAATTCTTGTAATCTTGACAACACCTCAATATGGGGATGACCATACTGATTATCCTTTTCTACTGAAATAATTGCTAATTTTGGTAATACATTTTCAATAAACTCATCTGAACTAGATGTCTTACTGCCATGATGAGCCACCTTTAAAATATCGCTTTTTAAATAAACATTATTTTCAACTAATTGATTTTCTATTTTCTTTGGAATGTCTCCTGTGAATAAAAAAGAAACATCCTGATAAAATAAATTAGCTACAATAGATGTTTCATTGGCATACTTAACTTCTTGTCCCTCCAAGCTTTCAAAAGGATATAATACATCAATAAAAATCAATGGCTCTTCTTGTAAAATTATTCTTTGTCCTGCTTGCGCTATTTTTATATCAGCCCCTTCTTTTTCAATCAATCTTACCCACTCTTTCCATTCATTTGTATCTCTAACAACTCCTGTCCATAATATATTTTTTACTTTATATCTTTTCAAAACCTCTATTAAACCATTATAATGGTCACTTTCTGGATGAGTTAAAATTATTAAATCAATTGTTTTATCATAAAAAGCCATTTTATTTTCCAACTTCTTTAAAACTGCGGGGGTCGGACCCCCGTCAATTAAAATCTTATTTCCTTCTTGTGTCTCAATAAAAATACTATCTCCTTGACCTACATCAAAATAATTCACTTCTAAAAATTTTGGTTTATCTAAATCATAAATAATTGACCAAGCAATAATATTAGATAAAAACAAAAAACTAAATATACCCACAACCAACTTTTTAGTGTTTTTTGATATATTTATAGTATTTATCATATATAGATATTATAGCATATCTGCTCAAGCCCTTGACAAATTATAATTTATTATTGTATAATATAGGTAGTAAATTAGTTCTTTCACTTTCTTTTTGAGGAGATTTATGATGAACGGTATTTTGGTTTTTTATATTTTTTTGGATCGTTACTAGTTGGCACACTGCTTCTTATTCTTGGTTATTTCGTTTATAAGCGAGATTATCACGAATTTCAAAAAATGGAGTGCAACTCTCATGACGATTCTAAACGAAAAGGACAAGGACTTGATGAAAATGCCTTCGGGATGAAATTCTGTCTCGTTAGTTGCATTCTATGTTTTCTCATCCTTGTTTACTCCTTAATTCGTTTCTTTCTCTAAAAACGCTTCTCTTTTTCTCCCTCTCAAAACCCCGCGATATAATATCAAGGGGTTTTTTCTTTAATTATTACATCACAACAAAATCCCGCTGATAGCGAGATTTTATTGAAAAAGAAAATCAATACTGAATTTCTTTTTAAGAAATGAATTCTTAAATGATTAGATAAATACTAATCATTTTTTCCTAAGATTCGGAACATCTTTGTTCCACAAACAGGACATTCTCCTTTCATTGCTCTTCTTTTAGTATCTCCCTTTCCTTTAAATTCTACTTCATTAGGATCTTTCATTTCTTGTTTAGCTTTACATTTTACACAATATGCTTCCATAATATTTTATAGGTTCAATTAAGATTTTTTTCTAACCGACCTTTAAAATCATTAATAATTAGTTTTCCACAGTATATTATATCTTATTTTAAGCTTAAATAATAGTCAACCCCAAAATGTTAATATCTTTTAATCTCAACTTTCTTCATAATCTCTAAAATCATTTTATTAATTCCGATTTTTTTCTCTAATTCTTTTACAATTTCAATATTTCCTTTTGCTGTTTGTCCTTTTGAAACAAACAAAGTACAACAATCTTCTTGTGGCTTTATTGAAATTTCAAAAACATCTATCTCTTTAGCCAACTTAATAATTTCTTCCTTATCCATTGCAATCAAAGGTCTTAAGACAGGAATCTTAACTATCTCTTCAGTAATTTTAAGATTAGCTAATGTCTGTGAACTCACTTGTCCTAAACTTTCTCCAGTAATCAAAGCTGAACAATTTTCTTTTTCAGCAATCTTTTCAGCTGTTTTTAACATTAATCGTCTATAAAGTAAAACTCTATACTTAGCTGGAGCAATTGCCTTAATCTTTATTTGCGCCTCACTAAAAGGAACAAAATAAATTTTTAAGCCTATTTGATACCTTAAAAATATATTAACACATTCCTCTATTTTGTCAATGCTCTTTTTGGAAACTAAAGGGAAACTATGGAAATGAAGCCACATATTTTCTGCTCCCCTTTTAGCAGACAGATAAGAAGAAACAGGAGAATCAATCCCTCCTGAAATCAAAGATAAAACTTTTCCCCCGCTTCCAGCTGGAAGACCTCCAGCCCCTTTTTGTTTTTTAAAATAAATAAACCAGCCATTCCTTCTAATCTCAATAAACATTTCCTTTTTAGGTTTTGAGAGATTAACTTTCCTATCTATATTTTGAGCAATTATTTTTATAACTTTATCTCTATTTTCTTTTAATATATTTTTTTCTAATTTTAATCTAATAGCAAATGTCTCATTCTTTTTTATCCACTCTTCGTAATTATCATCAATAAATTTTGATAACTCATTTAAATTTATTTTGTGATAAGTTTTATTAAAAGTTTTTTCAGAAACAAAATAAAAAGATTCAGCAAACCAAACAATACCAAAAATATTTTTTATTATTTCCACAACTTTTTTAATCTCATCTGTTTCAATAAAAATCCTATCACGAGAATAATGAATCTTAAAATCAATCTTTTCTTTCTTAAGAAAAAAAACTAAATTTCTTTCTAATTTTTTTTGAAAAAGATTTCTCACTCCTTCTGACTTTAAGAATATCTCTCCAAATGCAATCAATATCCCTTTTTTAATTTTTATTGTTTTTATTGTTTTCATTTTTTCATTTTATTGTTTTCATTTTTTCATTTTATTGTTTTTATTGTTTTCATTTTATTGTTTTTATTGTTTTCATTTTATTTGTTTTTCCATAAAATATAAGCAATAATTTACGGAGAGATGCTCTCCGTTATAGCTACGGAGAGCATCTCTCCGTAAATTAGTTTAATTCTATTCTAAAAACGAATCTTTAAATTTGTTCAATTCATTCAATTCCTTTTTAAACAAAACCCAGTTTTGAATAAAATCTTTAAATCCTTGTTCTCCTTCCATTATTTGTGTCATAAATTCTCTTTCTGTAATTGAAGGAAAGTTTTTGTTTTCTAAGTAATCTGGATAACTTGACCATTTATATTCTTGCTCTAAGAATTTAATAACTTTTTCTGGATTTTTTATTCCTATTTCTTTCCATTTAGGTTCTATTATTGATATAGGGTTAGCATGAATATACGTAAATGTTATTTTAAGTTGATTATTACTTTTAATAGGAACCAAATCAAATCTATTTTGAAATACATGCCCTTTTCTTTCATATTTTCTATTAAAATATCCTCCATAACCAGCCCCTACTTTATTCATAAATTTAGTTATTCCATTATCTTTTATCTGTTTAACTAATAAGTGAATATGGTTAGGCATAAAACAGAATGCTAAAATATCCACGAGTCTATCCCTTTTATCAATTACAGAAAGATTGTCACCGCAACTTTTTTGTTTTTTGCGATCTGCCCTCCTTTCTCTAATTTCTATTGATTTATCATTATTAAATTCGTAAATAGAAAAAATACCACGATAATAATCATTTATATCTTTAAAGAGTAAATTATCATCAATTCCTCTTAAAATAATATGATAAATCTCTCCATTAATAAGTTCTCTTTTATTGTAAGACATAAATAAATATATTTAAGAATAAAACTTACGGAGAGATGCTCTCCGTTATAGTTACGGAGAGCATCTCTCCGTAAGTCTTTGTGAATTATTTAATTTGTTTTTTCATTTGTTTTTTCATTTTTTTAATCAGAATCAGCGGAGCCCTGCTCTCCGCTAATTTAGTTTATATTATTTTATTACCCCACCGCCTAAAAGTTGTTGTCCCTTATAAATTACTGCTGATTGACCAGAAGCAATAGCTTTTTGTGGTTTTAGAAACTTTATTTTTATTTCATTATTGTCTTTTATTTCATTATTATCTTTTATTTTATCCTTATCTTTTATTTTATCCTTATCTTTTAAAATAATAGCTAAAGCAGGTTTACTGCCATACCTTATTTTTACCATTGCCTTTAATGGAAATTTCGGAACTTTACTAGAAATCCAATTAATTTTTTCAGCATTTAACTCTTTGCCTAATAAATCCTTTTGATTCTTACTTACAATTAAAAAGTTCCTCTTAAAATCCTTTCCTATGACATAAAAAGGGCCTTGTGAGAGCTCTATTCCTTTTCTTTGTCCAATTGTATAAAACCATAGTCCTTTGTGCTCTCCGATGATTTTTTTATTTTTATCAACGATATGTCCTATTTTTGTTTTAAGATATTTTTTAAGAAAATCGTTTGTTGTTGTCTGAATAAAACAAACTTCTTGGGACTCTGGAATTTCAGAAACAGACAATTTATATTTATTAGCTAATTTTCTAACTTCTGATTTTGTATAATCTCCTATTGGAAATAAAGTTTTTTCTAATATCTTTTGATTTAACTGCCATAAAAAATATGATTGGTCTTTATTCTTGTCTTTACTTTTTAATATTTTATATTCTTCTTTTAATTTTTGATTTTTGGTATTTAATTTTGCTCTCGCTTGCGAGGAACTTGTTCCTATTTGATTTTTGATATTTGATTTTTTAACATAATGTCCTGTGGCAATAAAATCAACATCAAATGATAAAAGTTTTTTGAATAAAAGCCCGAATTTAATTTCCTTATTACAAACAACACAAGGATTAGGAGTTAATCCTAATTTATACTCTCTTAAAAAATAATCAACAACTTGTTTTTTAAATTCTTTTTCAAAATTGAATACATAAAATGGAATTTTAAGCTTTTGAGCAACTTTGCGCGCTCTTTTTTCTGATTCAGGACTACAACATTTATTATAGGCACAAATTGATTTATTTTCTTTTTCAGGACTCCAAAATTTCATAAAAACTCCGACAACATCATACCCTTGTTTTTGTAAAAGAACAGCCGACACAGAACTATCCACCCCTCCTGACATAGCAATAATAACTCTTTGTTTCTTTTTAATGTTCATGCTTTTTTAATTTTTTGTGTTTTTCTTCAAGTTCTTTTGAAATTTCTTTCTTATTCTTTGATAAATAATTATAAATTGCCTCATTTAAAGCATCAACAGCTAAAAGAGAACAATGTTTTTTGATTGAAGGCAAATCCCCTAAAGCAGAAATAACTTCTTTAGCACTAATTTTTAATGCTTTATCCAAAGTTCTTCCTTGTGCTAAATCAGTAATAACGCTACTTGTAGAGATAGCAGCAACACATCCAAATGTTTCAAACTTTATATCCTTAATTATTTCTTCATTTTTTTTATTTTTTCCAACTTTAATATAGAGATGCATTACATCTCCACAGGTCATATTTCCAACCTTTCCAATTCCATCAGGATTTTTAATCCTTCCATAATTATGAGGTTTTTTAAAATGTTCCATTACCTTTTTTGTATATAAACTAAAATTACTCATATATTTTTAAATTTTAAATTTTAAATTTTCATTGAATTTTCAATAAAACAATTTTTAATTAAAGCAAGAGAGAGGAAAGCTGGAAAGAGGTCGGACCTCTCTTAGAGAGGAAAGGGGAAGTTTTTTTAGAGGTCCATTTATTGTTTATTACTTGAATGGAGAGACCTGTCTTAATTGCTTAACAATATCAGGCAAGACCTTTATCAAATAATCAATATCTTTTTCTTGTGTAAATCTACCTAATGTTATTCTTAAAGATCCATGTGCTTCTGCAGGTTTTAATCCAATTGCTAATAAAACATGACTCGGTTTTAAATCCATAGAAGAACAAGCAGAACCAGTTGAAACAGCAATTCTTTTTAAATCAAGCTGAATAACTAATGATTCTCCCTCAATAAAAGAAAATCTAAAATTAGCATTGTTAGTTAATCTTTTCTCAAAATGACCATTTAAATATGTTTTTTCTATTTTTAAAACTTGTTTTATTAATTTGTCTCTTAATATCAATAATCTTTTGCTTTCTTCTTTCATTTCTTTTTCAACAATCTCAACCGCTTTGCTAAAACCAACTATTGCCGAAACATTAATGGTTGAGCCCCTTAAACCCATTTCTTGACCACCACCATGTAATAATGGCTCTATTTTTACTCCTTGTCTTACAAACAAACAAGCAGATCCCTTTGGTCCATATATTTTATGAGAACTAGCTGTTAATAAGTCAATGTTCATCTTATTTACATCAATAAGTATTTTCCCAAAACTCTGGACAGCATCAGTATGAAAATATACTGATTTTTCTTTACAAATATTTCCAATTTCTTGAATGTCTTGAATAGTTCCAATTTCATTTGAAGCATAAATTATTGAAACAAGGATTGTGTCTTTTTTAATTGCTTTTTTAACATCTAGGGGATTAACTACTCCATATTTATCTACTTGTAATCTTGTTATTTCAAACCCTTGTTTCTCCAACCACAAAGCAGATTCCATTATACAAGGATGTTCAATTGATGAAATTATAATGTGCTTTCCTTTGTTTTTATTAGCAAAAGCAATTCCTTTTAAAGCAGTATTATTACTTTCTGTCGCAGAACCAGTAAAAATTATTTCATTTGGCTTTGCTTTTATAAAATCAGCTATTATTTCCCTGCTCTTTTCAAGAGCAATTTTAGCCTCTTGACCATATCTATGTAGAGACATTGTATTTCCAAACTTTTTTGAAAAATAAGGAAGCATGGCTTTTACCACACGACTATCAACTGGAGTTGTTGCTGCGTAATCTAAATAAATCATATAATTTATTAAAATCTAAATGTTAAAATCCAAAATCCAAATCAAGCTCAAAATCCAAAATCCAAAAAATACTTATTATATTATTTTGACATTTGACATTTGGATTTGATTTGACATTTGAATTTTGAACTTTTTATTTATTTATAATATCCTCTAAACTAATAGAATCCAAAGTTTCATCTAAAGATTGACCAACTTCCTGCCAAGTACTTTTTGTCATACATTCCCCTGCTCTTGCACATCCAGCACATTTAACTGGCTTAGTTGTTTTTTCTAAAATCCTAACAATTTTCCCAACTGTTATTTGTTTTAATTTTTTATTTAAATAATATCCACCTTGTGAGCCCTTTTTTGCTTTAATTAAATCTCCTTTTTCTAATTCAGAAAATATTTTTTCAAGAAAATCAAAAGGAATACCTTCTGATTCAGATATTTTTTTAATAGAGCAAACTTTATCTTTTTTAGAATTTTTTGCTAAATAAACCATTGCTCTGAGACCATATTGTGATTTTTTTGATACTTGCATAAATTAAGTATTATGTATTAAGTAGTTAGTATTAAATATTAAGATAGAGAGGGAAAACTGGGAGAGACCCGACCTCTCTTCGAGAGGGAGAGGAAGTTTTGTAGAGGTCGGGTCTCGGAAAAAGAAAAAACTTTAAAATTAAAAATTATTAGTTATTTAAAACCGACAAATATTGTCTGTATTCAGTATAACAACAATAAAAACCCTTGTCAAATTATAGTTAATTAACGCACATTTCGGACAAATTAGGTAGTAGAATAGTTTGTTGTTTTAGTATAGTTTGATTAGCAATTATCTGTCCATAATGTTTGCGTAAAAGTTTTAATTTTAGTCTTTGTTGTGTGTTCTTTGAAGTAATAGCTGTGGCTATTTCATTAGGTGTTCTTTTCAAGGGATCAGAGTTTAATCTTTTATCATTATT
>JBDREW010000034.1:0-22136 GCA_043819385.1 Candidatus Nealsoniibacteriota bacterium | reverse complement strand
AACTTTGTCTGTTTCTCATAATCAGACTTTATGCTATAATTTTTCATAGAAAAGAGTTAGTTTTAATAGTTTTATTCTTAACCTTTAAACTATTTTACTACTCTTTTCTTTTTGTCCGAAATGTGCGTTAGTTGAGTAATTTAAAAAACTATTTTCAATGGTGGTTTATTTTAAAAAAGTTAATATGAGCCCCGACCTCTCTTAGAGAGGAAAAGGAAGTTTTTTAGAGGTCGGGTCTCGGGAAGGGTCGGGGCTCGGGGGAAGGAGAATAAAAAATCCGTTAAGATTTTTTACAATTTTGAATTTTTAATTTTGAATTTCGAATGAATGTTTTAATTTTTAATGAATTAAAAAAGAGGGGGAAAACTAAAAAGAGCCCCGACCTCTCTTAGAGAGGGAGAGGAAGTTTTTTTAGAGGTCGGGGCTCGGGAAATTTAAAAAAAATAGATAAGCAAAGCTCATCTCTTAATACATAATAAAACCATACAAAACAATAAATGGCTTCTCAAATACCGAATAGTGTATAGTTCACGGCTCCGAGGCTTGGATTCGAACCAAAGTTACAAGGTCCAGAACCTTGTGTCCTACCACTAGACGACCTCGGAAAATCAAAATTTATAACGATAGACCCAATTATGATGGCCACAAGTCATAAAAATAACTTTATTAGAATTAACAAATTTAAATAAAATTCTATATTCCTTGTCTATACGAAAACTCCACACTTCTTTTCTTTTTGGTTCAAATTTTTCAATATGGAGTAATGGATTAAAAGGATTTTTATAAAAAACTTCTTCTTTCTTCTCAGCTTTTTTTTGAATATGAAAAGGCAATTTTCTATATCGCTTTTTAAATTCTTCTGTAACAAGAATTTCAAACATAATAGATTATTTTCTTAATTCTTTAAGCGATTTTATTTTTTCAACTTTACCTTCTTTACAATCTTTTTCTACTCTATCTAAACTTTCTAAAAATTCTGAATTAAAAAGACCAAGAGAAGCTGCTAACCTCTCAAATTTTTCAGCATCCATTTCGATTAAAACTTTCCCACTAGCTTTTGGTTTTATTTCTATAGTAAATTGACTCATTATTTTATTTTATTTTATTTTCAAATGAGCAAGAGAATAACAAATGAGTTTACTTATTTGTTATTCCGAGCGAATGCTGAAAATGTATATTAAAATATATTTTTATTCATTATTATATTTATAAAAAATCAATGTTTTTTAGACCTTTAAATATTTTCGGACTGCAATCATGGAAGAAAGAATTCCAAGACCTACACTAACAAAAAGTTGGATTGAAATCAACATCCAAATACTACTTAAAAATATTGAAAAAATATCTATTTGAGGAGCTATAAATTTAACATTATCATTAATTAAATATGTAATTCCAAAAGTTGATATAAGAACAATCAGCGTTGCTATAATTCCTGAAATAATTCCTTGAATCAAGAATGGGCCTCTTACAAACCAATTAGAAGCTCCAACCAATTTCATAACTGAAATCTCTTGATTAGTATTACAAATAGCTATTCTTATAGTATTAAAAATGATTAAAACCGCAATAATTCCTAAAATAATAGTTATTGTAATTCCAATTCTATTAATTCCATTAGTTATTGTAAAAAGACGTTCAATAACTGGTTTTCTTTGAAAATAATCAACTTTATTTATTGACGCTTTATAAGAATCATTGTCTAAAAAACTAACAATATTTTCATATTGAAATGCTTCGTTTGCTTTAATGCTTAATGAAGCTAAAAATGGATTCTCCCCTACTTCAGTTAATGATTCCATTAAAACAGGGTCATCTCTATGTCTTTCAATAAATTTTTCTAATGCTTGTTCTTTTGAAACATACTCAACTTCTCTTACTTCCGACATATTAACAAGCTCTGATTTAATTTCCATTATATTTTCTGTCAAAACTTCTTTTTCAAAATAAACTGAAACATCAACTTTCTTTTCAATATCAGCAATTAAAATTTTAGACGCAAAATTAAAAAGAAAAAGTGTTGTAACAAGAAAAACAACCATTACTATAATAAAAATAGTTGAAATACTTAAACCAACATTTCTAAAAAAATTGTTAAAACCTATTTTAAATATTCTTTTTAGTGTAATAAACATAATTTTTAAAAAATAAAATTAAAAAATTTATAATTATAATATAAATCGTCCTTTTTCTTCATCTCTTAATATTTTTCCATTTTCTAAAGTAATTACTCTTTTTTTTAATTGATTAATTATTGTTTTATTGTGAGTTGCTAAAATAACTGTTGTGCCTGATTCATTAATCCTTTTTAAAAGACGAATAATTTCAGAGGAATGATAAGGATCAAGATTTCCAGTTGGTTCATCAGCTAAAATAAGTTCTGGTTGATGAATTAAAGCCCGAGCGATGGCTACCCTCTGCCTTTCTCCCCCAGAAAGTTCATTCGGAAAATTTTCTTCCCTATCTTCTAAGCCAACTATTTGTAAAATTTGGGAAACATCTCTTTTAATGTCCTCTTCATCAGCTCCCATTACTTCCATAACATAAGCAATATTTTCATAAATTGTTTTTAAAGGAAATAACTTATAATCCTGAAATACTGTTCCTATTCTTCTTCTTAATTCAGGAATATCTGAATTTTTAATTGTATTTACATCATAATTACCAAAAAAAACCCGACCATTAGTTGGTCTTTCTTCTCTTAAAATTAATTTAAACAATGTTGACTTCCCTGCTCCTGATTTTCCAGCAATAGTAACAAATTCTTTTGGTTCTATTCTTAATGAAACATCCTTCAAAGCTGTAATAGATTCTACTCCTGAACGAGAAGGATATATTTTTGTTATATTTTCTAAAATTATCATAAAAATAATTATTAAATTATTTTTCTTTTATTTCTACTTCTATAAATTCATCTAATTCTCCATCTAAAACTTTTTCAACATTAGAGGTCTCTATTCCAGTACGAAGATCTTTTATTAATTTATATGGATGAAAAACATAAGATCTTATTTGGTTGCCCCAACTAGCTGAAATCATATCCCCTCTTATTTCTTTTATTTTTTCTTTACGTTCTTTTTCTTTTAATTGAGAAAGTTTTGAATACAAAACTTTCATTGCCTTTTCTTTATTTAATCCTTGAAGACGTTCCTCCTGAGAACTTACACTTATTCCTGTTGGAATATGAATAATTCTTACTGCTGATTCACGTTTATTAACATGTTGACCACCCGGACCTGATGCTCTAAAAGTTTCTATTTTTAAATCATCTGATTTAATTTTAATTTCATCCTCTTGTTTCTTTGTAATTTCAGGTATAACCTCAACTAAAACAAATGAAGTATGTCTAAGATCTTTTGAAGAAAAAGGTGACTGACGAACTAATCTATGCACTCCTGTTTCTTTTTTTAATATACCATAAGCGAATTTTCCTTTAATTTCTAATGTAGCTGATTTTGTTCCAATCCTTCCTTCTGGTCCTCCTGCTTCTCCAAATGACTGCTGTATTTTTTTTATTTTGAATTTTTTATTTTGACAATACCTTTCAAACATTCTTAATAACATCGTTGCCCAATCTTGAGCATCTACTCCACCTGCTCCTGAAAATATCTGTAAAATAGCATTATTTTTATCATATTTTCCTGAGAGAAAAATATGAGTTTCTTCTTTTTCAAATTTCTTTTCAAAATCATTATATTTCTTTTCAAGCTCTTGATATATCTTCTCGTCTTTTTCAGCTAAATCTATTAATTCGTTCAATTCATCTAATTCTAATTTTAGTTTGTTAAAATTATCAATCTCTTCTTTTAAATCAAACATTTCTTGATTTATTTCTCCAGCTTTTTCTGTATCTTCCCAAAAATTTGGCTCTTGAGCAATCTTTTCTAACTCCTCTATTCTTTTTTTCTTTTTATTTATATCAAAGACAGTCCATCAAATGATGGAGTTTATTTTGTAATTCTTTAATTTTAAAATTTAAATCTGACATATTTATAGTTTGAAGAGACCCGACCTCTCTTTGAGAGGGAAGGGAGAAGCTGGTAGAGCCCCGACCTCCAAGGAGAGGGAAAAGTTTTAGGGAGGTCGGGTCTCAGGAAAGAAAGTCGGGTCTCAGGAGAAGAAAAATTTAAATCTGACATATTTTATCTTTTCATTTTTATTATTACATATTTCAAAAAATTAAAAAAGGGCTGGGAGTACTAGTACCACAGCCCTTTGACAATTGAGAACACCTGACTAAACTTCAAATCAACATTATGTGATATATTTTTTTTGATAATCACATAATATGAAAATAGATAATTAAACCTACTAAAGGAAGCAAAATCTTTGCCTCAAGTCCAGTTCATCAATCGTCTTTGCAAGATAGTCATTAAGACTATCCTTTATTCTATTATTTAAATTATATCATTTAATAATTTTTTGTCAAGCTTTTAAAAATTAAATAAGCCGATGGTCGGACTTGAACCGACTGCCTATACTTTACGAAAGTATTGCTCTACCAGTTGAGCTACATCGGCAAAGCGGGATACGAGAATCGAACTCGCGTCTTTTGCTTGGGAAGCAAACGTATTACCACTATACTAATCCCGCTTAATACATAATACTTAATACTTCTTTATTCATTCCCTACAATCCATTCCCACCAAGTTCTTGGATTTAAAAAACTTTGATTTTCTTGCTCATCTTCTTCTTTTTTAACAGAAAAATTTTCTTGTTCATCTTCTTCCTTACTAATAACAACAACTTCTTCTCCTGGAGCTTTTAAACCAAGCTGTTCTCGAGCGATTTTTTCTAGTTGTTCTTTACTCCCTGCTTGAGAAACTCCTTTTTCTAATTCTTTTGTTTTCCTTTCTGTTTCTTCAATTTGTTTTTTTAATAATTCAATCTGAGAATTGTATTCTTCTCGCTTATTCTTCATTCTTATATTACCAGAAACCAAAATACTTATTAGTGTAATAGCTACTATAACAATAACAACCCAAAAAATAATTTCTTTATATGACTTATCCTTTTTATTTTTCTCAATCTTTGGTATCATAGAATTATTAGTTATTAATTAAATAATGAATGATATATAAGTATTTAAGCAAGAATTAAGATATTTTTCAATCTCGGACAGGCCGTGGGTTTGGCGAATTGAAAAATATCTTAATTCTTGCATTAATTTTAAGTTTAAAAAATCTATATCACTCATTTAATATATTATAATATTATGAAAATAACTGCAAAATCAATTGGTAAAATAATTTGGATTATCGCAATATCTATGGTTGTTTTAAGCATGGTAGCTTTTAGCTTGGCACCTCTTTTTTAATTCTTTATCCTCTAAAAACATCTAAAAATACCTTTGAGTTCATTTTAATTTTAGCCTTTTCTTTCATTGCTTTCTTGCCTTTTTTCTGTTTTTCTAATAATTTTCTTTTTCTACTATAATCTCCTCCATACAAAGCCCCTGTAACATCTTTTCTCTGGGCTTTTTTTGTTTCTCTGGCAATAATCTTACCACCTATTGCCGCTTGGATAGGAACTGAAAATTGTTGAGAAGGTAAAAACTTCTTTATTTTTTCTACTAAAACTCTACCCTCTTGTTGAGCAAATTTTTCAGGAACAATTTTTGAAAATGCTTCTTGTTTTTCTTCAGCAATTAAAATATCCATTTTAACTAACTCCCCTTTTCTATAATCTATCACTCTATAATTCATTGATCCATATCCCTGAGTTATACTTTTTATTTTATCATATAGATTAGTAATAATTTCTGCTAAAGGAACTTCGTAAATTAAAATCATTCTTTCAGATGTAAGATATTTTGTTTCAATATAATTTCCTCTAAGATTTTTTAATACATCTGACAAAGGACCAATATATTTAATTGGACTTATTACTTCTAAATATACCCATGGTTCTTTTACTTCTTTTATTTGACCTTGATCTGGCCAATCAGTTGCAGAATAAATAGTTTTCTCATCATCCATACCCTCATTTATTCTATAAGTAACAGACGGAGTAGAAATTATTAATCCTAAATTAAATTCTCTTTGAATCCGTTCAGAAACAATTTCAGTATGTAAAGTTCCTAAAAAACCACATCTAAAACCCCTACCTAATGCTTCTTTAGTTTCTGGTTCAAAAAACAAAGATGGATCATTCAATTTTAATTTAGATAAAGCATCTTTTAATAAATCGAAATCATCGGGATTCTCTGGAAATAAACTTGCAAAAACCATTGGCTTAATTTCCTTATATCCCTCCAAAGCAATTGAACGAGATCCGACCTTATCTAATTTTATTATAGTATCACCTACTCTAACTTTACCTGGCTCTTTAATCCCAGTTGCAATATATCCAATCTCTCCTTTTTCTATTTTTTTCTGAGAAGACATTTCAGGAATAAAAAAACCGATATCTTTTGCATCACCTTTTGCATTGGTTGCCATAAGCTCTATCTTATCATTTTTTTCTATTTCTCCATCTATTACTCTTACATATGCGATTACTCCTTTATATACATCATATTTTGAATCAAAAATTAAAGCTCTAAAGGGTTTTCCCATACCCTCTATCTTAGGACTTGGAATTTTTTCAATTATTGCTTCAATAATTTTTTCAACATTAGTTCCATTTTTAGCTGATATTTTTATAATCTCTGATTTTTCAATTTCCAAAAGATTTGATAATTCTTCAACTGCTCTCTCTATTCTTGCTTGAGGTAAATCTATTTTATTAACCACAGGAATAATTACTAAATTCTGTTTTTGAGCTAATTCTAAATTAGCTAATGTTTGTGCCTGAATTCCAGAATTAGCATCAACCAATAAAATTGCTCCTTCTACTGCAGCTAACGATCGAGAAACTTCATAACTAAAATCTACATGACCAGGAGTATCTATTAAATTCAAAATATATTCTTGGTTATCTTTAATTTTAAACTTCAATCTAATTGGTTGAAGTTTAATAGTAATTCCCCTTTCTCTCTCTAAATCCATCATATCTAAAAATTGAGGTCTCATTTTTTTTGAAGATATCGCTTTACCCAATTCTAAAAAACGATCAGCTAAAGTTGATTTACCATGATCAATATGAGAAATAATACAAAAGTTTCTAATGTTTTTCATTAAATTGCTTTAAAAATGATAATTTAATAGTTTCTATTTCTTTAGATTTAAAGAACAAATTGAAAAGATAATAAATTAAAACTCCAATTAAAATTGTAAAAAATGTTTGCCAAAAAATTCCCCAAAAATATAGAGCGCTTATGGAATTAGCAAATCTCTGACGAACAAAATAAGAAAAACAAGCCATTATAATAGAAGAAGATAAAATCTTAACTAATGAAAAAGAAATTTCTTTTATTTTAAAATTCCCTATCTTTTTGTACAAAAATATTAAAAGTAATATTAATTGAAATAAAGCAGATACTGAAAGTGCCAAAGCAAGACCTATTACCTGTATATTTTCAATATCTTTAAGATTCAAAGCAAAAACGAAAAAATCTCTAAAAATATTTGAATATCCTAAAAGAGAAACAAACAAAAAAGAAAATATTACGTTTACAACCATAGAACTTATTGCGATAAGAACTGGTGTTTTAGTATTCTGTAAAGCAAAAAAAACTCTTACTATTAATGGAATTAAACTTGCCCCAAAAATTCCAAAACAAAAGATTCCTAAACTTGCAGCGGTAAGACGTGTTTCTAACCAGCCAAATTCTCCTGTTCCTAAAATCAATCTAACTATTTGAGCCCTCAAAAGAAACATTAAAAAAGAAATTGGAATTATAAAGAAAAGTATCTGACGAAAAGTTGAAGAAAACCTCTCTAAAAATTCTTCTTTTTTATTTCTTGCTAACAAACGAGCAAAAATAGGAAAAGAAGATATAGCAAATGAAATTCCAATTATTCCTATAGGAAAATATTGAAGATTATTAGAAAAATTAAAAACAGATATACTTCCAATAGTTAATGTAGAAGCGATAGCAGTAATTACAATTAAATTTATATGATAAGCAGTTGAACCGATTATTCTTGGAATCATTAATTTAAAAATCTTTTTAATTCCAGGAAATCTAAAATTAAAAACAGGTCTATATTTATATCCAGAAAATTTAGCTGCTGGTATTTGAATAACTAAATGCAAAAAAGCTCCTAAAATAACTCCATAACCCAAACCAAAAATTCCGAATGTTGGAACAAGAAATATTATCCCAAAAATAATTCCTAAATTATATAAAATTGGAGCTAAAGAATAAATTAAAAATCTATTGAAATAATGAAGTATCCCGGAAAAAATACTTGATAAGCCAAATAATATAGGGCTTAAAAACATTAATCTTGTAAGTGCTATTGTTAAAGTAATATTTTCTGAAGAAAAACCTGGAACAATAAGTTTAATTATAAATGGTGTAAAAATAGCTAAAATTCCACATATCAAAACAAGTAAAATTAAAAAACAATTTAATACGTTATTAGTAAACTCAATAACTTCATTTGACCACTGATGAGTTTCTTTATCTTCTTTATGAAAATATTGAGAAAAAACTGGCAAAAAAGCAGCTGTAATTCCTCCAAGAATTAAAATACCATATACAAAATCAGGAATTCTAAAGGCTGTAAAATAAACATCTAACTCTTCCCCTGCTCCAAAATTACCAGCTAATAATCTATCTCTTACCAAACCTAAAAAACGGCTAATCAAACTTGAAATAGCTAAAATAAGAGCAGCAAAAGTAATTGTTTTTGTTTGAGATCTTAAAACACGTATAATCATATAATATAAAATTATTCAGGCAAGAATAAGAATATTTTTCAATTCGCCAAACCCACAGCCAACCCGAGATTGAAAAATATTCTCATTCTTGCCCATATTTTAAGTTTAGAAAATATACATCACTTATATTAATTTATTATCTATTCTAATACTTTTTTCCCTATTTTACAAATAATAATTTTATCTCGCTAAAAGCGAGACAAAATTCAAAATTCTGTTAGGGGTTGACAAATGTTCAAAACTTTGCTAAGGTATAATTGTCGTAGTAAGATGAGTGATTACTCTTTTCCGTTTATAACGGAATTGGGAGGAAAGTCCGAACACTCATTTTCCAGTACTCTAAGCTCGTGGAATGAAATTCAAAAAAAGAAAATGATAGAAACGAAAGTTTAATCAGTTTTAAAAGATTCGACGAGCATAGAGTACTGGAATCTAAAAAGATAGCGGTTGTTAAGGCCGTCATTTGATAATTTATTATCAAAGCGAGGTGCGAACAGTGACGCCAAAGTCCGAAAGGACTACGGTACCCCTTTTAGGGGTAAATCTCGTAGTAATACGAGAGTGAAACGGCTAAATCCTTATCGAGTGCAAGAACAAACCAAAAGTTCAGCAAATTCATGTTAAACTTTTGTGAAAAGTAGTTCGCATTAGATAGATGATCACTATTTTAATAATAAATTTACTTTATTATTAAGAAACAGAATTCGGCTTATAGTCTTACTATGATATTAAAAAATCCCATTGATTTGGGATTTTTTCATTTAAATAATAAAATTCAATAAAAATCACGAAAGGGGTTGACAAAATATGTGGGTATGATATAATGTAAATATAGTAATTAGCTTACCTGTATGGCTTAAAGAAATCCTTATCTTTAAGTAAATAAGAAAACGGGACATTTTCTTGTTAAACATGCTGAAAAAGGACGAGTAGTAAGCACCAAAAAGGCACTCGTTTGCTGTTAGCCAACTTCGCGCGCAATGCGCTTTCAGTAAAAAAGGAAAATTAGGGCCTTGATGATTTCTGTGGTTTTTAAGGAAGCCTTAGCGATGTCCCAAACGTATTCGCGAAAAAAAATCATCTTTGCCCAGTTCTTAAGCGCTTTTGTCATCCGATGGCACGAACCAAACGCCATGGAGACAAAAGCGCTCTTTTTTTATTTTAATTTTCACTTTTTAAATATTTAAAATAATTTTTGAGATTTAGATTTTTCATCCAAAACCTCATTAACTAATCTATCTGCTTCTGTATTTTTATCTCTAGTAATATGTTTAAATATTACTTTGCCAAAATCAAATTTTAAATTCCAAACATCTAAAAATAATGGTTGAATTTTAGAATCTAAAATCTTATATTCCCCATTTAATTGCTTAACCATAAGTTCTGAATCAGACCTTATTTCAATTTCAGTACCAATTGCTAATTTTTTTCCGAATGAAGATTTAAATTTCTTCAAAGCAAAAATTACTCCATTGTATTCTGCTTCATTATTAGTTAAATTATCACCTAAATATTCTGAATATTTATCAATAGATTGACCTTTTTCATTACAAACAACAACTCCAACTCCAGCTTTTCCAGGATTACCTCGAGATCCACCATCTGTATAAATTATTATTTTTTTCATGTGTTTAATTTAAAATTTGAAATAAAAAAAGGGGAAGCTGAAATTAAGACCCGACCTCTCTTCGAGAGGGAGAAGGATAGAAAAATTAAAAATTAAATATCAAAAATCAAAAATCAAAATGACAAATTAAAAATCAAAATAGAAAGAAAGGAAAGCTGGAAAGAGGTCGGGTCTCGGAGAGGGAGAGAAAAAAGTTGAAATGAAATTAGATTTTTAAAAGTTATGAGTTTTAAGTTATAAGTTTCAATAATAGTGGTCAGGTCTCGAAAAGAGAAAATTTATTTAAAATATTTTGTTAGATGTTCTTCAAAATCATCTAATTCTTTGGTTTTAATTTTAAACCCTGCTGCCTTGGCGTGACCTCCAAATGTTATAAGTTTACCTTTGTATTCTTTCATTGCATGAACAACATCACACCCAGAACCAGCTCTTATAGCTCCTTGTGATTCTAATTTTTGTTCTTTATATAAAAATACTGGTTTATTATATCGTTTTGTTAAAATAGAAGCAACTACACCTAATAAAATAAGTTCCCAATTTGAATCTCCTTCAAAAATAATTGATCCTGATTTTAATGAAATTCTTTTTTCAACTTCCTCAACAATATCTGCTACTTTTTCTCTTTTTTCTATATTTTTTTGAAATAAATATTTAGCTAATTTTTTTGCCTCTTCTTTATCAATAGAATTTAAAAGACGAAAAGAGGCAGGCATTCTATTCTCAACATCCCTAATATTTAAAATAGAATTTATTTTATAAACTCTTTCCATTAAATTCAAAGAAATTATTTCTTTTAATTCAAACAATGCTTGAATTCCTGGTCGCCAAGTTGATTCTAAAGTACTAAGACCCTCTGCAATTAATTTTTCATTTTCATCTTTCCTCGGCATCATATCAGCAATAGTACCTAAAGCAGTTAATTCTAAAAAATTCTCTCTTAAGGTCTCCGTCATTTTTTTTCCTAAAATAACTTCTGCAAGTTTAAATGTTAATCCAACATTAGCAAAATCTTTAAAAGGATATTTTTCTCCTTCTTGTTTTGGGTCAACAATAATTTTAGCTTCTGGAAGTTTATCTAATACTTGATGATGATCTATAATTATTACTTCAAATCCTATTTTATTAGCAAGTTTAATTTCTTTAAAATTTCCAATACCACAATCTAATGTTATTAATAAAGAAGGATTATATTTTTTTAAATACTTTAAACTTGTTTCAGTAAGTCCATGCCCTTCTTTTTCTCTATCTGGAAAATAAATATCAACAATATTACCACCTAAACTTTTGACGGTTTCTTTCAAAATAATAACTGACGATACTCCATCTAAATCAGCGTCTCCATAAATAATTATCTTTTCATTATTTTTTATAGCTTTTAAAATCCTATTTGAAGCTTTTTTTAAATTTTTAATTTGCATTTTAAAAATATAATTATTCCAAAACTTCTAATCCTGGTAATTTATCTCCACTTAAAAATTTTAACATTGCTCCACCCCCAGTTGAAACATGGTCAAATTGATTACGTAAACCAAATTTTGAAATAGCAAAAATAGTATCCCCTCCTCCAACAATTTTAAACGCTTTTTTATTTTTAACTATTGCTTCTGCTATTTTTTTTGTACCTTTTTCAAAAGGAGCTCTTTCAAAAAAACCAACAGGACCAGACCAAACTATCATTTTTGCCTCTTTAATTATTCTAGAAAAAATATCAACCGTTTCATGTCCTATATCTAAAATCATTTCATCTTTTCTTGCTTTAGCAGGAGCTGATTCTTTTAAATAAACTTTTCCAATATCATCAGGAGAAACAAGAACATCTATAGGAAGATGAAGCTTTGTTGATGTTAAATTCAAATCTTTTATATTCTCTACTGCTGATTCTTCTGGCCATGGTCTTCCAACACAAATTCCTTTTACAACTAAAATAGCATTAGCAATTTTCCCTCCTATAAGAAGATGGTCAGCTTTTTCTAAAAATTGTTCAATTACTTTAATTTTACTTTCAATTTTAGCTCCCCCAACAATAGCTACTAATGGTCTTAACGGATTTTCTAAAACTTTAGAAAGAACTTCTATTTCTTTTTCAAGTAATAACCCAATTCCTGATTCTAAATATTTTGGAACTCCAACTATTGAAGCATGTTTTCTATGACAAACGCTAAAGGCATCATTAATATAAATATCAGCTAATTTAGCAAGTTCTTTACTAAATTTTAAATCATTGTCTTCTTCTTCTTTATGAAATCTTAAATTTTCTAAAAGTAAAACTTCTCCTGCTTTCATTCTAAGGGTTTTCTTTTCAATATCTTTTCCAATACAATCATCTACACTGATAACATCAGAATTTAAAAATTTAATAAGCTCTTTTTGAACTAATTTTATTTTTAACTCGTCTTTTTTTTCTCCTTTTGGAGAACCTAAATGACTCATTAAAATTATTTTTGCTTTATTCTTAATTAAATATTTAATAGTAGGAATAGTTTGTTTAATTCTATACAAATCTAAAATATCTCCTTTTTCATTAAAAGGAACATTAAAATCGCAACGAACTAATACTCTTTTATTTTTAAAATTAAAATCTTTAAGAACTTTCATTATTCTTTGTTTTCATCTTCAAATTTATTTAATGACTTTTGTAAAGTTTTTTTTAATTCTCCTAAATCAACTTCTTTTCTTTTTCTTTTTGAAAATTCTGTTTTGTTCGCAGACCTTGAAAAAGAAACTGGTTCTTCTTCCATCGCATTCTCTAAAGAAACAGATGAATCTTTTTTTTCTGAGGGCTCTATCTCGGCTTTTACTTTTTTCAAACAATTCTTACAATAAACCGGTCTTTTACCATCTGGAGGAAAAACTACTTTAGTTTCTTTTTTACACATAGCACAAACAGCATCATAAAGAATTGTTTCTTTTTGAGTTTGATTAATTAACCCAGAGTTTGAAGCTTTTATTATTTCAGAAAATCCAGCCCATTTATTTATATCTTCTTCTACTTCTTTTTTTGGAGTTCCATATCTTTCACGCGAAACTTTTATAATCTTATCTATATTAGATACTTTTGGAAAAGGAAATGGAGGCAAAGTTGTAGCTGAAAAAGGTCTCCCAGCCAATCCATCAATCATTAATTTTAAATAAATATTATATTTAGCTAAATTAACAATATCTTCTGTTAAAAATTCTGGAGTAAATTCTTTTTCTAAGAATTCTGCATCTTCTGCTCCAACTCTAAAAGAAATTAAGGTTCCGACATTCCCAAAAACAGCATCTCTTACTTTTTCATCCATTTGAGCAATATATTGATGAGCTAAAATCAAAGACAATCTATATTTTCTTGCTTCAGATAAGATATTAGCAAATGATTCTGTTGCAAAATTCTGAAACTCATCTACATATAAAAAGAAATCTTTTCTTTCTGATTCAGGGATATCTACTCTACTCATAGCCGCTAATTGAAGCTTAGTAATTAAAAGAGCTCCTAATAACATTGAATTATCTTCTCCTATTCTTCCTTTTGATAAATTCAAAATTAATATCTTTTTTTTATCCATAATTTCCCTCATATCAATAGATGATTTAACTTGACCAATAATATTTCTAATTACAGGGGCTGAAATAAACTGACCAACTTTATTTTGAATAGCTGCTGTTGCTTCTGTTTCATATTTTTGAGCATAACGAGCAAATTCATTTACCCAAAATGCCTTAACAACTGGATCAGTAATTTTTTCTACTACTTTTGTACGAAATTCTGGATCAGAAAGCATTCTATTGACCGCTAATAAAGTTGAACCAGGATATTCAAGCAAAGCTAAAATACTATTATTTAAAATATATTCCATACGAGCAGACCAAACATCAGGCCAGATCTTTTTAAAGACTCCCATAAGCCCTCCAGCTACTAAATGACGATATGCTACATCAACTTTCTCCATTACATTAAAAGAAATTGGATAATCTAAATCAGCTGGATTAAAATAAATTACATCATTAATTCTATCTGATGGAATAAAATTTAATAATGATTCTGCTAATTCTCCATGAGGATCAACAATACCTACTCCCCTGCCCTCTTGAATATCTTGAATTGCCATATTTTGAAGCATCACTGATTTTCCCATTCCAGTTTTTCCAATAACATAAAGATGCCGACGTCTATCGTCAACTTTAATACCAAATTTCTTTTTTGTATTACGAAAATCTGTTTCAGCGAAAAAATTTATTTCTCCCATATTAGAGTTTCAATTTTGAATTTTTAATTTTTAATTCTGAATGAATTTTTAATGACCTAATTTTAAATTTTCTTATTCTCACACTAAAATTTCAAAGAAATTTCTGATTGTGATGGATAATTTTAATTAATTTTTTTATATTTTTATCTTTTTATCTTTTTATCTTCCCCCTCCCGAGCCCCGACCTCTAAAAAACTTCCTTTCCCTCTCGAAGAGAGGTCGGGGCTCTTCCCAGCTTCTCCCCTCCTTTTTATTTTTTTATCTTTTTAATTCAAGAATATATGATTTTACATTAACGAATTAAGGTTCTAACAAACAAAGTGAGTTAGGTTCTTAATTTTTTATGTTTTTTACTCTGTAGGCAAAGTTATAGGTGGTTCACCTTTTTTAGATTCAATTCTTCCAACAGAAGGAGCAGAAGCAGAGCTTCTACCAGGAAAATGAAATAAACTAGCTAATTCTTCAGTATTTAAAACAAATGTTCCTCCCGATAAAGGAAAAAGAGGAGTTACTCTCATAACATAATTTCTAAAAAGTTTTCTTTTTCTAAGATACAATCTTTTTGAAAGCAAAAGATTGATTGGTAAAAACCAGCTTTTATGTATTTTAACAATTGTTTTACCCCAAGGTACTAAATAATTAAGATTTTCTGTTGAATAAGAAGCAAAATAGCCAAAAGGAAGGCGTAAATTTGCTTTATTAAATACATCTTTTTTTCCTAAAAAAACAAATCTAATAGTTGTCTTAAATCCTGGTTTGGCAATTTTATTTTCAATTCCTTTAATTATATCTCTTTCTCCAGAAGTTAATTGCATTTCAGGCATAATAGCGCCTTCTTCTTTTTTAGATTCATCAGGTAGTTTTCCAGAGATTAAAACATCAGCCGCTTCAAATAAAAGTGCTTTTCTTTTAACTGGCTTTTTAGTTCTTTTAGCTAGTTCATCTCTAAGTTTTTTTGCTTCTGTTATCCATGGAATCTCTTTATCAGTAACTGGTTGAGCTATAATCTGAATCCAAAGCTGTTCACCTGACTTTATTTTATCCATTGCTTCAAGCAGACCAGCCAAAGGATCTACTCTTTTTTCTTCCTTTGCTTCTCTTTCTGTTTCAAACTCCATAAAAGTTCTAATAGGATAAGCATCTGGTTTTAAAAGTATATAATCAGTTGCCCATAAATCCCAATCCTTATTTGGAATATCCTGAGGCACATCTTTTGTATAATCATTAAATAATGAAATTTCTGCATCAGGATATTGAGAATAAATAATTGATTCTACTGAATCTCTAATATCTTCTGGAATTTTAATTAAAAAATGAACTCGACCACCTATTGAAATAATTTCAAAAGAATAAGATTGTTGAATTTGTCCATCAATCCATTTTTCCCACCAATCAGGAGGAGCATAAATTGTCTGACGCAAAGCAGACATAACTATTTCCATTGCCCTTACTGGTTTTAAAACCTCTTTTGGTATTTTAATTTCAAGAAAAATAGATTTTTTTTTCTCAATCCATTTACCAACACGCCACCAAAGCCAAAGAGAAGAAAAAGGCCACCACAAAATAAAAGGAAGAGGTAGCCACCACCAATGTTTTATAATTTGCCACATTGGCAAAAGCACTGGAGAAAGAAAATCTAATAAATTTAAAAATTCTGGAGGAAACATAAGATAAAAATAATTTTTAATTTCGAATTTTCAATTTCGAATAAATTTTTAATAATTTAGTTTTTAATGAAGAAAATTTATAATCTTTTTTGATTATAAATATTTAAAATTGTGGATAATAAAAAAGAACTTTTTAGTTCTCTTTTATTGCGTATTTTCCATTCTCATTTCTTAAAAAACATTCTCTATCTTGTAAATTTAAAATAATTGTATTCTCTTTAACAATACGTTGAGCTAAAACTTTTTCTAAAATCTCTTCTTTTGATAAAGGATTTTTTGCTAATTTTAAAACTTTTAAAATTACATCTTTTACCACTCCTGGTTCATAGCCCCATTCTTTTAATCCATAAAGTCCCCTACCAACTAAAACAAATCTTACATCTTTTATAAGCTCATTATGAACTGTCGCAATATGAACTTTATTTTGAGAGAAATTAGGAGAATTTTCTATTAATTCAGCCACATCTCTAAAGTGAAGAGATTTTCCTTGTTTCTTCAAAACTAAATATGCTTTATCTTTAATTCCTTTCGGATTGATTTCAACCCAACCTGCTAATCCAATTTCTTTTTCATTATTTTTTTGAATCTTTTTAGAAATTTCAATATATGAATTAAAGATATTTTTATTTATATTATTTCCTAAAATTTTATAAATATCATTTTTCTGAATTAAATAAAGTTCATCTAAAAGAAAAGGTTTCTTTTCTTTCTTTAATTGATCAAAAGTTAAATTAATAACTTTTTCAGCTAAATCAACTGATTTTTTATCTCTTGCCCAAAAAGAATAAGTTTTCTCGTCATCAGAAAATCTTTCAAAATTATCTGATAAACTTAATAAAAAGAAAACTTTATTTATATTTTTTTCATCTCCTAAAACATTAAGTAATGATTTTTCTTCTTTAACATTACCAAAAAATCCGATAGTATTATTAAAATATTGGAAAACTTTTACACAATCTGAATTATTAAGATTAATTTTTGAAAATGCTTCTTTTTCAATTTGACGAACTCTTTCTCTAGTAATATTATAACTTTTTCCGATTACTTCTAATGTTTCTTTTTCATTTTTTTTTAAACCAAAACGCCTTTCAACTATATCTCTCATTTTAGGAGGTAATTCTTTTAAAAGGTTTGCGCAAATTTTTGAATAATTAAAATCCATAATTTGATACGATTCAAATAACTATCCTTATCCATAAAAAATAGATAGACAAATTAAAATCGTTTTATTATTTATTTCCTTTATTTAAACATTTTTTAAAAAAAATGTCAACTACTATTAACCTGTGTAAAACTATTAATCTAATTTCTTTTGTTTCCATTGAAACCAAGTTATTAGCATAGAACCCGTTAAAAAAATTGAGGAATAAGTTCCTGATATAATTCCAAGTATTAATGCTAAAGAAAAATATTTTAAAGTTTCTCCACCAAAAAAGAATATTGCTATTACAACAAATAAAGTAGTAAGAGACGTATTAATCTGTCTTGAAAATGTTTGATTTAAACTTAAATTAACAATATCTTCAAAATAACCTCCTCTTTTTAAAAGCCCTTCTCTTATTCTATCAAATACAACTACAGTATTATTTACTGAATATCCTAATACAGCAAGAAGCGCCGTAACTACTGGTATAGATATTTCTACTCCATAAAATTTTCCTAAAATAGAAAAAATTCCTAATGGAATTAAAACATCATGGAAAAGAGCTAAAATACTGATTATTCCATATTGCCATGATTTCAAAGGCACTTGAATTCTTCTAAAAGAAAAAGCAATATAAGCAATTATTGATAAAATAACTAAAATAACAACTATATTAGTTTTCTGTCTTAATTCTTGACCAATAACTGGACCTATTGATTCAAAACGTTTTTCTTCTATTTCATTTCCATCATTTCTAATCTTTTCTAAAATTTGCTGATGTGTTATTTCATCAATATCTTTTGTTCTTAAAATAATTCCTTTTTCTCCTGTTGGCTGGATATAAATATTTCCTAAATCAAATTCAGTTAATTTTTCTCTTATTTCTTCATTTGCTGGTCTTTCTTGTATATATTCTATTTCTAAAATACTGCCACCAGTAAAATCAATTCCTGGTTTTAAACCAAAAATAATAAGACAAGCAATGCTTGCTATAATTAAAATTCCTGAAAAAATGAAATAAATTTTTCTATATTTAGTAAAGGGAAACATAATAAAATAATAATTTTTAATTTACAATTTTCAATTTTCAATTAATTTTCAATAACTTAATTTTCAAATATGTAGATACTATAATAAATTCCTTATTTTAAAAATTAAAAATTTCTCTTTATTTCCATATCCATTTAATGTTTTCTAATTTTGTTCCAGCAAAAATTAAAAGAAATGTTTTAGTAATAAAAATAGCTGAAAACATACTAACTATAATTCCAATACTTAGAGTAAAAGCAAATCCTTCAATAAAGCTTGTCCCAAACCAAAACAAAATAAAAGCAACAATCAAAGTGGTTATATTTCCATCTCTAATTGATGGCCAACTTCTTCTAAACCCTTCTATCAAAGATGTTGCAAAACTTTTACCTTCTTTTAGTTCTTCTCTCATACGAGAAAAAATCAAAACATTTGCATCAACAGCCATTCCTATTGATAAAATCAAACCTCCAATTCCAGCTAATGTTAAAGTAACAGAAACTAATTTCATTAAACTTAAAATCAAAATAATGTAAACTAATAAAGCTAAAGAGGCCAATATACCCGGAAGACGATAAAAAATTATTAAAAATATAATTATAATTAAAAATCCATATATTCCAGCCTCCAAACTTTTATTTAATGAAATTTTTCCTAAAGTAGGACCAACTGATTGTTGAGAAATTAATTTTATTGGCACAGGCAATGCTCCAGCATTAAGATCTCTAACTAACTCTTTTGCCTCTTGAACAGTAAATTCTCCTGTAATTTGAGCCTTTCCTCCAGAAATAGAATCCTGAACTATTGGAGCAGAAAGTAAAATATTATCAATATAAATAGCTAATGGCTTACCAATATTGTTAGAAGTTAATTCTTCAAAAATATCTGAACCCTCACTATTAAAACTAATTAAAATCATTGACTTGTTAGTATTCTGCTCAAATCCTAATTCTGCTTTTTTAAGATATTTTCCAGTAAGAATAGTTGATTTAAAATAAGGGTCTTCTAAAGATAATTCCCAATTCTCAATTTCTTGAATTTCTTGTTCTGTTTTTCCTTCTAACTCTTTTTGTTTATCTAAAATTTCTTGAGTTTCTTGTTCTGTTTTTTGTTCTTTAAATTCTAAAAAAGGTGTTTGGCCAATCATTTCAATTGCTTCAGATAATTCTTTTATACCAGCTAACTCAACAACCAATCTATAATATTTATCTGTTTCTTGAGTTTGAACTACTGGCTCTTGAACTCCAAAAAGATTTACTCTTCTTTCAATAATATCTCTTAATCCTTGCATAGAAGAAGAAGAATCTTCTTTTGCTATTCCAGATAAATCTGCTTCATAAACAAGATGAGTCCCACCTTGTAAATCAAGTCCTAATTTAAAAGGAGCCTTAAAAGAATTAGGTAAATTAATACCAACTTGTTCAAATCCTTGAGGATATACAAAAGCTCCTCCAACAATAGTTAAAATTATAATTATTATTAAAAATATATAAGTTCTATTTTTGTTCACCCTCACACTAAACGAGTTTAGACCTCAAAACAACCTTGAATTCTATTTTTGAGTTATTTTAATGCTCTGGCTCGTAATTTTAAGTTATGTTCTCTTTTAAAGGCATCTTGTCTTGAGGCATATGCCTCATAATAAACAAGTGCAAATGGTATTTTCGACTTTGTTGATTTAACAAATCCTAAATTATGTTTTTTAAACCTTTCTCTCAGGTCATTACTACATCCAATGTATATACTTTTATCTTTTTTACTTTGTAATATATAAACAAAAAACATAATTTAAAACTCGTTATGATTGTAAGGGTTCATTTAATTTTTTATTGAAAATTGAAGATTGAAAATTGAAAATTTATATTACTATATCACATAATGCTTTATGTGAAAAGAGCTGAAACAATTCCAACTAAAAATATTCCATCAAATACTCCTGCTCCACCAATTGAAATTAAACCAGAGTTTGATTTCATTGCTTTTGATAAGTTTAAAATATCACCTCCAATCAAAGTTCCTAAAACACCAATAACAAAAGCACTAGGAGCTTTAAAATTAGGCACAAAAATAAAAGCAAAAAGTAATGCTAATAATGGAGGAAGTAAAGCAGGAATTACTATTCCCCTACCTGGCACAACTCTAGCTAAAAATTTTAAAGATATTATCATTAAAATTAATGGTATTAAAATTAAATCTAAAGGAATAAAAATTAAAAAATAAATTGAAAGTAAAATAGGAATTACAGCTCCGCCTAAATTAATAGCTAAACCAGATGGTTTTAATTTAGTAGTTTTTAAAAGTCCAAAAAATGATTTTTCTTCAATATAAGTAAGTTTCATTCTTGTTAAAGGGACATTTATCAAAGAACCAATTAAAATTAAGAAAAAAATTAGAAAAGTTGCTTCTGATGAAAAACCAAGTTTTTCAAATCCAATTGTAATAATATTAAAATAGCCCAAAACAAATAAAACAGGAAAAAAGAAAATAAAAAGTATTAAAATTAATATGCTAATTGGAAGAAAGAACATAGAAAAAATTTAAAACTAAAAATTAAAAATGCAAAACCATAACTTAAAATTTAAAATACTTATTTTTTATTTTTTATATTATTACAATTTCGCTTCTCGCTTTTAGTTTTTCGCTTTTAGTTTTTATATTATATCATTTTTCTATATATTTATACAAAAAAAAGAGCGATTTGAGGTTTCAAATCGCTTTATTTGAGAAAACATATCTGGACTTTAACCAAAAATTTTCTTAAATAAAAAAATACTCTAATCTTTTAAGCTATCTCCTTAAAAAGAACTATTAAGCTGACTTAACAGCAAATAAAGGTGTCCTTCTTCCTTTTGACCCTTCTTTACACATCCATTCACCAGAATCTTGGTCTTGATAAAGAACATTGTTCCCATCAAGGATTACAACTCCTGACTCTTTCTTAAGCACACCAACATTATGAATTCTAAGTGCTCCATTGTCTCCAGAAAGAACTGTCAATCTTGACCTTTCTCTAGTATTAGTCAGAAAATTAGTTAACGTTTCAGCATCCATTTTTCCTACCATGCTTCCTTTTCTTTTTTTCATCCTTGTCTCCTTTTCCAAAAAAAAGATCCATTTAACAAATATACCATAGCAAATATATAAATAAAGTCAATCCCACAAACTTAACTAATAAAAAAAGACCAATAATTAAAGGTCTTTTTAATAAAACTATACTTTTAAAAGAACTATTATAAGGTATAAAAGTAGGGAGAAAGCAGAACTTGCCAATATCTCAAGGAGACACAGTGATACAAAGATATCAACTTGTTCAAATCTTTCTCCCTACTAAGAAACCTGCTTGTTTTTAAATTAACATAATCTTTTTAAAAAAGACAAATAAAAATCGCTTTTATTTTAAAGCGATTTTGCAAAATTAAGAATTTATATTTTCTAAAAAATGTTCTATCATTTCAACTCCTTGTAAAATAATATCATCTGTAACTCTTTCTCTTATTTCTTCTCGTAACCCTTGAGTTAAATCCACAAAAGATATTTTTTCTTTTCCGAGAATTTCTTTTTCTTCTCTAATCTTTTTCAAAAGAAATATTGACCATTGTTCTATAGTCACCTTCCCTCTCCTTTGTTTCTAATTATTAAAGAACTACAATAATATATTATTATCAGATATTAAA
>JBDREW010000033.1:0-17283 GCA_043819385.1 Candidatus Nealsoniibacteriota bacterium | reverse complement strand
TAACTTTGTCTGTTTCTCATAATCAGACTTTATGCTATAATTTTTCATAGAAAAGAGTTAGTTTTAATAGTTTTATTCTTAACCTTTAAACTATTTTACTACTCTTTTCTTTTTGTCCGAAATGTGCGTTAGTTGAGTAATGGTTGACATTTTCTATGTTTAAGGTTAAAAAGAGTATAGTTCTTTGGTTTTGTATTTTGATTCCTTAACAAAGGGAGAAGAAAGATGGGCGTACAAATGGAAGCTAAGGATAGGATTATTGTTGCTTTGGATACTAATGATCCGGAGAAAGCAGCTATTTTAGCCAGAGATTTAAGTCCACATGTTGGAGGATTTAAACTTGGGTTGCAATTTATTAATGCTGGACTTAGATTAATGGTTGCTCCTCAAAGTATTAATGAGGCTATTGCTAATCTTGAAGCAATTAGATTATTATTTGCTTTTATTAAAGGAAAGATTTTTTGGGACATAAAACTTAATGATATTTCAAATACTGTTGCTGGTGCTTCAAAAGAAATAGCTGAGATTGGAGTTAAAATGTTTAATGTTCATGCTTCTGCTGGCACAGAAGCAATTAAGTTAGCAGTTGAAAATAGAGGTAATTCTCTTGTTTTAGGAGTAACAGTTTTGACTTCAATTGATGAAGATGAGTGTAGATCAATTTTTGGAGATACTCCAGGATCTAAAGTTGGTCAATTTGCTAGAATGCTTCAACAATCAGGAGCAGATGGTCTTATCTGCTCGCCAGAAGAATTAGAATTATTAGGACGATATTCTTTATTTGATGATTTTTTGAAAGTTATTCCTGGAATTCGTCCGCAATGGGCAGTTATAGGAGATCAAAAACGAATAACGACTCCTGAAAAAGCAATACGATTAGGAGCAGATTATTTAGTAATTGGTAGACCAATTACTAGTCCTCCAGCAGAAGTTGGTAGTCCAGTAGATGCAGTAAAAAGAATTGTTGACGAAATTGACAAAGTAGTTAACATCCCTAGATAACGTCCCCCTCAAACAAGGAGAGAAGACATGACCATACAAATTAAAGATCTTGACCCAAAATTTTATAGAGATCAAGCTGTTCATGAATCAAAAATTATGGAATGGCTTGAAGAATGCGATGTAGCTTGGGTTCATGACGGAGATGAAAACAAACCCCATGCTGAATTAACTTCTGGAAAATGTAGTAATGGATATTTTAATTGTTCTAATATTTTAAGACACCCTAATCTTTGTGAGATTCTTGCTGTTCAATTAGTTTTTAGACTTCAAAGAGCAGGAATCATTGCAAGAGATGTTGATTGGGTTATTGGTTCTCCTTATGCTGCAATTACTTTTTCTTACGAAGTTGCAAAAGCATTAAAAGCGATTCATGGGTTTGCTGAAAAAGACCCAAATGATTTGAATGGAAAAACAATGGTTTGGAAAAGATTTAGAATTCCTAGAATGCAAAAAGTTCTTCAAGTAGAAGAACTTATTACAACAAGTCAAACATTTGTAAATGTTAGACAAGCAGTAAACTCAGGAAATTCTAATGCAGTTGATTTTATCTCAATTGTTGCAACGCTCGTTCATAGACCTTCAACTCTTCCTATTCAATATGATGATGGTGTAAAAGTAGTATCACTTGTTGAAAGAAAAGTTTGGGCAGTTGAGCCGAGTAAATGTCCTTTGTGTAAAAATGGATCAAAACCTCTCAGACCCAAGGATAATTGGGCAGAATTAACTAGAACAAAATAGAAAAGAAACTTAATTTTTTAAAAATATTAGCTTTAAATAATATAGCCGTTTGATATAAATTAGACGGCTTTTTTTGTATCTAAATCTCAGTATAGAGACCCGCTCTCTATGCTGGTCTCTATGCTGGTTTTATCCACATTTTGATGTTGATTTTAAGTAAAAAATAAGGTAAAATTATAATAGTAATAGCTATATTATTATTGTTTTTTATGAATTTAGAAAATCTTAAAATTGAAGCAAAAAAACAAATAGAAGAGTCATCTGATTTAAATGATTTAGATATTGTTTATAAAAAATATTTGGGTAAAAAAGGAGAAATTACCTTGATTTTGCGTTCTTTAAAAGATTTATCTGATAAAGAAAGAAAAGAAAAAGGAAAAACAACTAATCAAATTAAAAAACAAATAGAAGAAAGTATTAAAGAAAAGAAAAAAATATTTTTGAATGATGGTAGTCAGATAGAAAATGATTCTATTGATATTTCAATACCAGGAAAAAAAATAATGATAGGTCATTTACATCCTTTAACTTTAATTAAAAAAGAAATTGAAGAAATTTTTACAGCAATGGGTTTTTCTATAATTGAAGGTCCTGAAATTGAAACAGAATTTTATAATTTTGATGCTTTGAATATTCCTGCTGATCATCCAGCTAGAGATCTTTGGGATACATTTTGGTTGAAAAATGGTTCTCTTTTAAGAACTCATACCTCTCCTGTTCAGATTAGATATATGGAAAAGAATAATCCTCCATTTCGGGTTATTGCGCCTGGAAAGATTTTTAGATATGAAGCAACTGATGCAAGCCACGAAACTAATTTTTATCAGGTAGAGGGCTTAATGATAGGAAAAGATATTTCAGTTGCTAATTTTAAAGCGATAATAAAAGAATTTCTTTCAAGATTTTTTAATAAAGAAGTGAAAATTCGTTTACGTCCAAGTTTTTTTCCTTTCGTAGAACCAGGATTTGAAGTTGATGTGAATTGTTCAATTTGTGAAGGAAAAGGATGTAAAGTTTGTTCTCAAACTGGTTGGTTAGAGCTTATGGGTGCAGGTATGGTTCATCCCAATGTTTTAAAAGCAGGAAAGATAAATCCTAAAAATTGGCAAGGGTTTGCATTTGGGGTAGGTTATGACAGATTAGCAATGATGAAGTATAAGATTAATGATATTAGATTATTTCATTCAGGAGATTTAAGATTTATAAATCAATTTTAAAATATGATTTTTTCTTATAATTGGTTAAAAGATTATGTTCCTAATTTAGTAAAGCCAGACAAACTAGCTGAGCTTTTAAATATGTATAGTTTTGAAGTAGAGGGATTAGAAAAAAAAGGAAATGATTGGTTAATAGATATTGATGTTTTGCCTAATAGGGGACATGATTGTTTAAGTTATTTTGGAATGGCCAGAGAAATATCAGCTATTATAAATGAAAATTTAAAATTATTAAAAACAAAAAAGATAAAAAGCAAAAAAGGAAATATAAATTTAATTGATTTGAAAATTCAATGTCCTGAATTAGTTTCTCGTTATTCAGCAATAGTTATTCAGGGAATAAAAATTAATCAATCACCAAAATGGTTAAAACAAAGAATAGAATCAGTAGGATTAAAATCTATTAATAATATAGTTGATTTAACTAATTATTTAATATTAGAAACTGGGCAACCTTTTCACGCTTTTGATTATGATAAAATTGAAAATAATCAAATGATTTTAAGAAAATCAAAAGAAGGAGAAAAAATAAAGACATTAAATAATAAAGAACACATTTTAGATGATGAAACAATTGTTTTAGAAAATAATGGTAAATTAATTGATTTAGTTGGAATTATGGGAGGAAAATTAAGCGAGGTTGATTCAAATACAAAAAATATTATTTTACAGGCAGGAAATTTTGATAGAAAAACTATTTATAAAACAGCTAAAAAAACAGGTCAAAAAACAGAGGCCTCAAATATTTATTCTCAAGGAATAGATCCTAATTTGACAATGGTTTCTTTAGAAAGAGCAAACTTTCTTATAGATAAACTTGGAGGAGGAAAAGTTGTTCAAATTATTGATATTTATCCTAAAAAAATATTACCTAAAAAAATTATATTAAATCAAGATTATATTGAAACATTATTAGGGACAAAAATTTCTTTAAAAGAAATAAAAAGAATTTTAAATAAATTAGAATTTGAAATAAAGGGGGGAGGTCAAATAAAAACAATTGTTGAAATACCAACTTTTCGTTTGGATATTTTAGAAGAAGAAGATTTAATTGAAGAAATAGGCAGAATTTATGGATATGAAAAAATTGAACAAAAATTTCCGGTTTCTTCTTTAATTCCTTCAAAGAAAAATTATAAGATAATTTGGGAAAATAAAACAAAAGATGGATTAAAAGAGCTTGGATTTTCAGAAGTATACAATTATTCTTTTATTGGTGAAAAACAAAAAGATATTTTAAATTATGATATTAATGAATTAATTGAATTACAAAATCCAATTAGTATAGATTATAAATATATGCGTCCAAGTTTGATTCCAAGCTTATTAAAAAATGTAAAAGATAATTTTAAAAATTTTAATCAAATTAAAATATTTGAAATTGGAAAAATATTTTTTCTAAAAAATAATGAGAAAAAAATGTTAACCGGATTAATTGCTCAAAAAAATAGCAGTAAAGAAATTTTTTATGAATTAAAAGGGGCGATTGATTTATTATTAAATAAATCAGGAATTAGCGATATTTATTATGATGATTATCAACAAACACCTGAGCAAAGTAAATTATCAATTTGGAATATTAAAAAATCTGCTGAAATAAAAATTGGTTCAATTGAAGTAGGATTTTTAGGAGAAATTTCTTCTAAAATTTTAGAGGAATTAAAAATTAAAGGAAAGGTAGTTCTTTTTGATATTGATTTTGAAAAGCTTCAAAAACTTTATTCAGAAGAAAATGAGTATCAACCAATTTCTCAATTTCCATCAGCAGTTAGAGATTTAGCAGTCTTAGTTCCTCAAAAAATAAGAGTTATAGATGTTTTAAATATGATTAATTCAATCGGTGGTTCTTTAATTAAAGACATTGATCTTTTTGATATTTATGAAGGAAAAGAAATTGAACAAGGTAAAAAGAATTTTGCTTTTCATATAATTTATCAATCAGAAAATAAAACTTTAACTGCTAAAGAAATAGATGAAATTCAAGATAAAATTATTAAAGGAATAGAAAAGAATTTTTTGTGGGAGGTTCGAAAATAAGTAAGTATTAAATGTAATTATTAAATTATGATTAAAGAAAAAACAACAAAAGAAATAAAAAAGAAAGATGTTAGTTCTTATTCGGCTAAGGATATTTATGTTTTAGAAGGATTAGATCCAGTTAGAAAAAGACCAGCTATGTATATTGGCTCAACATCACTTGATGGAGTTCATCATTTAATTTGGGAAGTAGTTGATAATTCATTAGATGAAGCAATGGCTGGATATGCTAATAATATTGAAATTGCTCTTTTGCCGAACAATAGAGTAAGAACAATTGATAATGGAAGGGGAATACCAGTAGATAAACATTCAAAAACAAAAAAGTCAGCTCTTGAAACAGTAATGACTACCTTGCATGCTGGTGGTAAATTTGGAGGAAATGCATATAAAGTGTCTGGTGGACTTCATGGTGTTGGAGTTTCTGTTGTTTGCGCTTTATCAATTTTTTTACGGGCAGAAGTATGTAGAGGAGGGCATAATTATTATCAAGAATATGTAAAAGGAAAACCAAAAACAGCACTTAAAAAAATTGGTCCTTGTAAAAAAACTGGTACAACTATTATTTTTGAACCAGATTCAGAAATTTTTAAAGAAATTAGATTTAGTGCTAAAAAAGTTTTAAAACATTTAAGACAACAGGCCTATTTGACAAAAGGAGTTAAAATAACATTTAAAGATGAAAGAGAAAAAGATAATAAAATAAGTCATACTTTTTATTTTGAAGGGGGACTTTCTTCTTATATCAAATATTTAGTTAGAGGAAATTCTACTCTTAACAATAATGTATTTTATTGTTTGGGAGAAAAAAATGAAGTTATGGTTGAAGCGGCTCTTCAATATACAAATGAATTTGAATGTTATGAAGAAAGTTTTGCTAATAATATAAATACTGGAGAAGGTGGAACTCATTTAACAGGATTTAGATCTGCGCTTACAAGAACTTTTAATGATTATGCAAGGAAAAATGATATTTTAAAAACAGGAGATGATAATTTATCAGGAGAAGATATTAGAGAAGGATTGACTGGGGTTGTTTCAGTTAAAATTAGAGAACCTCAATTTGAAGGTCAAACAAAAGCAAAGTTAGGAAATGCTGAAGCAAAGTCAGCAGTTGATCAAGTTGTTTCAGAAGCATTAGTTGATTTTTTAGAAAGAAATCCTCAAGATGCAAAATTAGTTATTGAAAAATGTTTGCTGTCAGCTAGGGCGAGAAAGGCAGCTAAAACAGCAAGAGAAACTGTTTTACGAAAAGGAGCATTAGAAGGACTTGCCTTACCTGGAAAATTAGCTGATTGTTCTTCAAGAAAACCAGAAGAATCAGAAATTTTCATAGTTGAAGGAGACAGTGCCGGAGGTTGTTGGATTGGAAAAACGAAAGTTGCATTAGCTGATGGAAGGAATTTATCTTTTAAAGAATTAGTTAAAGAAGATATTCAAGGAAAAAAGAATTATTGTTATACTATGCGTGATGACGGGCGTATTGATATTGCCCCTATATTAAGTCCAAGAAGAACAAAACAAAATGCAGAGGTTATAAAAGTTATACTTGATAATGATGAAGAAATGATTTGTACTCCAGATCATTTGTTTAGATTAGTTGATGGTAGTTATATTCCCGCTATTGAATTAACACCCGATTGTAGCATGGCCCCTCTTAATAGAAAAATATCAAAAAGAAAAAAGGGCAGTGGTTATGGATTGGATGGCTACGAAATGGTTTTTGATCCTAAATATAAAAAATGGATATATACTCATATATTAGCAGATATAATTAATTTATCTAATAATTTTTATAAAATTTCTGATGGAAAACATAGACATCATGTAGATTTTAATAAAAGGAATAATAATTTGAATAATATAAAACGTATGTCATATAAACAACATATGACGTTGCATTATAAATATATAGAAAAAACCCTTAGGCGTCCAGATGTTCAAGAAAGATCATTAAGAACTCGTCAAACAAAAGAATATAGAGAAAAAGTTAGAAAAATTATGACTACTCCAGAAATGCGAGAGATGTTAAGCAAAAGAGCTAAGAAACAATGGGAAAATGAAGATTATAAGAAATATATGACAGAAAAATTTCTTGATTTTTATAAGAATAATTCTGAATATAGAGAGAAAAATAATAAACTTTTATTTTTTAATCAAAAGGAATATTGGTCTAATCAAGAAAATAGAAAAAAACAATCAGAAAAAGTAAAAACATATTTTAATGAACATCCAGAAATTAAAAAAGAATTTTCTTTAAAATCTAAAAAACAATGGCAGAATTCTGAATTATTATCTTGGAGGTCAAATAAAACTAAACAGCAGTGGACTGATGAGTTTAGAAAGAAAAGAAAAAAATCTTATGATAAAACTTATTTAGAAAAATTTCTAAAATTAATGAAAAAGATTTTTGAAGATAATAAAAAAATAGATATAGAAAAATATCAAACAGAAAGGTTAGAAAAAAGAGATAAATCTCTTTTGAAATATGAAACAATTTGTAATAGATTTTTTAATGGCAGTAAAAAAGAATTAGAAGAATCTGTTATTAATTATAATCATAAGATTAAGAAAATAATAAAATTAAAAGAGAAAATAGATGTTTATGATTTGGAAGTTGAAGAAACTCATAATTTTGCTTTAGCTTCAGGTATTTTTGTTCATAATAGTTGTAAATCTGGTAGAGACAGACGTTTTCAGGCGATCTTGCCTTTGAGAGGAAAGATTTTGAATGTAGAAAAAGCAAGGTTAGATAAAATTTTAGCATTTAAAGAAATTAGAGCATTGATAATCGCATTAGGAACAGGCATTGGTGAAGATTTTAATATTGAGAAAATAAGATATCACCGTATTATTTTAACATTAGATGCTGATGTTGATGGTTCTCATATAAGAACACTACTTTTAACTTTGTTTTTTCGTTATTTCAAACCAATAATTGAACATGGTTATTTATATATCGCTCAGCCACCACTTTTTAGAGTTCAGTCAGGTAAAGAAATGAAATATGCTTATAATGAAAAAGAAAAAATAGATATTATGAATAATTTTAAAAAGAAAAATTCACTTAATATATCTATTCAGAGATATAAAGGTCTTGGAGAGATGAATCCAATACAGCTTTGGGATACTACAATGAATCCAGAAAATAGAGTATTATTAAGAGTTGATATTGATGATGCTAAAGAAGCAGATATAATTTTTGATACTTTGATGGGAGAAGAAGTAGCACCAAGAAAGAAATTCATTCATACATATGCTAAAAAAGTTAAGAATTTAGATATTTAAAAATCATTGACTTTATTTTTAAATTCGGTTATTATTAATTTAATAGCCGAAATGGCTGTTTTTAAAACTAAAATAATATGAAAATTTTAAATTATTCTAAGAAACTCATACCTTTTTTAAAAGAGGTTAGAATGGAAATTAAAAAGATAAATTGGCCAACAAGAAAAGAAACTATTAAATATACTTTAATAGTTATTGGTGTTTCTGCAGTAGTAGCTATTTTCTTAGGTAGTGTAGATTATATTTTATCACTTCTTTTAAATAAATTTGTATTATAAAATTAAAATTTTAAAAATACTATGCCTAAACAGCAATTACCACAACAAAAAAATTGGTATGTTATTCATACTTATTCTGGATATGAAGATGCAGTTGCTAAAAACTTAAAACAAAGAGTTGACTCTTTGGGTATGGATGATAAGATTTTTAATGTTTTGGTTCCAAAGGAGAAGAAAATTAAAATTAAAGATGGAAAAAGAAAAACAACAGAAGAAAAAATTTATCCAGGTTATGTTTTAGTAGAAATGGTTGTTACCGATGATTCATGGTATGTTGTTAGAAACACTCCGAATGTCACTGGATTTATTGGTGTTGGAACTACTCCAGTTCCAGTTTCTGATAAAGAAATAGAAGTTCTTAAAAAGAGAACAATAGATGATTCTCCTCAATTTAAAATAGAAGTAGTTATAGGTGATTTGGTAAAAATTGTTGATGGGCCTTTTAAAGATTTTGATGGAAAGGTGGCAGAAATTGATGAGGAAAAAGGAAAAATAAAAGTATTAGTAAATATGTTTGGAAGAGATACTCCAGTTGAATTAGATTCATTACAAATTAAAAAAATATAAATATGGCTAAAAAAATATTAACAACAGTAAAGTTACAAATAGATGCTGGTAAGGCAAATCCAGCCCCTCCAGTTGGTCCTGCTTTAGCTCCACATGGAATAAATATTGCTGAATTTTGTCAGAAGTTTAATGAAGCTACAAAAGAACAAGCTGGCTCTAAAATTCCTGTTGAAATTACAATTTTTGGAGACAGAACTTATGAATTTGAAGTAAAACAACCGCTTGCTTCTCAACTTATCAAAAAAGCTGTTGGAATTGAAAAAGGATCAGGAACTCCAAATAAAAAGAAAGTTGGAAAAATTACAAAAGCTCAGCTCAAAGAAATTGCTGAAAAGAAAATGCCTGATTTAAATACTAATGATATAGAAACTGCAATGAAAATAATTGAAGGTACAGCCAAAAATATGGGAATAGAAATAGAAAAATAAAAAATCAAAAATAAGAACTTGTTTCGCTTTTAGCGAAACAAAACCTTGATTCACTAAGGTATAATCATTTATTCTTAAATTCAAAAATCAAAATAATATATTAAATTTAAAAATATTTTAAATTTCTATAATTTCGCTTTTAGTTTTACATTTTTATTATGCGTCCTTCCAAAGATCAATATTATTTAAATATTTCTAAAGAGGTTGCTAAAAGAGGAACTTGTTTTAGGGCAAGAGGTGGTGCTATTATTGTTAAAGATGATCAAATTATTTCTACTGGTTATATAGGGGCTCCAAGAAAAACTAAAGATTGTTTAGAAAGAGGGGAGTGTTTAAGAGATAAATTAAAAATTTCTCATGGTACACGATATGAAATATGTAGAAGTGTTCATGCTGAAACAAATGCTTTATTAGGCGCTGCTAGGGCTGGTGTTAGTTTATTAGGTGGTACAATGTATCTTTATTCTGAAAATGCTAAAACAGGTGAAAAAATTGATAGTTTTCCTTGTTATATTTGTAAAAAAATAATTATTAACGCAGGAATAGAAAGATTTGTAAGTTCTGATAAAAATAATGAAATAAAAATATCATATATTAAAGATTGGGTTGATGAATGGAAACAAGGAGATATTTTAGATGATAAACATCAGTACGGTAAAGATCAAAATGAAAAAGAAAATTTAAATTCTTAAAATTATAAATAATAAAATGATTAAAAATAATTATTCAGGTAAGTTTATAGTTATTGAAGGATTAGATGGTTCGGGTCAGAGTACTCAAGTGTCCCTATTACGGGATTTTTTTATTGGAGAAAACAAACAAGTTATTTTGACAAAAGAGCCAACATTAACTTCTGAAGCAGGTAAAAAAATTAAACAAGTTTTAGGAAAAGAAATTGAATTAGATCCAAAAGAATTGCAAAAATTATTTGCCCAGGATAGAAAAGAACATTTAGATAATTTAATTATTCCAGCTTTGGAAGAAGGAAAAATTATTATATCTGATAGATATTTTTTTTCATCTTTTGCATATGGAAGTTCTGATGAAATTAGTTTAGAATGGTTAATTGAATTAAATAATGATTTTTTAATTCCTGATTTAACAATAATTCTTAAAACAAGTCCTGAAGTTTGTATTTCGCGGATAGAACAAAGGGGAACTGAAAAAACTCTTTTTGAGAAAACAGAAAAATTAACTAAAGTTTGGGAAAAATATAGTTTGTTTCCAGAAAGATTTGAAAATGTTAAAATAATTGATGGAGAAAAAACAATTGAGCAGGTTTTGAGAAAGTAAAACAAATTGTATTAGAAAAATTATGAAACAATATTTAGATTCTTTACAACTTGTATTGGATAAAGGAGTTGATAGGCCCGATAGAACTGGTGTTGGTTCAAGGGCTTTTTTTGGTGTTCAAATGAGGTTTGATATGGCTAATGGATTTCCAGCTGTTACTACTAAAAAATTAGCTTTTAAATCAATGAAAGCAGAGCTTTTGTGGTTTTTGAAAGGAAGTAGTAATATTAAAGAGCTTCAAGAATTAGGTTCTAATATTTGGGATGCTAATGCTAATGCTGATTATTGGAAGCCAAAAGCTAAATTTGATGGAGATGTTGGTCGTGTTTATGGAGTTCAATGGAGAAAATGGAAATCTCCTTATTCTGAGGAACCAATTGATCAAATTGCTAATGTAATTAAAAAATTAAAAGAAAATCCACAAGATAGAAGAATAATAGTAAGCGCTTGGAATCCAGCAGAACTTGATATGATGGCTCTTCCTCCTTGTCATTTACTTTTTCATTTTTTTTCAGTAAATGGAAAATTATCTTTATTTATGTACCAAAGAAGCTGTGATATGTTTTTAGGAGTTCCGTTTAATATTGCTTCTTATTCTTTGCTTTTAAATATGGTTGCTCAAGTAACAGGATTAGAGCCATGGGAGTTTGTTCATTTTCTTGGAGATGCCCATATTTATTTAAATCATTTTGATCAAGTAAAAGAACAATTGAAAAGACCCATTTTTCCCTTGCCTAAATTATGGCTTAATCCAGAAGTAAAAAATATCGATGATTTTAAAATGGAGGATATAAAATTAATTGATTATCAATATCATCCCTCAATCAAAGCTGACATGGCAGTATAATAGTAAAATCAAAAATAAGAACCTAACTCACTTCGTTCGTTAGAACCTTGATTCGTTAAGGTAAAATCATATATTCTTGAATTAAAAGTGAAAAGTGAAAAATAAATATGTAAAAATATAGCATAAAACAACAGCATAAAATTTAAAATAATAAAAAAATATTAAATCTTAAAATTTTAAAAAAGATAATTGAAAATTATATTATAAAATTTAAAGTGTTTTAAATTTTTAATTATATTTTTTCGCTTTTAGTTTTTTGTTTTAAAATTATGATTATTTCAATAATATCTGCAGTTGCAGACAATATGATAATAGGGAATAATAATTCTTTGCCTTGGGATATGCCGGCTGATTTAAAATATTTTAAAGAAATTACTTTGAATAAATCAGTTATTATGGGTGCTAGAACTTTTGAATCAATTGGAAAAGCATTACCAAATAGAAAAAATATTATTTTAAGTGATAATCCAAACTACAAAGTAAAAGGATGTGTAGTTGTTGATTCTATAAAAAATGCATTAAAAGAAGTAGGGGAAAATGAAGAAGTATTTATTGCTGGAGGAGCTTCTATTTACAAACAATTTTTACCAATTACTAATAAATTATATTTAACATTTATTCATCATAATTTTGAAGGTGATGTATATTTTCCAGAAATTGATAAAAATAATTGGAAAGAAATAAAAAGAATAGATAATGAGCCAGATGAAAAGAATAAATATTCTTATTCATTTGTAATTTTTGAAAGAAAAATAAAGCAATAAAATAAATAAGAGAGTTTTACGGGGGTACGACCCCCGCAAGCTTACGGGGGTCGTACCCCCGTAAATATACCTCTGTAAGTAATCTTTGTAAATAATTTAATAATAAATAGATGTAAGAAATGATAGCGTTGTTTACACTTTTGGATAATGATAAAGTGTAAACAACGCTAAGGATTCTTACAAATAAGATAATAAAATTATGTATAAACCAACAATTGGACTTGAAATCCATGTAGAATTAAAAACGAAAAGTAAAATGTTTTGTTCATGTCAGAACAATCCTTTTGAAAGTGATGCTAATTCTAATATTTGTCCTGTTTGTACTGCTCAACCTGGGAGTTTACCTGTTATAAATAAAGAAGCAGTAAGGAAAACAATTAAAGCAGGATTAGCTTTAAATTGTAAAATTGCTCAAAAATCTAAATTTGATAGAAAGAATTATTTTTATCCTGACTTGCCAAAAGGTTATCAGATATCTCAATATGATATGCCTTTTTGTCAAAAAGGTTATTTAGAAATTAATGGAGAAAAAATTAAAATAACAAGAATACATCTTGAAGAAGATACTGGAAGTTTAATGCATTCAAAAGATGAGGATTCTTCTTTGGTTGATTTTAATCGAGCTGGAGTTCCATTGATGGAGCTTGTAACAGATCCGGATTTAACAAGTGCACAACAAACAAAAAAATTTGCTGAAGAATTACGTTTGATTGCAAGATATTTAGATATATCTGATGCTGATATGGAAAAAGGACAAATGAGAGTTGAAGCGAATATAAGCGTAAGTAAAGATAAAAAATTAGGAACAAAAGTTGAAGTTAAAAATCTTAATTCATTTAAAGCAGTTGAAAAAGCAATTGATTATGAGATTGAAAGACAAACGAATGTTTTAGAAGCAGGGGATAAAGTTATTCAAGAAACTCGAGGTTGGGACGATAAAAACCAAAAAACAATTACTCAGCGTATAAAAGAAGAAGCGCATGATTATAGATATTTTCCAGAGCCGGATTTACCGACTTTAAATCTATCAAAAGAGTTTATTGGAAAAATAAAAACAGAGATTAGAGAAATGCCAGAGCAGAAAAGAAATAGATTTTTAAAAGAATATGGAATAAGTAAAGAATTTATTGATGTTTTTGTTTTTTATAAAGATCTTGGAGAATATTTTGAAAAAGTAATGTCAGAATTACGAAACTGGATAAAAGAATCTGAAATTAAAGAAAAAGTAGAAGATGAAGAATATAAAAAATTAAGTAAGTTTACTTCAAATTATATTATCAGTGATTTACAAGGTCTTTTAAAAGGAAAATCTATTTTAAATAAAGATTTTTTAATAACTCCTGAAAATTTTGCTGAATTTATTGCTTTGATTTATCAAGGAAAATTATCAAGTAAAATGGCTAAGAATGTTTTAACTGAAATGTATGGAACAGGAAAAGATCCATCACATATAGTAGAAGAAAAGGGCTTAACTCAGATGACCGATGAAACAGAAATTGAAAATATTTTAAAAGATATAATTTCTCAAAATTCAAAACCAGTAGAAGATTATAAAAAAGGAAAACAAAATGCTTTGAAATTTTTAATTGGTCAGGCAATGGCAAAAACAAAAGGAAGAGTTAATCCAAACAAATTAGAAGAATTATTCAAAAAAATAATTAATCAATAATTTTCTATTTTTGAATTAAAAAAAGCCGAATTTTTCGGCTTTTTAAATATATTATTTTTAAGCGAGCGAGAGAATAACAAATGAGTTTACTTATTTGTTATTTCAAGCGAGTGCTAAAAATGTATATTAAAATACATTTTGATATCTCATTTCTTGAGTAAATATATAATATTCATTTTAAGAATTTTTTGATAAGTTGTTCAGATTGTTTATAATTTTTAACCCAATGTATTCGTTTATCTCTTTTAAACCAAGTTCTTTGGCGCTTGGCATAGTGTTCTATTTCTTTTTGCAGTTTAGTTATCATTTCATCTTTGGTTAATTTATTTTGAAGAAATAAAGCAATATATTTATATTCTAATCCAAACTCTTCTAATCTTTTCCAAGAGACACCTGATTGTTTTAATTTTTTGACTTCTGCAATCATTCCAGATTTTAATCTTTTTAATAATCTTATTTCTATTCGTTTTTTTAATTCTGGCATTTCTTTTTTTATTCCAAGAATTAAAACATCAAATTTTGGTTTTATTTTTTTTAATAATGGAACTGGTTTTTTTGTCTTTATTATAATTTCTATCGCTCTTATTAGTCGTCTTTTGTTTTTACTTTCTATTATTCCAGCTCGTTTTGGGTCAAGCTTTTTAAGCATTTTAAAAAGTTTTTCAATATTTTCTTTTTCTAATTTTTTTCTTAATTTCCAGTCTGGCTTTACAGCTGGAATAATAACTCCATCAATAACTGAATCGATATAAAAGCCAGTGCCTCCAACAATAAAAGGAATTTTATTATTTTTAAATATTTTTTTAATTGCCTTATTGGCTAATTTTTGATATTTACTAACTGTAAATCTTGTTTTTGGTTCAACAACATCTAAAAGATAATGGGGGATATTATTCATTTCTTTTTTTGTTATTTTTCCTGTTCCAATATTCATTTTTTTGTATACTTGTCTTGAATCAGCAGAAATAATTTCTCCATTAAACTTTTTAGCTAATTTAATAGATATATCAGTTTTGCCTGACGCATTTGGTCCTAATATTACAATTAATTTTTTCTTTTTATTTGTTATATTTTTCATATATAAATATATATTTGCGGGGAACTATGTTTGCGGAGAACTGACCCCCCTGAAGTTATTATTTTGGTATTTTTGTTTCTAAAATTCCTTTTAAGCCCCATGGAAGGGCATCTATTATTTTTACTTTAATAAACTTTCCAATTAATTTTGAAGCTTGTTTTTTTGGAACTTCAATTTTAATTGTTCTGTATGATTTTGTTTTTCCAATTAAATAAAGCTTATTACTTGTCTGTGATGCTTTTTGATTTAATTGAGAGGTGAATGTTTTTTTTATTTTTTGTTTATCAAATAAAACTAATAAAGTTTTACTGATATATTTTTTATTATTTTTTAAAGCAGTTTGTTCTAAAATTTTAGTTAGAATTTTTTCTCTTTCCTTTTTTTCTTTTAGAGAAATATTATCTTTTAATTTTTGAGCAACTGTACCAAAACGAGGGGAATATTTATTAATGTAAGCCATATCATATTTTATATCTCTAAATAATTGAGCAGTATTTTCAAATTGTTTTTTTGTTTCTCCGGGAAATCCTACAATCACATCAGTTGATAAAGTAATTTCTGGAATTTCTTTTCTAATATTTCTAATAATTTTTTGGTAATCTTTATTTGTGTAATGACGATTCATCTTTTTTAAAATCTGATTATCTCCTGACTGAACAGGCAAATTAAGATATTTTGTAATTTTATCATATTTTTTCATTGCAGTTATCAATTCATTAGAAAAGTCCTTTGGGTGTGATGAAGTAAAACGAACCCAGAATTCGCCGGGGATATCATTAATTATTTTTAATAATTCAGCAAATTTAATTTCTTTTTGAATTTTGAATTTTGGATTTGATTTGTCATTTGGCATTTGGATTTTGGATTTATAAGAGTTTACATTTTGACCCAATAGCCAAATTTCTTTTGCTCCATTTTTAAGATGTTTTTTTATTTCTAAAATAATATCTTTAGTAGGTTTTGATTTTTCTCTTCCTCTAGTATAGGGGACAACACAATAAGAGCAGAAATTATTACAGCCAGTTATGATATGAATATTAGCTGTTAAGGATTTAGAAAGAGTAATTGATTTATTAGGTTTTAAAGATAAAGTTTTAGGCCATTCGTTTAATTTTTTAATATCAAGAATATAATCAAAATATTTATTAAATTTTGTTTTGTCTTTTTCTAAAATACAACCAGTTAGAATAGTTATTAAATTAGAATGATTTAATAATAATTTTTTAAGTTTTGGGTTTAATCCCAAAACTCTATCAACAGCTGATTGTCTGACAGAACACATATTTACTATAATTAAATCAGCTTCATTGATATTTGAAGTTTTTTGATTATTTTTATTTAGAAAATCAGATATTTTTTCTGAATCTGATATATTTGCTTGGCACCCAAAAGTAATAATATGGTATTTCATATAGTCATTATTATACAATAAAAAAACAGCTCTGAAAAGAGCTGTTTTTTTATAATCACTTCATTCTAAGGCATTTTTTCAGGTAAAATTGCGCCTGTACATCTCCAATTGATTTCTACTTCTTCGGTAATTACATTTATTACGCAGGCAGGATTGCATCCTTGTTTTTCTTCAAATAGATCTAAGTCAATCCACCATGTATCAGTGTTTTCATTACAGAATGCTTTTGAAGACAATTTTGCATTTTCTGTGCATTCGCTAGAGTTAGCAATATTTATTGCCTTATCAATAGTCATGTTTTTACATTTTACAATAGGGGAGTTGGTTTCACATTCTCCGTTATAATCAATTTCAACTTCTAATAATTCAGCAAAACACTTGTTTGGGTAAGTTTCTCCATCTTTTCCACAAACTGGATCTAATATATCAGTACATTCTTGTTCTTTTCCATTATCTTTTTGTTCTCCTATATTAGATGTATCTGTTCCATTAGTTTCAGTTTCTTTTTCTGGAGTTGTGTAATAATTATATATAAAAAATCCGCCGACTAATACAATGGCTAAGATTATAATAGTTATTAGAGCCATTGGGGCTGATACTCCTTTATTTGAATTAATCATAATATTTTTTTATTATTTTTAATAAAATTTAAAAATAATTTTATTA
>JBDREW010000032.1:0-2046 GCA_043819385.1 Candidatus Nealsoniibacteriota bacterium | reverse complement strand
TTAAAAAATTTGAGAATAATGAAGCAAAGAGAATTATTGGAATTCTCAAGGATAAAAAGAAATTAGGAAAAATGAAAGAAAATGCTAGGAATGAAATTGAAAAATTATCTTTAGAGAAATGGGGGGAAAAGTACTTTGAGGCTATTCTAGCATGAAAGTTATTGGTTCAAAAGAGGGTTAAAGAAACTTGAGAGTTTTTTATCTTGGAGGACTTTGAAGAAGAGGAAGCAAGAAAAGTTTTAGATATTTTAGGTGATTTGAAGAAAATTAGGTAGTTTAGTTTGAATAGTTGGGGGGGTATTTTGAAGCCTTGGATATAATAAGCAGCTATTTTTTATTTTACTTTTTCAACAGAAAATTTTATATATAGTTTTTACAAATAACATGTATAAAAAATGATAAAAAAAGTTATGAAAAAGATAATAATAAAGATAAAGCCTTTGTATCGTGCATTGAGTTATATTAAAAGAAGGGTCAGACGCTTAGAGGAAACTTCTCAATTAATGACTAAATCAGAGATTCTTTTTCTCTTGGAAATCGCGGGAGAAAATAAGGATATAATTGAAATAGGGGTTTCTACAGGTCAAACTACAAGAAGATTGTCAAAAAAAAATCAAGTTATTGCTATAGATCCTTTTATTCCTGGGAAAGAGGGGTTGCTAATGTCAAGATACTTGAAAGATTTTCACCATGAATTTTTAACTAACATAAAAGGAAGGTTTGTTGTATTTTATAACATGACTTCTGAAAAGGCCTTTAATCTCTGGGACAAAAAAATAAAACTAATGGTTGATGGAATCTTTATTGATGGGGAGCATTCTTATGCTGCTGTTAAACATGATTCAAAATGGATTAAATATGTGAAAAAGGGGGGATTTATTGCATTCCATGATGTGCTTGGAGAAATAAAGGATTTTGTAGAAGCGTTCATCGTTCCTAACTATGAATTAATTGGGAAGCGAGACAATTTGTGGATATTTAAAAAGTCCAATTAGAAAACTATCTTTGGATAAATGGGGGAAGGATTATTTGAAGGGATTATTAAAATGAAAACTGAAATAAAGAAAATGAAACTTCATTTAGGTTGTGGGAATAACTATATGAAGGGATATATTAATTGTGATTATACTAACAAAGTTAAAGTGGATAAGATTGTTAATTTAGAAAAAAAATTACCATTTGAAGATAATTCAATAGATGAAATTTATTCAAGAAATACTTTTGAACATATAAACGATTTTATGGGATTAATGAAAGAGTTATATCGTATATGCAAACCAGATGCTAAACTAACAATAATTGTTCCATACTTTTCACATTATGGAGCTTTCCAAGACCCAACACATAAAAGATTTTTTGCCTTGAGAACATTTGATTACTTTGATTCAAAAAACTCATTTTCTTATTATTCTGATGTAAGATTTAAAGTTATTAGTAAAAGACTTACTTCTTTTGTTCGTCATAAAAAGACCAGTAAAATCTTAGATAAAATGATAAATTTTAATCAAAATATATATGAAAGATTATTCTCTGGAATATTCCCAGCCGAAGAATTAACATTTATCTTGGAGGTAAAAAAATGAAAACTGAAATAAAAAATTATAGAGAACCAAAAGTAGCAATAATAATAGCAACGTTTAGTCAAGATAGGCTTTTACAAAATAATTTAAAATCTTTGAAAAAAATGAATTATAAAAATTGGGAGGTTTTTTTGGTTGATGATGCAAGTAAAAAAAAGTTAGGTCTAAAAATGAAAAACTCTTTTCCTTGGATAAATCTTTTAGTAAATAAAAAAAATAGAGGTTTTGCAACCTCAATCAATTTGGGAATGAAAAAATCATTAAGGAAATATAAACCAGATTATATTTTAATGTTTAATGATGATTGTGAGGTTCTGGAAAAAAATTGGCTAAATAAATTAATAGATTTTGCAGAAAAAAAGGAAGATGGAGGAATTTTTGGCTGTCAAATTGTTTATCCGGATAAAAGTTTACAATGGTATGCAAAAAAAGGGAAACCTTATCTATCAGAACATCCAGGTAAGTT
>JBDREW010000031.1:0-10615 GCA_043819385.1 Candidatus Nealsoniibacteriota bacterium | reverse complement strand
ATATACATGAAATATTACAATAAAAAAAGACGCCAATGGAAATTAAAAAAGATGACACCTGTACAATACAGAAATCATCTTTTGTCTCGGAATACATAGCTGTTTTTTAAAAGTGTCTACTAATTGGGTCCCACATCAATATCCAGTGTTTTTATAAACATCGGATTTCTTAGATGAAATGGCAATGCGGAAAGAAATTTCTCAGTGGTTATTGCGGAGAGTTTATCAGCAAAACTTTGAGGAATACCTACTGGGGCAATTTCGCTACTGAGCATTATTTGACATTTAGAAAACTCTTTAGAGAAAAAGGTTTTAAATGCGTTAATAGCTTGTTGTGTAGTTGATACGTTCCAATTATTTTTGAGAATCGTTAAAGTATCTTCTATCCAGACCACGAATATTAGCTTATTTGAGAGTTCGCAAAATATTTTTGCTACTTCAACATATCGCTTAAGATATTCCTTGGGCTTGACCTTTACTAATGTTGAGAAGTAGATTGGAAAGTTGGACGAAATTTTTGTCGAACCGATTACGTCAACGATTTTTTTTTGCTGTCTAAGCATTTGGATAGTTTCCGAAAGATCGATCTTACCAGCGGGTTGTTGTGTAGGAAAATATTCCTCTGTAACTCTGTTTGAACTTAAATCGAGTTGTTCAAGAATGACTGGGAATGGCAGATTGTTGAAATCTGCCATTCCCATATCAGTCATAGTCGCATTTAGATGTTGATAGTTTAGTTTTGTGAAGTCGATGAGTTGCATTTTGCCGGTCCTTTTTCCATTGAGAGTTTTAGTTTTGGAAAAGAGATTCCCATCGCTTCGCGAACTTCTATTAGCGTTTCGGTGGCGATTATTCGAGCTTGTTTTGTACCAGTAGCAAGAATATCCCAGACAAGATCGGGTTGCGATGCATAGTATTGTCGTCGCTCACGAATTTCAGTGAGGTGTTTATTAATCTTTTCGGTCAATTGAGCTTTACACTCCTTGCATCCTCTGGATGCGGTTTCACACTCTTGGCGAACCAATAATGTATTGTTCGGAGCGAAAACTGACCAGTATTTAAATGCAAAACATTCATCTGGATGGCCAGGATCTTTACGGTATATCCGTTTGTAATCAGTGACCATATTAAGAATGCGACGCTTTGTTTCTTCTGGCGAATGAGCAAATGCCACAAAGTTATCGAGACTTTTGCTCATTTTGTTTGTTCCATCTGTGCCGATGAGTATTGGCACTTCTCCCATCATAGGTTCGGGGAGCGTAAATATTTCCTTGCTAAAAATTCGATTGAATGATCGTACAATTTCCCGTGTTTGTTCGATGTGAGGTAGTTGATCTTGGCCAACCGGTATTAGGTCCGCTTTAAACGCGAGAATGTCCGCGGCTTGTGAAATGGGATATCCAAGGAATCCGTAACTGATGTTCGTGGTTCCGTAGGTTTTTGCTTCGTCTTTGACTGTTGGATTACGTTGAAGGCGTGGAAGTGTGACCAAAAACGAGAAATACATCGTCAATTCCGTAAGCTCTGGCACTTGCGACTGTACAAAGAAGGTGTTTTCTGGTTTAAGACCAACACCGAGATAGTCGCACATTACCTCAAAAACATTATTCTCAATAGAATTATAATTTTTGAGATGATCAGTGATTACTTGGAGATCAGCAATAATAAAAAAACAATTATATTCGTCTTGGAGACGAACGCGATTTTTCAATGTGCCAACATAGTGCCCTAAATGCAATTGACCAGTTGGTCTATCGCCAGTTAAGATTCGTTTTTTTCGTTGCATGATGAACCTCTCTTTTTGTCTGTGTTTTGTCATTGCTGGGTTTAGTTGAAACGAGTTTGCGATATTCAGCGGTATAATTTCTACGCAATATCGTAAACCATCTTCTGGTTTTTGTCATTGAGATATCTTTAGTTTCCGCAAAAAACGATTTCATGGGTAGTCGATGGACCACTATTCACCTCCACAAGAGCGACTATGTTCTTGTTTTTAAAAATGCAAGCGTAGCACCGTACTTTGATCTTTTCGGAATACCGTTGCATAGTTTGTACCCCCTATTTTGTTTGTTAAAGAACTATTTTTAATAAGAAATTATTTCCTGTTAATATGTAACTTTGCATCTTTTTACTTATTTTGTCAATCTTTTTTGTATGCTTATTTTATATTGAAATATTTTGTTTAATTTGATAAAATAATTATAAATTCAGGTGGCGTGTTAATTTCGTTGATACAAAATAAAAAAGTCCTTGATATATTTTACAAGGACTTTGAGATTTGAAATTAAGATTTTTGGGAAAAAAAGAACTAATTGTCGTTATGTCCAGGAGTTACACCATGTCTAAATTTTCCTGGCCCAAGAACTTCGCATCCAGAAATTTGATCAGTAGCTTCTCGTATCTCACTAAGCGGTGTAGTTAAAAAATAAGAAGCATTTTTTACATAAGGTTTGCCAGGAAGTTTTTTCTGTTTTCCATGTTTAGATTTTTTCGTTGTTGCTTTCTTCTTGGGAGACATTCCGTTTCCTCCTAGTAAAGAGTTGAGTTTGTTTAAAAACTATTTATAGTTTACCAAAACATTATTTTTTGTCAATTTATTTAATTAAATCATTAAAATAATTATGGATAGAAAAAGATTAGGGGACTACGGAGAAAAAATTGCTTGTTCTTATTTAGCTAAAAAAGGATATGAAATTTTAGAAAGAAATTATTTTAAAGAATTATCTAATTTAGTAAAAGGAGAAATTGATATTATTGTAAAAAAGAAAAAAACAATTTGTTTTGTTGAAGTTAAAACTATTAAAGATAATCAAGACAAATTTTTAAATTCCGTTAATAGCGGATTTTTTAATCCAGAAGATAAGGTTGATTTTGAAAAACAAAAACAATTATTAAAATTTGCTGAAATTTGGCTTGGAGAAAATAATATTTTTTTAGAATCTAATTGGCAAATTGATGTAGTTTCAGTGAGAGTTAATTTAGAAACTCAAAAGGCAAAAATTAAACATTTTGAAAATATTGTTTCTAAAAAATAAAAAATTATATTTTAAATAGTGAAGTATTATAGGAAATATAAAAAAGTGAGGATTTTTCCTCACTTTATTTTTAATTTAAATTTATATTATCTCCATTAAAATATTTAATTATATCAACTACGCCTTTTGCATAGGAATATGGAGAAATTCTTCCTTTTCTTCCTTTAACATATTCTTTGCATCTTTCACTGGCATTTGATGGGCAACCGATAAATTTTACTTGTCTAAAAGCGGGAATATCTTGTTTTGAATCTCCAATAGCTAATGATTGAGAAAGGTCTAAATTATCTTTTTCAGCTAAAAATCTTATTCCATTGCCTTTGTCTATTTTAGCAGGTCCTATATTTACAGAATTTCTTGAATAAAAAACTTTTACAGATCTATTTCTGATAAGGTCTGAAAATTCTCTTCTTACTCCTTGGTACATAGTTTCTATATCAATTGGTGTTTCAGTTTTTCTTTCAAAAGTAAAATATATTATATTTCCTAAATAAAGAAAAAATCCAGGATATTTTCTCTTAATAATTGGTATTCTTTTTGAAGTAATTCTTCTAAATATTTTTTTCGTTTTTCCATTAATATTTGGATGGAGTATAAGTTGTCTTGTTCTTGGATTTAGTAAAGCAGTTCCATTCTCAATAATCATAAAAGAGTTTACTATTCCAAGCACAGCGCATATCATATCAACACAATTAATATTTCTTCCAGAGCAAAGTCGAACACTCGGTCCATTTCCTGTATCCCCTTTTTTTATTAATTGAGATAATTGATATAATGCTTGATAATATTCTTTTGATACATTTCCAGAATCAGATATTAAACAACCATCAATATCAATAAAAATTGCTGGCTTTCCATTATTCATGGTATATTCTCCAATGTTTTGTTTCGTTTTTAAGGAACTATGTTTATTGTATTTTTTTAATAATTTTTGTCAAATAAATATTAAATAATCACTCTTTTTTTTAGAGCTAAAAAATGTTAAAGTTAAAGCACAATGCGTTATATAATTAGTAAAATTTTATATAATTTTAGCTGGTTAATATTAAGGCCTGTTTTTAGATTTTTTATTAATCTTGAAATTGAATCTCAAGAAAATCTTAAAGAACTTCAAGGTCCTTTAATTATCGCTGCTAATCATGCCTCTTGGATAGATTCATTTGTAATAGGAGCTTCAATGCCTTTTTTGTCAAAAGTTTTTCCTATTCGTTTTGCTTGTTGGTATAAATATTATTATTCTTTTCGTATTTTTCCAATTGTTTGGGCATTTGGTTGTTTTCCAATAAAAAAAGGAGAAGAATTAGGAAAAATATTGAAAATCCCAGTTAATATTTTAAAAAAAAGAGGAGTAATAGGAATTTTTCCAGAAGGTAAAAGAAGAAAAGCAGGTCGTCTTCGTAGGGGCAGAAAAGGAGCTGCTTATTTATCTCTTAAAACTAATACTAAAATTTTGCCAGTTAAGATTGAGGGGAATATAAAGATAACTTTTTCTAATTTTCTTTTAAGAAAACATAGAGTAAAAGTAAAAATTGGTAAAACTTTTTTACTTGCTCCTCATGACATAAATGATTTAAATAAACTTAACACATCTGCTATTTTTGTAATGAACAAAATAAGGGAATTATAAATTTAAAATTTAAAAACTTGAAAATAATCAATACAAAAGAAAAAATTATATTAGCAGAACAAAAGAGAGTAAGAGCCGTAATAATAGAAGATGATAAGGTGCTTTTAATACATAGAATTAAAGACGATAGAGAATATTGGGTTTTTCCGGGTGGTAGTGTAGAAAAAGGAGAATCTTTTGAAGAAGCAGTTATCAGAGAAACCAAAGAAGAACTAGGAGTAGATGTAAAAATAAGAAAAGTGTTTACGTTTACTGAAGAAGAAATTTTTTATAATTGCGAAATAATTAGTGGTAATCTTGGAGAAGGACAAGGTCCGGAATTTCAAAGTGAATCAGAATATAGAGGAGAATATAAAATAGAATGGATTTCTATAAATAATATTTATGATTATGATGTTTTTCCCAAAGAAGTGAAGAATGAATTGATGAATAGAAAAGGAGAATTTTGATGATAACGTTCTGTTATTTTTAGTATAAAAAAAAAAGAGAGTTAAGTTATTATAAAAATATGATTATAATTAGACAATTTAAAAAATCAGATACAAAAGAGGTCGCTTCTTTAATAAGAAAAACTTTTTTTAAAAATGAATGGTTTGATGATTTAATTTATATTATTAAGGTTGACTAAAATTGAATAAACTTAACAAGGAGAAAGAAAATAAAATCTAATGATCTGATTAATCCCAGGTCTTTTTTAATATTTTATGTATAAAAATAGGTTTACAAGATACTATTTTAGGTTTATAATTTAGTCATGAATAAAGAAAAAGATTTTAATAATTTACATAAAAAGAAGGCGAAAGATTTATTCCCTCCAGTTATAGGAGATGAAAGTATAGTCCACTTTTTAAAAAGTGGACTAAAAGTACTTAAGTCTATAAATCATAATTCTTCGTTTCCATGGGTATCTTATTCATTTTCGGATTTGAATATAAAATCTTTGCAAGAATTAGAAAGAAAATATATTTAGCGTTATTTTTTAGTAGAGATAAATAATTTTTAAATGATATAAAAATATGTATGTTATTTTAGAACCATTTGGCTATAATATTTATGGAGAAACCATAGGTAGTGTATGGTTAAGTTCGGTAGAAGCTATTATTAAAAATGGAATAATTACTGAAGATGAAGGAAGGAAAAGATTAAGTTTACAGAATATTAGAATAAAATCAGAAACTCAATCTTTTCCAGATCCTTTTATCAGTAAATATGGAAACAAGAAAAATGTTGATGAGATAATTAATCTTACATTTAATAATGATATAATGCATGATTTTGATATTGTTCCTTCTTTTGATCCAGGGAGTAAAAGTTATCACGCAAGATTGAAAGATTGGAATATGATAGATTTTGTTGTAGAAAGGTTAGCTGAAATACCCGAATCTAAAAAAGCAGTCATGAGTTTTATAAGAGAAGAGGATTATCAAAAAGTATTAAAGACGCCAAAAGATGATTATTTACCTTGTATAACTACTATTCAATTTCGTCTTATTAGGATTAACAATGATAAAGGGTATCATATGAATACATTGTTTAATGCAAGATCAATTGATGTATTTCAAAAATTTAGTGGTAATTTAGTAGCAATATCTCTTTTATCAAAGGAAGTAGCTAAAAAATTATCAAAGAGATTAAATACTAATGTTTGGGTCGGACCATTAGACGGATTTTTAACTGATGTTCATATTTATGAAGAAACTATTAAAGATGCAAAAGAAATAATAAAGTTATACAAACAATATGATAAAAATATTGGATAATCAAGGTAAAATAAAGTTTAAAAATAAAGAGAACGAAGATCAAAAACTATTTAAGATATATAATAATATTCTAAAAAAGAAAAGAGGATATGTAGTTAAAATGCCTGAAAGAGGTGAAAACGTTGTAGTTTGTTTATCAGGAGGACAAGATTCTGTCGCTAATATAGGAATATTATTAAAAGAATTTGGTTTAAATGTTTATCCTTTTTTTATAAATAGAGGTCAATCTAATTATAAGTATGAGAAAAAATCAGTAGATTATTTTAATAAATTTTATAAGAAAAATTTTCCAAAGCTTTATAATAATTATAAAGAGATAAAAGTAGCAACACCAGGAATAGAGTATAAAAATTTATTAAGAAAGACGAAGAAAATGGTAGATAATATTCCATTGAGGCATAATATATCTTATCCAGCAAGAGGATCAATAGTATTTTTAACTGGGATGGAATATGGTTATTCGTTAAAAGCAAAAGGAATTGAGATAAAGACATTATTTGCTTCAAATATGAGTTCTGATTTTTCATATCATTGTTCTCAAACTTGGGTTAGATCAATGAATATATTATTTTGTCAAATATTGAATGATTGGGATTGGCAATTTATATCATTGCCAATAGAAACAGAGTTTGGAAATCATTATGATAAAGATGTTTTTATAAAATGGGCTGATAAAAATGGAATTCCATTACATAAAGCAAGAACTTGTGTTAAATCTTTTAAAATAGAGTGTGGAGATTGTCCTACTTGTTGGGATAGAAGGAGAGGATATAAAGATGCAGGAGTAGGAGATAAAACAAAATACAAGTTTCAGATGTCAAAAAATTATCCAACATATTATGACCATGAAAAAGAAGAAAAAAATGAAAAAAGAAATAGAAGTTAAAATTGAATTAACAAAAGAAGAATTTGATAAGTTTACTAAAAATCTTAATAATTCTAATTTAGAGAGAACTTTTGGTTATTTTAAAGAGGATTTTTCAAATATAACAGATGGTATTTTTCCAAGAATAAAACAGATAGTAGGAGAACAAGTTATTTTAGGCATAAAGAAAAAAACAAAAGAAAATATTTATTTTTTTGAAAGAGATGAAATAGAGATAGAGATAAAGGGAAATATTGATACTTTAAGAGAAATGGTAAAATTATTAGGTTTCAGTAAAGAGATTATCTTTGAAAAGATACGAAGAAATATATTTAATAGTGACTCTCTTATTTCTTTTGATAAACTTCCTTTTGGTTTTTTTGTTGAAATTGAAGGAAATCCTAAAGTAATAAATCATTATCTTAAAAAATTTAATCTTTTAGATAAACCAAAAATTGTTAAATCATATCTTGGAATATGGGAAGATTATAAAAAATTTCATAATATTAAAAAAGATAATTGTATATTCGATTAATAGTAATTGATTATCGGTTGATGAGGACAAGACAGGGGGTAAAATTTTACGTCCTGTCTTTTTCGTTACAAAAGAGAAGTTTTATTTATTTTTTGGAGATTATAAAAATCCATTTCATTTTTTTGCAAAAGATCCTCAATGTTGGAGATTTATTAAAGGATAGATTTTTTCTTGTACAAGAAAGGAGGTTAATCTAATGAAAAGCAGGAAAAAAATAAGCCGCTTCAATTTTTGGCGTCGTTGCGTTGATTACAAAACGCGTAGCGGAGTACAAGGAATTCTGAAAAACACACTGAGCAGAGTTCAATGTGCTACTACTTGTACGAGTGATCAATCTGGTAGCCAAGATGATGGCGGTGGAAGTTGTAACGCGGACGGCGATGGCGGTCAAGACTAGCTAGCGCTGTCTCCCAAGTGGCTAAAATTTATTTTAGCCGCTCTTTTATTTAATAAGATTATGGTTTATTATAATAAGTAATGACTTTTAAAAATTGGGAAAAATTTGTTAAAGTTACTAAAAACCGTAAACCTGTTAGTTTCCTGACTAAAACTATTAAGGAATTAGATGTTTCAGGAAAATTTGCTTTAGATTTAGGATGTGGAGCTGGCGTAGACGTAAAGTATTTAGCTGAAAATGGATTTAAGGTTGAAGCAATTGATTTTAATAAAAGCAGTATTAATCAGACAAAGGAAATATGCAAAGATTTAAATATTGAAGCAAAAAGAAAAGATATTGCTGATTTTAAAATTAATTTGAAAAAGTATTCTTTAATTATTGCATGGAATTCTTTGTCTTTTTTACAAAAAGACAAAGCAAAAAAAGTTTTTATTAATATTCAAAAAGGATTAAAATCAGGTGGTTTTTTTGTTTTTAGTATTTTTGGAATTGAAGATGATTGGGCTAAAAACCACAAAGAAATGTCGTTTTGGACAATTGGGGAACTTAAAAAAACATTAGAGAGTATAGATTTTATTAAAATAACAGAAAAAAAAGAAACAAAACCTGGAGTTACAGGCGAAGTTAAATTTTGGCATTTAATACAAGGTATTGCGAGAAAGTATTAAAACTAAAAAATATCAAGCAAGATTATTTCCACCCCTTTCTTATTTATGATTATATTAAAGAATTAAATTCTCGTTTAAAGGGAGAAAAATCATGAAAAAACTTAATTTAGTAGGAGTTAGAAAAACATGGTTTGGTGTTACTATCAAAAAAATAGTTGCTAAAGTTTATATCCAAGATGGAAAAGTAATAGTGGAATCAGGAAATGAAAAAGTAAAAGAGGATTTGCAACGGGAAATTGATAGATTAGCATATCAAGGAGCTTTCATGATTAATACGAATATAGAGAAAAGAGATAAACAGGGAAATCTTATTCAACATCAACGTTTTGTAAAACTTTGTAAGCCAGATAATCCAAAATTTCTTGATTCTTTGAGAAGTGCTACTTGGTTTTGGCACAAAAAGATATTTGGAGGGTATGAAATTTATCAAACAATTTCAAAAATTGTTGCTATCTATAAAAAAATCTATAAAGAAGTATTATATGAAAATTAAAAGAAATATTCATTTTATAGAAGACAAGAAGTTATATTATATCAAAGACATATTCTTTAAAATGGGCATACAAGAGATTGTTACAATAGAACGAGTAATGAGTGGTCAAATTAATGAAGTATATGCAGTAAATAATAAATTTATAGTTCGATTAAGTAGTGGCAAGCAAGATGGATTAACTTTCTTAAAAGAATATAAAATTTATAAAATTATAAAAGAATATCTGAAAATTCCGTTAATTCTTTTTACAGATTTTTCTCGTAAAAAAATCCCTTTTGACGTTATTATATCCTTAAAATTAGATGGAAAAACTTTAGCTCATCAATGGGTATTTTCTTCAGTGAAGCAAAGACAATTTTATATAAAACAATTATGCCAAGAGTTAAAAATATTACATAATTTACCATTAAGTAACTTTCCATTCTTAATTAAAAATAATAACTTTTCTCATTGGTGGCCGAAAAAATACAAAAGATATATTGAAGATTGTTTTAAAAAGGCGAGGAAAGATTCAGAGATTGACAGAAAGGTAGTTAGAGAATTAGAGAAATATTATAATAATCATAAATATGTGCTGGTTTCTGAATCAGATCATTATGTTTTAGTTCATGCTGATATACATTTTGAGAATATTTTAGTGAATGATAATAATATATTTATGTTATTAGATTTTGAATATTCGGATATTGCGCCTTTTGATTTTGAGTTGTCAAAAATAATAAATTTTTGTTTTACTCCAGAAAAATTTGTAGAAAAGAAATTAGAATCCTATTATCAAGATAATCATCCTATCGAAATATTAAAATGGTTCAAGCAATTTTATCCTGAACTTTTTGAAAATGAAAAATTATTGGAGCGCCAAAGAATTTTTATTATTCCCGATATTCTTTGGGGATATAAATGGGTTTATTTGCCTAAAATTGAAAGGTGGCATAAAAGTGATTTAAGAAATAAAAAATTAAAAGCAAAAGAAATTTCTAAACAGCTTAAGATAGCGAGTAAACGTTACGAAGATATTTTTGTTAATGATATTTTATCAAAATATCTTTCATAGAATAAAATATAGTCTTTCATTATTTTGTTTAGTTATTATGTTTACTCAACTAACGCACATTTCGGACAAAAAGAAAAGAGTAGTAAAATAGTTTAAAGGTTAAGAATAAAACTATTAAAACTAACTCTTTTCTATGAAAAATTATAGCATAAAGTCTGATTATGAGAAACAGACAAAGTTA
>JBDREW010000030.1:0-21222 GCA_043819385.1 Candidatus Nealsoniibacteriota bacterium | reverse complement strand
AATAATGATAAAAGATTAAACTCTGATCCCTTGAAAAGAACACCTAATGAAATAGCCACAGCTATTACTTCAAAGAACACACAACAAAGACTAAAATTAAAACTTTTACGCAAACATTATGGACAGATAATTGCTAATCAAGCTATACTAAAACAACAAACTATTCTACTACCTAATTTGTCCGAAATGTGCGTTAATTAACTATTTCTTGACAATATTCTTATTATTTGGTTTTATACAAGTAGTTCTTTGAAATATTAATATTTGAAATATTATAGAGAAAGGAGGGTAATTAATAATGCGCAGTATCTTAGATATATACAGAAAGATTATTTATGGTGCTGGGCATGATATCCTAAAGCCAAAAAAGAAATCTGGCATAATAAAATATTTCTTTGACTATATAGATTATAGTGTTTTTAAAATCTTTGATTGGATTGATACTAAAATTCTTTTTGGTAATCGTAGGATTAGAACTAGAAAAGGTAGAGTGAGAAGTTTTGCTGAACGCAGATTAGTAAAATTTTTTGAAAGAAATAATATAGAGTATATTTACGAAAAAAAATTGATAATAGAAGGGCATACAGTTTATCCTGATTTTTATCTTTCAGAATATGATGTATATGTAGAATTTTGGGGAATGGTAAATGTGAGTGAGAGATATAAGAGGATAATGCAATTTAAAAAAAGGAAGTACAGAGAATATCAGATAAGAGTTATTTCTATTTATCCAACAGATTTCTATGGTCTTGATAAGATTTTTAGAAAAAGATTTAAAAAAGCTACTGGCAAGGAATTTGAACTAAACCTTAATTAAAGGAGGAAATGAGGCAAAGTAGATTGAGGTGTTTGGTTTTCTTTTCAAAGGAACTCTCTTTTCAACCTAAAAGGAGGAAAGATCATGAGAGTTATTGGTGGCTTGGTAGCCATTGCTGTCACTCTTGGTGTTGGTTATTGGCTTGTTGGCAGTCACTTGGGCTATTGGGGTGAAGAAGTCAGAGGTGGCATTACTGATGCTACTTCTGATGAACATATCACCAGAATGGCTGAAGACAGTTTGGCAGAAACCCGCAATGAATTAAAAAATCATTGGGGGAACATCTACAATGTCAAAGCAGAGTCTGCCAAACTTCAGGGCGTTGTTAACGCTCAGAGGAAAAGACTTGTTGAGGAAGAACAAATTCTGAAACGAGGACAAGAGCTTCTTGCAGAAAAAGAAGCTGGCGACGAGATTCTTATTGGTGGAGTCATCTACACCTATACTCAGGTGAATGATGATGTTCTTGATCGAGTAGGTTCTTGTGAAGTTTTACGGAGAAAAATTCTCAATGATGAGCAGTCGCTCTCAAAACTTCAAAAGGCCTATGAAGATGGTTGCAAGGTAATTTCTGACCAGGTCAAGATCCTCCGTCAAAAAAGGATTGAGTTTGAAGCCGAAAAAGCTGAGTTAGCTGCTCTCCGTGCTCAAAGTCATGTTAATGAAATCATTGGCAAGGTCTATTCTGCCTCTGAGATCAAGACAGAGCTTGGTAGAGCAAAACAAGCTTTTGACAAGCGTCTTAATAAGCTTCGGGCAGATGCCGAATTCGAGAAAGGAATCGGTAGTTCGAAGTCGGACGTGATTAAAACATGGGATACAGAGTTGGGCATTCCAACTGAGACAGCAGTAAATGTTGTTGAAAAGTATTTCCAGGTAGATAGTCCCTCTTCTCCTCTTGAAGCTTTAAAGGAAAGTGTTAAGAGCGAGTAGCGATTTGTTTTGTGACTTTTCCTTGCTAGAAATTTTGAAAAGAGGTGAATCGGACTGCCTCATCCGACAAATCTCTTTTTAATAATTGTTCATTAAGGATTAGATATAATATCTAATCCTTTTTTAATTTTTGTTATTTTATGGTAAAATTAAATAATATGAAAAATAATAATAAATATACAGACAATGAAATAATTGATTTATTAATTTCGTCTAAAAAAAGATTGTCTATTTTTAAAAAAATATCTGTTAATAGACAGGGTTTTATTTTTTTATCTTTACCAAAACAAGCTCAAAGAAAAATTATCAATAAATTAGAAAATCAAAAGATATTAAAAATGATTCGTTATTTAGATTTAGATAAGGCAGTTGGTTTGTTAAGAACAATTTATGAAAAAGAAAGAAAAGAAGAAATAATAAATGCTTTAAGCAATGACATAAAAACAAAAGTAAAGTTTTTACTTGAATTTGACCCGACAACTGTTGCTGGATTAATGAATTTAAATTATATTGAAGTTGAAAAGAATTTAAAAATTAAAGATGTTTTTAAAATTGTTCAAAAATATGAGGAGAAAACAAAAAAGTTTCCAGAAATACTTGTTATTAAAGACGGTTTTTTATTGGGTGAATTGCCTGGTCATAGTTTATTTTTAAATCCTAATAATAAAATAGAAAATTATATTAAAAAAGTTCCTTCTATTAAATATAATAAAAGTAAAAAAGAGATTATTAAATTATTTAAAAAAAATCCTCATAAACAAGTTGTTGTATTGGATAGAGATAAAAGTATTTTAGGTATTATTTATTCTGATGATATTTTTAATTTAATTAATTCAGAATTAGGCAAAGATCTTTCTGTTTTTGCTGGAGTTAGAGAAGAAGAAAGTGTTTATGATTCAGCATTTCGTAAAGTAAGAAATAGATATAAATGGCTGATTATTAATCTTGGAACAGCCTTTTTAGCTGCTTTTATTGTAAGTTTATTTGAAGACACTATTTCAGCTCTTGTATTGTTAGCTGTTTATATGCCTGTTGTAGCTGGAATGGGAGGAAATGCAGGCACTCAAACAATGGCTGTTGTTGTTCGTGGATTAGCATTAAGAGAAATTGAATTAAAAACAGCAAGAAAAGTTATTTTTAATGAAATTTTTGCTGGAATGATCAATGGTCTTATAATAGGTGTTTTGGTTGCTGGAATATCATCCTATTTTAATAAAAATCCTATGTTTGGTTTAGTTGTTGGTTTAGCTATGATTGTTAATTTAACAATTGCTGGATTTTTTGGAACAATTATTCCTTTAATAATGAAAAAAATAGGTAAAGATCCTGCTTCTTCGGCAAGTATATTTATTACAACTGCCACAGATATTTTTGGATTTTTTGTATTTTTAGGGTTAGCAACTTTTTTATTAGTTTAAAAAATAGTAAATTTGACGTATATTTTTGAAAGATATAAAATGAAAATATTATGAGGGTTATAAAATGTGATTTATGTAAAAAGAATATTAAAAATCAACCAGTTACTGCTGGGATTGGTTATTTTACTAAAGCTGAATTATGCGATAAGTGCGGTTCCCCGATTTTAAATTTTCTTAAAAAATATGAGTTTATGAAAAAAGAAGAGATAAAAAGCAAAAAATAATAAATATTAAATAAAAATTAAATATGCTTACTTCAGAAGATATTCAAAAATTAATAGAAGTATTTGCTACAAGAGACGAAGTAGCTACAAAAAAAGATTTAGAAGATATAAGAAAAGATTTTTCTAATTTTTAAACTTCAGTTGATGCTTATGCTAAAAAAGCTGATACTTTTTTTGAAGAAATGGTTTCATTATCTCATAAAGTTGATAGACATAAAAAATGGATGCATCAATTTGCTGATAAACTTGGAATTAAATTAGAATATTAATTTATATAAATGGAAACAAAGCTTGAGATACAATAAACTCAAGCTTTTTTATTTGATTAATTTTAGTTTTTGTCTTATAGTAAAGAATAAAAGAAAAAGGTCGTTATTAAATTATATTACCCTAGTTAAATAATTTTGCCCTTTTAGCAAAATTTAAAATTGATTAAAATTAATTTTGATTTAACAGGGCAAGCAATATGGAACCAAAAAAAATAATATCATTAGTAGCTGTTGTAATTGCAATAATTATTATTGTTATGATTGTTTTACCTCAATATAATGTTTGGAGAAGACAATTATCTGGACAGGCACAATTAAAAGAACAAGAATATGCTAAACAAATTCAAGTAGAGCAAGCAAAAGCAGAATTAGAAAGTGCTAAACTTTTAAGAGAAGCAGAGGTTGAAAGAGCAAAAGGAGTATCTGAAAGTATGGAAATAATAAGTACTAATTTAGAAAATAATAATAATTACCTTCAATATTTAGCAATTCAGGCTCAAATGAAAATGGCAGAATCTCCAAACCACACAACTGTTTATATCCCTGTTGGGGCTAATGGAATACCTCTTCTTAAAGATATTGGAAAGTAAATATTTTAGTAAATAAATTAAAAACCTGTTTTGATATTTAAAGAACAGGTTTTTAATTATATAATGTATAATTAAAAATATTTTTTAAGTTTTTAATTTTATGTTAAAATAAAAAATTATGAAAATTACGAAAATTTTTAAAATTAAAAAAACAACACTTATTGTTTTATTATTTTTTATTCTTTCTGTTTCTTTTCTCTTGTTTTTTTATTTTAAAAGTTTTTTTATTTCTAAAAAAATAGTTTTTGAAGATGAATCAAGATTTTATTTTGATCTTCCGTCTATATTAGAGGAAGAAAAAAGGCCATCTTTTATCAATTTTTTTGAAGAGGTAAAACAAGATTTTATTTCTAATAAGAAAGATTTTTTAGAGGCAAATCTTGCTGAAATGAAAATGAGAGTATATAGGCAGGGTTCTATAGGAGAAGAAGTTCCTATTTTAACAAAAGGAGATACCGAATCATGGGGCGGTTCTCCAGTTGGAATATATGAAGTATTATCTGGAGGAATAAAAAGTTTTTCAGTTGCCGCAAAGGTTTATATGCCTTATGCGCTTCATTATTATGGGAGATATTATTTTCATGGAGAACCAGAATATACATGGGGAGAAAAACTTGTTTCAAGATTTTCAGGAGGATGTCTTCGTTTAAAAAATGAAGATGCAAAAATAATATTTGAGTCAACTGAAATAGGTATGCCTGTTTTAGTTATAGATAAAGAAAGAGATAATTATGAATATATTAAGGAAAATACATATAATTTTCCAGAAGTATCAAGTAATAGTTATTTAATAGCTGATTTAGATTCAGGATATATTTTTGCGGAAAAAGATTATCAAAAACAATTTCCAATTGCTTCTGTAACAAAATTAATGACAGCACTTGTTTTATCGGAAAATTTTGATTTAGAAAAAACAATAATGACAAAAGATTATATGCTTAATGGATATGGCTCAACAAAAGGGATAGAAGATGGGAAAAGATATAGATTAGTGGAATTACTTTATCCTCTTTTAATTGAATCATCTAATGATGCTGCTGAAGTGATCAGTTATTTTTTAGGAAAAGACAAGGCACTTGAATTAATGAATGAAAAATCTAAATCAATTTTAATGACTCAAACAGAATTTACAGATACTTCTGGTTTTGATCCTAGAAATATTTCTACAGCAAAGGATCTTTTTTATTTATCAAGGTATATTTTTAATAATCGTTATCCTCTTTTTAAAGTTACAAAAGGAGAAAGGGTTGCAACTGTTGGTCAAATCGGATTTGATATAAATAATTTATGGAATAAAAATGTTTTTCCAGCTGATTCAAGTTTAATTGGTGCTAAAACTGGGTTTATAAAAGAAGCAAAAAATACAGGTGTTTTTCTTTTTCGTTTTTTGACAAAAGATAATCAAAAACGAAATATAGCGTTTATTTTATTAAAATCTTCAAGCACTAAAAATGATATTCAAGCAATGTATAGGTGGGTTCAAAGAAATTACGCTTTAACCCCTGATTATTAATTTAGAAATTTTAAAAAAGGACATTAGATGTTTTTTTTGTTTTTTAAGATTTGTGATAAAATGATAATTATGTTAGATATATTAAATAAATTTATAAATAAAAAGATGGTAGTAATTATTTTATTTTTAGTTTTAATAATATTTGGTTTAATAATTTTTATGAATGCTAATAAAGATATTAATGAGGACAATCAAAAGCAAGCGCAAGTTTGTTTTCAGAATAATTGTTTTAAGGTTGAATTAGCCCAAACAGCACAAGATAGAAAGAATGGGTTAATGTTTAGAGAAAAAATGGATTTAGATAAAGGAATGTTTTTTATTTTTGAAAATTCTGGTAATTATTCTTTTTGGATGAAAAATGTTTTAATTTCTTTAGATATAATTTGGATTGATGAGAATAAAGAAGTTGTTTTTATAAAAGAAAATGCTTTACCTTGCAAAGAAGAAACCTGTCTATCTATAAATCCAAATAAACAAGCAAAATATGTTTTAGAAGTAAATGCAGAGGTTGTTAAGCAAACTGGACTAAAAATAGGGGATAAATTAGATATTAAAATATGAAAATTTTAAATAAAACAATTGAATTTAAAACAAAAAAACTTTTTGATTTAATTGATATTACTGACCAAGTAATAGATTTTATTAAAGAAACAGAGATTAAAGATGGATTAATAAATATTCAGTTATTAAATACTACAACAGGACTTATCGTTAATGAAAATGAGCCATTACTTATTGAAGATTTTAAAAAGAATCTTGAGAAAAGTGCTCCTATGTATTTGGGTTATAAACATGATAATTTTGAAGAAAGAACAGTAAATATATGTGATAATGAATGTGTAAATGGTCATTCTCATTGTAAAGCAATTCATTTACTTATGAATGCTTGTTTGAACTTAATTAAAGGAGAAATGCAATTAGGTCAATGGCAAAGAGTTTTAGTTGTTGAATTAGATAGCTCAAGAGAAAGAAAGGTTCAGATTCAAGTTATTGGTAATTAATTATTGACTTTTTATTAATAATTGTTTATATTGAAAATAATCCCGTATAGATCGGGTCGTACTTTCTAACTAATTTCACTCTAATAATTATTAATTAATTAACGAGTTGTAAGGAAGTTGAGAGTAGGTCGCTTATAAATAAAGTTCATTTGATTAAATAATTTCGTTTTTAACGGAATAAGAAGTTAATTAAAAATTAATTTCTATTTAATTAGATAAATAAAATGGAAAAAAAGCTTTATGTAGGAAATCTTTCTTACGATACACAAGAAGACGCTCTTAAGGATATGTTTTCAGAAGCCGGAAACGTTGTTTCTGCAAGCATAATCAAAGATAAATTTTCTGGTAGATCAAAAGGTTTTGGATTCGTAGAAATGGCTACTGAAGATGAAGCCAAAAAAGCAATTGAGACCTTTAATGGAAAAGAAATTGAAGGTAGAAATCTCGTTGTTGACGAAGCAAGGCCAATGAAAAAGAGAGAATTTACAGGTGGAGGAAACAATTATGATTCAAGAGACTAATTCTGTAATATTTAGTACTTGATTAAGAATATCTATTGATTCTTTATTTAAAATAGTAAAAGACCTTTTAAAGAGGTCTTTTACTATTTTAAAATTGTGTTAGTATGTAAATAATATGAATTTTGATTTTAGTAAAATTTTAACATATAGTTTTATGGGAAATATAATCAAGGATTATTTAATAGTTCTTGGGATTTTTGTATTAATTATATTTATCTTAAAAATATTTAAAAATATAGTTGTTAAAAGAATAAAAAATCTTGCTTATAGAACTAAAACAGATTTTGATGATTTATTAATTAAAATTATTGATTCAATCGGTTTGCCTTTTTATATTTTTCTTTCTTTATATATTTCATTTCAATTTATAGATTTATTAGAAATAATAGAAAAGATTGTTTCGGGTGTTTTTTTTATTGTTCTTGCTTATTATATTATAAAGGCAATTCAGAAAATTATTGACTATGGGATTAATAGAGTAAGTCAGAAAATGGAGCAAAGTGAAGGTAAGGGAATGGATCCTCATATTCTTGATATTTTAAGTAAAGTTATAAAAGGATTTTTATGGGTAGGAGCAATAATTATTCTTCTTCAAAATTTTGGATATAATGTAAATACTTTGATTGCTGGATTGGGAATTGGTGGATTAGCAATTGCGTTTGCCTTACAAAGTATTTTAGAAGATATATTTTCTTCTTTTTCTATTTATTTTGACAGGCCTTTTAAAATAGGGGATTATATTGTGATTGGAGAGGATAATGGAATAGTCAAAAAAATTGGAATAAAATCTACTCGTATTCAGACGCTTCAAGGAGAAGAGCTTGTTATGTCTAATAAAGAATTAACTCAAAAAAGAATTAGAAATTTCAAAAAAATGGAAAAAAGAAGAATTGTTTTTAATTTTGGTGTTATTTATGAAATTTCAACAGAAAAACTTAGAAAAATCCCAAAGATTATAAGGGAAATTGTGGCTGGAGAGCGATTAGCAGAATTAGATAGAGTTCACTTTAAAGAATTTGGGGATTCAAGTTTAAATTTTGAAGTAATTTATTATATTAATAGTAAAGAATATGTTGATTATATGAATACTCAACAAGAAATAAATTTCACTATTAAAGAAAGATTTGAGAATGAAGGAATTGATATGGCTTATCCCACTCAAACTCTTTATCTTAATAAATCAAATTAAATAATTGTATTTCTTTTTTAAAATATAAATGGTAAAATTAAATTAGTTATTTCATTATTAAATAATTTAAAAAAATATTATGGAAAATCAAAATCAAAATTTTCATCAATGTTGTAAAAGTAAGAAAAAATTAATAAGTGTTTTTATTATAATTATTAGTATATTTTTTGTTGTTTTAACTGTTTCAACATTTTTTAGTATTCAGAAAAAGATAAAAGAAACAAGATATATGAGTCAGAATTATATTGTGGTTGAAGGAAAAGGAGAAATTTCAGCAAGATCTGATTTAGCTACAATAAATTTATCAGTAATTACTGAAAAGAAAACAATAGGAGAAGCAACAATTGAAAATACAAAAATAATGAATAACGTAATTGATTTTGTTAAAAATCAAGGCGTTGAAGAAAAAGATATAAAAACAATTTATTTTAATATTTATCCTCGTTATGAATATAGACAGTCAAGCGATTTAACAGAAATTTCTTTTTATCCTTCAGGAGAAAGAACACTTGTAGGATATGAGATAACTCAGCAAATTGAAGTTAAAATAAGGGATTTAGAAAAAATAGGAAGCATTATTGAAGGAGCAACAAGTGCTGGAGCTAATGATGTGGGAAACTTATATTTCACAATTGATAATGAAGAGGAGCTTAAAAAACAAGCAAGGGATCAAGCAATTGAAAAAGCAAAAGAAAGAGCAAAAGAATTAGCAGTTCAATTAGATTTTAAATTAGGTAAAATTATAGATTTTTCAGAAAATGGCTATGTCCCGTATGATGATTATGGATATGGAAAAGGTGGTGGAGTTATGATAGGAGAAGCTGAAGTTTTAGTAGCTCCAGAAATAGAAACAGGAGAAAATAAAATAATTGTTAATGTATCTCTTACTTTTGAAACTCGTTAGAATATTTTATGTCTAAAAATCAAGAAAAAGAAAATATATGGAATGTGCCTAATTTATTAACTTTTTTAAGGGTGATATCTGCTATTATCGTAACTTATCTTATTTTTGCAGATTTTAGCATTATTTATGTTGTTATTGTTTTTGTAATAGGAATGTCAACTGATTTTTTTGATGGATTTGTAGCTAGAAAATTTAATCTTCAAACTGAATTTGGAAGAAAATTTGATATAATAGCAGATAGAATGTTGATTGTTGGTGCTGGCCTCGCTTTTATAATAAAATTTAGTATACTTGGAATTTTAACTGATATTCATTATTTTCAATTTATCGTTATACTTATTAGGGAGATATTAACTATTCCAGTCGCTTTAATTGCAATGGCCTTAGGAGGAGGTATTCCTAAAGTAAGGAATATTGGCAAAGCTACTACTTTTGCCCAAAGTATTGCTTTTCCAGCAGTTCTTTTGGGTGTTTTTTATTCTTTTTTTAGTTTTTCATTATATCTTGCTGTTATTACTGGTATTTTAGGTTTAATTGCTTCTATTTATTATATTAATGATATGAAAAACTTAGTGATTAAGAAAAAAGTAGAAAAAGATTAGTTTTAATTATAAATTAGAGTTTTCCACAGGTCTGTTATTGACAGGCTTTTTTGTTAGTAATAAAATGTAATTAGGAATGATTATCAATTAAATATATAGTAATAATATGGAAAAGAAAAAAGATGATATTGAGAAGAGAGAAAGAATAACATCTCAAAAACAAGTTATTCTTGATTATTTAAAAAAAAATAAAAATCATCCTTGTGCTGAAAAAGTTTATTTAGATGTAAGAAAAAAATTACCAAGAATAAGTCAAGCAACGGTTTATAGAATTTTAAAAGATTTTAGAAAAAAAAATAAAGTTCAAGTAATTTCAGTTAAGGGTATTAGTTGTTTTGATGGAGATATTTCGTCTCATGCTCATTTTATCTGTCAAAGTTGTAATAAAATATTTGATATATTTGATATTTGTGGAAAATGTAAGATTTTAAATAATAAAAAATTAAAGGTCGGTAAAATTAAAAATTATAAAATTTGTTTTTATGGAAAATGTAAATGTTGTGAAGAATAATAATTTCTGTTGCGACTGTAATAAAAAGATTGAAATTGATCAAAAAGAAATTAAAAATGGAGTTTTGCTTAATTATAATGATAATAATAAAATAATAAGTGTATTTAAGTGTAAAAATTGCTTTAAAAAAGATTCATCTTTAAAGAATTTTAGAAAATGTGAGGTATATTCAAGAATTGTTGGGTATATAAGGCCCGTAAAGCAGTGGCATATAGGTAAAAAACAGGAATTTAAGGAAAGAAAAGAGTTTGTATTAAACAGATAATTTAATTATCTATTTATATAGAATCCGTAAAAACAAACTCAAATTAATTATGCATTATAATAAAGGAACAATAAAAAAAATTAAGAATGATTGCAATTTATGTAAAAGTAATTTTCTTGTTTGGCTTTCAACTTTGAATTTTGAAAAAGAAAAAGAAGATGGAATAAGGCGACATCTTAATAATCATTGTCCTTCTTGTAGGTTGTGTGAGAAAAGAAAACATCATTAATAATTATTTATTTCGGTTGGATATAAATTGATTTTAATCAATTAATATTCAATTTATTAAAAATAAAAGTCGTGTATTATAAATATAAATATAAGTATATAATTTATGTTATCTCAAATACCATTAAATTTAGAAAAAGTTAAAAAAGAAGATATAGATAAAGAGATATTAAGAGTGGGAATGATTGCTGAATTAGATGCTGTTTCTCTTTATGAACAATTAGCAGTAAGAACTGAAAATCAAAAAATTAAAAGTGTTCTTTTGGATATTGCTAAAGAGGAAAAAACTCATATTGGTGAATTTCAAGCTCTTTTGTTAGAATTAGATCAAGAGCAAGTTCAAGAATTAGAAGAAGGTAAAAAAGAAGTTGAAGAGTTAAATTAATAAACTCAGTACCATTTTTTGAAGAAAATGGTACTGAGTAAAAGTCGTTATAAGTAATTTTTAAATGATAATAAAAATATGTGTGAAACTTGTGGATGTAATATGATGGAAAAATGTAAGGGTGAAGTTTGTACTGATTGTGGTGAGACCTGTGAAGAATGTAAATGCGTTCCTAATACAAAAGAAACAACTCCTTCTGAAACTTTAGAAGATAATGAAGGAAAATAAAATATGACACAACAAAAACAAATTTATAGATGTAATGTTTGTGGAAATATTGTAGAGGTTTTGCATTCTGGAGAAGGTGAACTTGTTTGTTGTGGACAACCAATGGAATTATTTAAAGAAAAGATTGAAGACAAGGGTATGGAAAAACATGTTCCAGTTGTAGAAAAAATAGAAAAAGGAATAAAAGTGAAAGTTGGTTCAGTTTCTCATCCAATGGAAAGTAGCCATTATATAGAATGGATAGAAATAATTTCAAATAATAAGGTTTGTAAGGAATTTTTAAATCCAGGAGATGAACCAGAGGCTGAATTTGAAGCAAAAGCAGAAGATATTCAAGTAAGAGCTTATTGTAATGTTCATGGATTATGGAAATTATAATTTTCTATAATTTTCAATTAAAATCCCGTTTTAAAACGGGATTTTAGGGACTTGTTTTTTAAGATTAAAAAATGTTAAGATAATAATATAATTGATATAAGTTTTTAATATTCAATATAAAAGCAAGAATAAGAATATTTTTTAATTCGCCAAACCCACGGCCTTCCCGAGATTAAAAAATATTCTTATTCTTGCTTAAATAGTTTTATATCATTTACAATAATATGATTACCTTAAAACAAGTTAAAGAAAATTCTCAAATTTTAGAATTTATTAAGCAGACAGAAAAAACTCTTTTAGATCTTTCTTATACTGACCATGGTTTTAGACATGCTAATTTAGTGTCTGATAGAGCAAAGAAAATAGCACAAGATATTGGTTTAACTGAAAAAGAGCAGGAATTAGCAGGTATTTCAGCTTTCTGTCATGATATGGCTAATTTTTTAAGCAGAAGTTATCATAATTATCTTGGTTCTTTACTTTTTCATCAGGTTTTTAGTAATGATTTTGAACCAAAAGAAATGGCAGATATTATGCAGGCCATTTCTAACCATGATAAAAAGAAAGAAGATTTAATTTTTGAAAGTCCTATTTCTGCTATTTCTGTTTTAGCTGATAAATCAGATGTTCATCGTTCAAGAGTTTCTTCAAAATCAATAGATAAAATAAAAACTGATATTCATGATAGAGTTAATTATGCTACGAGAATGAGTAAATTAGATGTAGATAAAAAGAAAAAAAGAATTATTTTAACTTTACGAATTGATACTAATTTTGTTCCTATAATGGAATATTTTGAAATTTTTACTGGTAGAATGGTTTTTTGTAGACAAGCAGCTCAATCATTGGGATATGATTTTGGATTAGTTATTAACAAATTTAAATTATTGTAAATATATGAATATATACGAATTAATCGAAAAAAGAAGAAGTGTTCGCTCTTTTAGGGATGACCCAATTACAGATGAAACATTAAATAATATATTAAATGCAGGTAGAATGGCTCCTTCAGCTCAAAATGCTCAAGAGTATAAATTTGTAATAGTTAAAGAAAAGGGAACAGTAAAAACGCTTGCTAATGCATCTAATCAAAGATTTATCGCTGAAGCACCTATAGTGATTGCTTTTGTATCACTGAATCCGAAAGTTAATATGATTAATGATGTGCCGTCTTATCCAGTTGATTTAGCTATTGCTATTGACCATATTACTTTATCAGCAGTAGAAGAAGGATTAGGAACTTGCTGGATTACTTCATTTTCTCAAGAACAAGTTAAAGAGATTTTGAATATTGGTGATAAATATAAAGTAGTTGCTTTAATGCCATTAGGGGTTCCTTATGATGATCCACAAGTAAAATCAAGAAAGAAATTAAAAGATTTAGTTTGTGAAGAAACTTTTTCTGAATAATTAATTAAAACAGAGATATTATGTTTGATAAATTAAAACAATTAAAACAATTAAAAGAAATTAAAGATTCTTTGGCAAAAGAAACATTTGAAGCAGAAAGAGACGGTACAAAAGTCATTTTAAATGGAAATTTAAGTGTTGAACAAATTATTCTGAATTCAGAATTGGATAAAGAAAGGCAAGAAAGTGTTTTAAGGGATTGTTTTAATGATAGTATTAGAAAGGCACAAATGGCTATGGCAGAGAGATTTAAGGGCTTGATGTAAATATGATAAAAAAGATTTTATTTATTTTAATACTTGTTTTTGGATTAAGTATTTTTACTAATTTTGTTTTTGCTTCTGAAAATCAATTAGAAGTTGATTTTTTTTATAGTAAAACTTGTTCTCATTGTGCCAAAGAGAATAAGTTTTTAGATGAATTAGAAATTAAATATTCAGATATTAAAATTAACAGATATGAAATTTCAGAAAAAGGAAATGCTGATTTATTAATGGAATTTTATAAAGAATATAATGTGCCTGAGAGTAATTATGGATGGGTTCCAATTACTTTTATAGAAGGAGAATATTTTTCAGGATTTCATACTGAAATAGGGGGAGAAATTGAAGATTGTATATTAAGGTTTATTGAAGGAGATCCTAAAAATACATGTGAAAGTACAGAAGATTCAGAAAAAACAACATCTACTTTGATTGATTTAAAAAATGGGATTAATCTTCCTTTTGTTGGGAAAGTAGATTTAAGTAAGTACTCTTTACCTGCTTTAACAATTATTTTAGGAACATTAGATGGTTTTAATGTTTGTTCTTTAGGTGCTTTAATTTTGATTTTAGGATTGGTTATAGCAATGAAATCAAGAAAGAAAATTTTAATTTTTGGAATAACTTTTATTTTAACAACATCTATTGTTTACGGTATTTTAATATTTGTTTGGTATCAGATTTTTTCTGTTTTTGCTTCTTATTTAAAAATAATGGAGCTTTTGATAGGAATTTTAGCAGTAGGAGGCGCAATTTATTTTTTTAAACAATTTTTTAAGTTTAGAAAACAAGGAGTTGTTTGCGAGACCGGAGCAAGTGATAAAATAGCTGGTAAATTTTCTTCAAAAATTAAAAATTCACTTCAAAATTCAAAAAACATATTTTTAATTATTGGTGCAATACTTTTATTCGCTGGGATGATTACTATCGTTGAATTTCCTTGTTCTGCTGCAATTCCTTTAATTTTTTCAAGTATTTTAGTCCAATCAGAACTTTCAACATTATCTTATATTTTTTATATTATACTTTTCCTTTTTTTCTATATGCTTGATGAAATTATTGTTTTTTTGTTTGCATTTTTCACTATGAAAATATGGATTTCTTCAAACAAAATTACAAAATGGATTACTTTAATTGAAGCAATAATTTTACTTTTACTTGGTTTATATTATCTTTTTGGTTTTGGTATATTACAATAATTAGATGGCGTAGCTACGATAATTAGGCAACACAATGGCAGAAATAATAATATTTTTCAATTCGCCAAACCCATGGCCTGCCAGAGATTGAAAAATATTATTATTTCCGCCCGAATAATTTTATATCATTTGTAATAATTATATGTCTACTTTTTTATATATTATTTTAACTACATTTTTTATTAGTTTAATTTCTTTTTCAGGAGTTTTAATTTTGTTTTTAAAAGAAAGTTTATTAAATAAAATTCTTTTAATTCTTGTTGCTTTTTCTGCTGGCACTTTAATTGGAGGTGCTTTTTTACATTTAATTCCAGAGGCAATTAGTCAAATAGGAGCAGAAGAAAAACAGCTTTTAAGTATATTTTTGTTTGTTCTTTTAGGTTTTTGTATTTTTTTTATTTTAGAACAATTTATAAGTTGGCATCATCATCATGTTGCTCATTGTGAAGATTGTCCAGAAATAGAATCATTTTCTTATTTAATTTTAATTTCTGATTCTATCCATAATTTTATTGATGGCATAATAATTTCTGCTTCTTTTATTGTTTCTATTCCAGCTGGGATAATTACTGCTTTAGCAGTAGCTTTTCATGAAATTCCCCAAGAAATTGGTGATTTTGGGGTTTTAGTTTATGGAGGATTTAAAAAAACAAAAGCATTATTTTTAAATTTTTTATCTGCTATTACTATAATTTTTGGAGGAATTATTGGTTTTTTACTTTCAGAAAAATTAGGGAATTTAATTATTTTTCTTTTGCCTTTTGCAGCAGGACATTTTATTTATATTGCTTCAGCTGATTTAATTCCAGAAATTAAACACAAATCAAAAGATAAAAAATCAATAATTCATTTTTTTGCATTTTTATTAGGAATAGCTTTAATGTTTGTTTTAAAACTTTTATAAATTAAGAGAAATAATAGGGATAAGGAAAAATAATAGAAATAAAGTTGCAAAGGCTAATCCTCCACAAATTAAATAGACCGTAAATAGCTTGCGGGGGTCAGTTCTCCGTAAGTTATTTATTTTTGGGTTGTTGGTTAAATATTGATTAAATGTTGACTAAATATGAAATTTTGTTAAGTTAATATTAGTTCTTTAACATTTTTAAGTTGAAGATAAAGGCAAATAATCTAGTATTTCTAGATTTAGTGCTTCTAAACTTGGTATTTCTAAGTTTAGTGTTTTAAAATCCATTATCTTAGTGAAGGGAGATTGTCATGGGACTTTTGTTGCAGTCGGAAGTTAGAGATTTTGATCAAACAATGATAAGAAGAGGCAAAGTTCGTGATATTTATGATCTTGAAGATGGGAGATTAATGCTTGTTGCTACTGATAGAATTAGTGCTTTTGATTGGGTATTGCCAAGTGGTATTCCTGATAAAGGCAGATTATTAACAGGAATTACGGAGTTTTGGTTTGATAAGCTTGCATTTACTGTATCACCAAATCATTTGATAAGTACTGATTTTAATAAATTTCCAACAGCTTTTCGTAGTTTAGTATTTAGAGGGAGGACAATGCTTTGTAAAAAAGCTGATAAAGTACTTCCTGTTGAATGTATTGTTCGTGGTTATATTACTGGAAGTGGTTGGAAAGATTATCAAAATACTGGAAGTATCTGTGGGATTAGTCTTCCAGAAGGACTAAAAGAATGTGAGTGTCTTCCACGGGCAATTTTTACTGCTTCTACTAAGGCAGATCAAGGTGAGCATGATGAAAATATTAGTTTTGATAGAGTTTGTCAATTAGTTGGGACAACAAGGGCAGAATTTTTAAAAGATTGGAGCTTGCGTCTTTATGAGGAAGCTCATAATTTTGCCATACAAAGAGGTATTATTATTGCAGATACTAAATTTGAATTTGGTGTTTGTGATAATGAGGTTATACTTATTGATGAGGTTTTAACACCTGATTCAAGTAGGTTTTGGCCTGTTGATATGTATGAGCCAGGACATTCTCAACCCTCTTTTGATAAGCAGTTTGTTAGAGATTATCTTCAGAGCCTTTGTAATCAAAAAAAATGGGATAAACAATCGCCTCCTCCGGCCTTACCTCAAGATATTGTTGATGGAACTCGGGCAAGATATGTTGAAGCATTTGAGAGATTAACTGGGAAAAAATTTGTAGTTTAACAAAAAATCATAAAAACCGAACGTTTAATTTATACGTTCGGTTGTTTTTTTTATGAAAAATAGTATGATAAATATAGGTAAGAAATTAGAAATTTATTAAATTAAATAATAATAAGTTTTAATGCAAAAAATATGAGTAAAAAAGTAATTATAATTATTGTAGTAGTTGTTTTAATTTTAGGTTTTATTGGTTTTAAATTTTTATCTAAAAATGGAGAACCAAAATTTGAGTTAGAAAAAGTTGAAAAGGGAATGGTTGTGAAGCAAGTTTCAGAAACAGGAGTAGTTAAGGCAAGCGAAGAAATTAAACTTGGTTTTGAAGCAAGTGGAAAAATTGAAGAAGTATATGTTAAGATTGGTGATATCGTGGAAGAGAATCAGAAATTAGTTGGTCTTAATATAGATGATCTTTCAATTCAACTTAGAGAAGCACGAGCAGGTCTTGAAATAATAAAAGCTCAGCGTGGAGATACAGGAGTTTCATTAGAAAGTGCTAATCAAAATTTAAAAGATGTAAAAGCATCAGCAAAAGAAGATTTAGATAATGCCTACCAAGATGCATTAACTGTTCTAAATGATGCTTATTTAAAAGTTTATGATTCATATAATATAGTGGATAGTCTTCAAAGAAATTATTTTTCAAATCCAGATTCAGATGGGTTTGTAGTAATGGGTAAAAGAAATACAATTAATAGTGCTTTAAATAAAATTAAAGCATATATTGATGGAATAGAAGATTTTACTGAAACAAAAAAAATTGATTTAAATCTTTCTAATGTTAAAAATTTAATTGAAAATGTTAAATCTGCATTAGATATAGTTAAAAGCATAATAACATCCGCTGGTTTTAATGATCTTATTTCTGCAACAGAAAAAACTTCATTAGATACTAATAGGACGAGTGTAAATACTATTTATAGTGATATTATATCTGCTCAACAAGCAATTTCAACAATTAAAATTAGCAATGAAAAAAGTATAAATACTGCTGAGTCACAGATTTCTGGAATTGAAAATCAGTTAGGCAGTAATGATGGATTGTATGAAGCCCAAATAAGCCAAGCTCAAGCAAAAGTTTCTCGTTTAGAAAATTATATTAAAGATGCTTCGTTAAAAAGTCCAATCAAAGGAAAAATCGTTAAAATAGATAAAAAAGCAGGAGAAATAGTACAAACAAATGAATCTATTGTTTCTGTTCTTTCGGTTGAACCGTTTCAAATAGAAGTTGATATTTATGAAGAAGATATAGTTGATGTGAAAGTTGGAAATCCAGTAGAGGTTAATTTAGTTGCTTTTCCAGACCAACCTTTACCAGGAAAAGTTGTTTCAATCGATCCTGCTGAAAAAGTAGTAAATGAAGTGGTTTATTATGAAATAACAATTGATTTTATAGAAGAATCAGTTATTGCTAAAGATTTAGCAGATCAAGATAAAATAAGAAAAGGAATGACAGCTGATATTGTTATTGAAGTTGGCAAAAAAGAGAATGTTTTAATTGTTCCAAGAAGAGCTGTGGAAAAGATAAATGGACAAAGAATAGTTCAAGTTTTAGTAGGAGAAAATGTTGAAGAAAGAAAAATAGAAATAGGATTAGAAGGAGATGAGTTTATTGAAATTATTTCTGGATTAAAACAAGGAGAAGAAATAATAATAGATTAAATATTATTAAATGGTTAATGAAAAGCCAGTTATTAAATTAAATAATGTTTGGAAGATTTATCAATTAGGTAAAGTAGAGCTTCCTGTTTTAAAAGGAGTGGACCTGGAAATTGACCCAGGTTCTTTTGTCACGATAATGGGACCTTCTGGATCTGGTAAATCAACTCTTATGTATCTTTTGGGTTTTTTAGATACTCCAACAAAAGGAGAAGTTTTTTTAGAAGATAAAAATGTTTCAAGTTTTTCTCAAGATGAATTAGCTGAAATTAGAGGAAAAAAAATTGGTTTTGTTTTTCAGCAATTTAATTTATTTCAAAATCTTACTGCTTTAGAAAATGTAATGCTTCCAATGATTTTTCAAAATGTTTCCGAACAAGAAAGAAAAAAAAGAGCAGCAAAACTTCTTAAATCAGTTGATTTAGAAAAAAGAATTAATCATAAGCCAGCTGAACTTTCTGGTGGAGAGCAACAAAGAATAGCTATTGCTCGGTCTTTAGCTAATAACCCAGAAATTTTAATAGCTGATGAACCAACTGGTAATTTAGATTCAAGTACTGGGAAAATAATTATGGATATTTTAGTTGGTCTTCATAAAAAAGAAAAAAAGACAATTATTGTAGTAACTCATGATCCAAATATTGCCCAATATAGTGAAGAAGTAATTAATATCCAAGATGGCAAAATATTGCGTAATCATTCTAAATCTAAAAAAGTTTTATGGGAAAGGCAAAAGAATACTTTAAAATAGCTTTAAGGAATCTTAAAACAAGACAAATTAGAAGTTGGTTAACCATACTTGGTATTGTTATTGGTGTTTTTCTTATTGTGTCGCTTCTTTCTTTGAGTGAAGGTTTAAAAACAGCGGTTCTTCAACAATTAAATATGATGGGCAAAGACTTAATAATGATTATGCCCGGAGAGATTAATGATTTTATGACTACTACCATAGGGGGGGTTGAATTAACTGATGATGATATTAAAGCAATTGAAAAAACTTATGGTGTTGATTTTGTTGTGCCAATGACTTATAAAGCAGAAGTTATGAGGTATGGAGGAGAAAAAAAGACGGTTTTGGTATATGGGAATAATTGGAAAGACGCTTTAAAAATATATCAAGAAGATATGGGTTGGTCTTTAAATAAAGGTAGATGGCCTGTTCCTGGAAAATCAGAAGTTGTTGTTGGAAGTTTAGTCCCAGAAGATATTTTTGTAGATTTAGAAATAGGAGGTATTACTGTTATAAATGGAAGAAAATTTGAAGTTGTAGGTATTTTAAATTCCCTTGGAAGCAAACAAGACGATATGATGATTGGTATGGATTTAGATGTATTCCGTTCAGTTACTGGTGAACAAGACGGAGCTAAAATGGCTTTTGCTAAAGTAAAACCGGGATTTGAAACAGATAGAGTAGTTGAAGATATAAAAGAAAACCTTGAAAGAAACAAAAAAAGAAAAAATAGAGAAGATCTTGCTTCTTATACTGTTTTAAGTAGTGAGAAAATTACTGATATTGTTGGAAATGTTATGGCTCTTATTCAATTAGTAATTTTTGGATTTGCTTCAATAGCTATTATTGTTGGAGGGATAGGTATAATGAATACAATGTACACATCAGTTCATGAGAGAATTAAGGAAATAGGAATTTTGAAAGCAATTGGAGCAAGAAATTCAACTATAGTTCAATTATTTTTGATGGAAGCAGGTATTTTTGGAATGATAGGAGGGATAGGAGGAACATTATTAGGATTGATATTAGCAAAATCAGTAGAATTTTATGGTCAAATTCATCCTATGTTTTATATGTCAGCTTCAGTTAGTCCGGGATTAATTCTTTTTGCCCTTTCTTTTTCATTTTTAGTTGGAGGAGTTGCTGGATTTTTTCCATCTCGTTCAGCAGCCAAGCTTAAACCAGTTGATGCTTTGAGGTATGAATGATAGTAAAATCAAAAATTAAAAATTAAAAATCAAAATTACATATTAAAAATTAAAAATTATAATAGAAATAAAGAGGGAGAAGGAGAGAAAAATTAAAAATCAAAATTACATATTAAAAATCAAAAATTATAATAAAAATAAAGAAGGCAATGGTAAGTAAAATTAAAATAATATATTAAAAATTAAAAAAGTCGTTTTATATAAAACGACTTTTTGTTTTAACTAAGAAGGAGCGGTAAGAGCATCAAATTCTAAGTGTTGAATAGACACAGAATTTTGGATTCTGTTTATTAATTTTTTATCTATTAATGGTTGATGTATTATTTCACCTGAAGAAGATAGTACTGCTTTAAAAATTAAACCATTCTCTTTATAAAAAATTGATAATTTTTTATAAAGATTTGATCTCGAAAAATATGTTTTATCAGGAAGTTCATAAAATGTCATTATGTTCTCCTTTTTAAGGTGCTGTTTAAGAATAATAAATATTATAATATAATTTATAATTTACTCAACTAACGCACATTTCGGACAAAAAGAAAAGAGTAGTAAAATAGTTTAAAGGTTAAGAATAAAACTATTAAAACTAACTCTTTTCTATGAAAAATTATAGCATAAAGTCTGATTATGAGAAACAGACAAAGTTA
>JBDREW010000029.1:0-6898 GCA_043819385.1 Candidatus Nealsoniibacteriota bacterium | reverse complement strand
TAATAAAGAAGAAATAGATAGTTGGATTCCAGAATTATTAAAAGAAAATATTTCTGCGCTTACTATACATTTAAGAACAAAAAAGGAGTTATCAGATGTTCCAGCAAATTGGGATTATATAAAAAAAATAAAAAAGCTTATCGAAAAAAATGGCAAAGAAATATTACTTATCGGCAATGGAGATGTGAAAGATTTAAAAGATGCAAAAGAAAAAGCTGAAAAATATAATTGTGATGGTGTAATGATAGGGAGGGGAGTTTTTGGAAATCCTTGGTTTTTTAATTCTAACCAAAATGAAAAAATCACACTAGAAGAAAAACTAAAAGCCCTCTTAGACCACACGCAAGTTTTTGAAAAAGAACTTTCAAAACCTAGACATAAAAGTTTTGACGTTATGAAAAAACATTTTAAATCTTATATAAATGGATTTGAAGGTGCAAAAGAATTAAGAGTAAAACTTATGGAGACTAAAAATAGTAAAGAAGTAGAAAAAATAATTAATGATTTTTTGAAACAAATTTGATACAATAAAAAACATGCATAATTTAGCTTTATACCGTAAATATCGTCCAAATAGCTTTAAAGCTGTTCTAGGTCAAGATCATATTGTAGATGTCCTAGAAAGCTCTATAGACGCAAATAAGGTGTCTCACGCATATCTTTTTGTCGGTGCTAAAGGTACAGGAAAAACCTCAGTCGCTAGAATTTTTACACAGGATATTGGTGTTTCTATAAATGACATGTACGAAATAGATGCCGCTTCTAATAGGGGAATAGAAGATATAAAAACCCTGCGAGATGGCGCAAGAGTTTTACCTTTTGATTCAAAATACAAAATATATATCATAGACGAAGTTCATATGTTATCAAAAGATGCTTGGGGTGCTTTACTAAAAACATTAGAAGAACCACCAAAACATGTTATTTTTATTTTAGCTACAACTGAATTCCGTAAAGTTCCAGAAACTATTATTTCTCGATGTCAGGTATTTCAATTTAAAAAACCGTCAGATTTAATTTTAAAAAATTATATTTTAGATATTACAAAACAAGAAAATTTTGAAATAGATAACGAATCAGCAGAACTAATTTCTATATTAGGAGACGGATCATTTCGTGATTCTTTAGGAGTATTACAAAAAGTTTTAAACTTCTCTAAAAATAAAAAAATAAATATAGCAGAAATAGAAAAAATAACAGGCGCGCCAAAAACTACTTTAGTTAATAATTTTATTTCTGCAATAGTAGAAAAAAATTTAGAAAAAGGAATTGAAACAGTTAGAAAAGCATCAACTGATAATTTAGACATGAAATTATTTTTAAAACTTATTATACAAAAATATAGAATGGCAATAATTTTAAAATATGCTAAAAAATTAGAGAAAGAAATGTCAGGGGATTTATCTGATGCTAGTTTAGAATTTCTAAAAAATTTAATAAAAGAAGACAAAGAAAATATACTCAAATCAGCCGGGCTTATTATTTTACTTGAAGCCTATCAAAACATTGAAAAAGCTTTTATCTCTGAACTACCACTCGAATTAGCTCTAATAAAGATAATCTCAAAAGAATAAACTTCTAACTATAATTTTGTATTTTAATAATCTTGCTTTTTGACATTGCTATTTTTTAGTGGTATTCTAAAGAAAAATCATGAACCTTTAAAATTAAATAAGATATGAAAAAATCTGGTATTTTTTATTGGAAAAACCGAGAGGAAGATCTCAAAAAGATAAAACGTTATCATACAAAAGAGGTGATGTTTTATAGAACCAATGATCTGATCCATTCTAAAAGAGTAACAGCAATGGTTAAAGAAGTTTTGCCTTTTGTAAAAACTTTATATCCTGATTTAAACCAGGAAAAAGCAAAATTAATCGCAAAACATCATGATGATCATGAAATAGTAGATGGAGATACTTCTCTTCAATATAAATTGTTTATGCGAGAAAATGGAGATAAAGATGGATTATCAAAACTTCAAGAAAAAGAAATGATGGCTATTGAAATGATTTCTAAATTTTATCCCAAAAAAGTACAAGGCTATTTCTTTAAGCAAATAGCTCTTCATGCAGTTTTCAAAGATTGTATAGAAGCTCAACTTGTTTCTTTTTGTGATAAAGTTGATGCCTATTGTGAAGCTATACATGAAACTTTAGCAGGAAATCCTATTTTTATGGAACCTATGCTTAATTATCCAATAAAAACTTTTAATAATTTAACTGGAAATTTTCCTTTAATTAAAAAAGTTTTTTCTTCTAACCATAATTTTTTTAAATTTTCAGTGGTTTGCTTAGATGAGTATTTTCAATCAGGTAGAATCGGAGCTTATCCTCATACTCCTCAATCTATAAAAAGAAAAGTCGGGATCTATCATTATGAAGAGTGGAAACGAATCACTTTGAAAAATTTTGGAATTTATCCTTTGATTAATAAAGTTGAATTTCATAAATAAAAACAAAAAGGAGGTCATATGGAACCGAAAGAAAAAAAAATAATCAAAGGTGAAGAAGATGTTTACTTCGAAATGATGAGGAGAAAAAACAAAAAAAATCCTCAAAATTCGAGTATTCACTCTGAAATCCAACAACCAGAGATTATCACCGAAACTGAGAAAAGAATTCTGGTCGGGATTGAACCAAAATAATCCCAAAAAGTTATTCAGCCTCGCTATTAAAAAGCGGGGCTGTTTTTTATTTACATTTTTATAATTTTTATTTACTAAATCTTAAAACTATCCATAATTTGTTTAACTGTGGCTACAAATGAATCAAATTCTTCTTGTGTAAGATCAATTTTACTTGTATTAATCGCTCCACGCATTATTAACACACGACCATTGGTCGCGAATAATCCTTGCTCCAAAAATTGAAAGGCGACACCATTGACCGCCATAATACCAGTAGCATTAAATCCACCAACTTCGCCCATCATCTCACTTCTAAAATCTTTAAGTATTTCTTGATCCTCATCTTTGGCCTCCAAGCTTGCCTTGTATTCTGCGATTGAAGCCTCTACTGTCTCTGGACTAGAAAGCGTAGAATCTTTAAACGCAGAAATGTTCACAAAAGCTTTATTTTCAGGTGCAAACATTAATACCTCTCTAGTGCCTTCGCTATTATTTTCTTTTAAATTCCAATTATTCGGATATGCTACAGAATAGCCATATTCACCACTCGTATATTTTTCCCAACCTTCTGGAACTATAAATTCTTTAACAATTGTCGTATTCTCATCTTCTATTGTAATTGGTGATGATGGCGCGATACCAATGTTAAATTTTAATACACCTGTTGCCATTAATATTATTATAATAATAACTACCACTCCTAACCCGATTAATATTTTTTTTCTCATTATTATATAATAACATATTAATAAAAAAGTTGCTTTTTATTTGCTGGGAGACTAGGAATCGAACCTAGATTAAAGGCTTCAAAGGCCTCTGTCCTACCGTTAGACGATCTCCCAATGTTTACAAGCTTAAATATATCACATTTTAATTAAAATAAAAATAAGTTTATATTATATGTTATAATTCTATCTATATGACTAAAAAAACATTAAAAAAATTCTTATTAATTTTTCTATTAGCACTTTCTTTTTTGCCTTTTTACGGTGCAAAAGCTGAAAGTTCAAATGTTGGTTTTATACCAGCAAATATTTGGTATTCTGTAGACCCTTTTCAAGAAGGTGATAAAATAAAAATCTATACTTTAGTATTTAATCCAGAAGTAAAAGAATTATCAGGAAATGTAATATTTTTTGATGAAGAAGTTATATTAGGAAAAAAAGAATTTAAAATTCCAGCACAAAGTTTAAAAGACTTATCTGTAGATTGGACTGTAACAGCAGGGAAGCATAAAATTTTTGCAAAAATAGAAAACGCAAGATTTTTAATTTCAACTAATAAATATGAAGATGCTTATTTAAAAGAAAATGAAACAGCTAAAAGTATAAGAACAGTCTCAGTAAGTATAAAACCAAAAACAACAGAAGAAGAAAATAATAAAGAAGAAAATACCGAAATAAATTCTATAACTACTTTCATTCAAGAGAAAACTCCTGACTTTATTTCAAAACCAATAATGGCAACAACTAATGCATTAGAAAATTTTAGAGAAAATGTAGATGAAAAAACTATTATTAAAACAGAAGAAATAAAACAAGAACTTGATGCAATAAAAAAATTAGAAATAGAAGAACCAGAATCTCAAACAAATAAAACACAAAAACCTTTGAAAAACTTAGAACTATTTGTGCTACAACTTGCTTCTTTTATCTTTAGTAGTCAATATATTTTTTACACTATTTTATTTGTGTTAGTATTTCTAGTTTTGAGATATATTTGGTTAAAAATCTTTTAATTTGAATTTTATAATAAAGCGTGTAATATAAGTACTATGATACTTAGAGTTTTAGCTTTTTTAATATTGTTGTTTTCCGTGCTATTTTTGCCTTTTTGGGTATCAATTATTTTAGCGATTTTTGCTATTATCTATTTTCCAAAATACTGGGAAGCTGTTATAATTTTTTTTATTTCAGATTTAATTTATGGAACACCAGAAAGTAAATTTGCTTTTTTAACTTTTACATCAGGAATCTTTACTTTTCTATTTGTAATACTAATTGAGTTTTTGAAGAAAAAATTTAAATTTAGTAAAAGATATTAAAAAATGATTTTAAAAATTTTTAAAAAGAAAAAGAAAAAGAAATTTTTTATAGACCCAGATGAAATTTTCCTTGATTCTGAAAATTTACAAGAATTTAACCTTCAACAGTTTGAGGGGAAAATAGAAAAACCTATTTCAAAAAAAAATGTGTATTCTTTGGGTTTAATCTTTTTTATATGTGCTTTAATATTTTTAATAAAATCTGGACAACTTCAAATTATTAAAGGTGAAGAATATTTTAAAAGAAGTGAAAATAATACTCTTGAAAAACAATTAATCTTTGCTGATAGGGGAATAATATACGACAGAAATAAAGTAGAATTAGCATGGAATCAAAAATCAGAAGAAGAAACTGGTTTTTCTCTGAGAAACTATATTTCTCCTGGATTCTCGCATATTTTAGGATATATAAATTATCCAATGCAAGATAGCTCTGGAAATTATTGGCAAACAGAAATAATAGGTAAAGACGGTATTGAAAAACAATACGCAGATAGTCTAAAAGGCGAAAACGGTACAAAAATAGTAGAACTAGATGCTCTTAAAAAAGTGCACTCAGAAAATATAGTAAATCCTCCAAAACGTGGAGAAGATTTAATTACAACCATAGATTCACGTATACAAAAAGAACTTTATCTTTTAATAAAAAATTTATCTGAAAATAATTCTTTTAAAGGTGGTGCTGGAATGATGATAAATGTAAATAACGGAGAAATAATAACTTCAACTAGTTTTCCAGAATATGATTCTAAAACTTTATCTATGGGAAAAAATGTAGAATTAATAAATAGTTATCTGACAGATAAAAGAAACGTATTTCTTGATAAAAATATTTCAGGTCTTTACACTCCTGGATCTATTGTAAAACCGTTTTTAGCATTGGGTGCATTAAATGAAAATATTATTACTCCAGAAAAACAAATTTATTCTAAAGGATACATTTCAATCCCTAATCCATTTTATCCTGGATTAGAAACAATTTTTAAAGACTGGAAAGCTCATGGTTGGGTTGATATGAGAAAAGCCATAGCTGTTTCTTCTGACGTTTATTTTTATGAAATTGGTGGAGGATTTGAAGATCAAAAAGGTCTAGGTATTTCTAATATTCAAAAATATATAAAACTTTTTGGAATAGGAGAAAAAACTGGAATTGATCTACCAGATGAAATAATTGGCATTATACCTAGTCCTGAATGGAAAGCAAAAAAATTTAAAGGGGATATTTGGAGAATAGGTGATACCTATCATACAGCCATCGGACAGTATGGCTTTCAAGTAACCCCAATTCAAATACTTAGAGCGATAGCTAGTATTGCTAATAATGGTAAATTAATTACACCACATTTAATTTTTCAAGATTTAGATAAAGAAAATCAAATTTCTAATATAAATTTACCAAAAGAATATTTTAATATAATTCATGAAGGAATGAGGCAAACTGTTTTATATGGAACTGCTGTTGCATTAAATGTTCCATATGTGCATATTGCAGCTAAAACTGGTACAGCTCAGCTTGGAGTAAATAATACTAGAATAAACTCTTGGATAACAGGTTTTTTCCCATATGAAAATCCTAAATATGCTTTTATTGTTTTAATGGAATCTGGACCATCTTCTGGATCTATTGGTGCTACTTATATAATGAGTCAAATGATAAACTGGATGTATCTAAATACACCAGAATATTTTAATTAAGTAAAATAAGCAAAATTTGCATAAATTAAGCTAAAAGATGTATAATTGAAAATATGAAAAAAATAAGATTGTTATTAACATTAGGAATTTGGACAATGACATTGTCTTATTTAGGTTTTCCACTTTTTTGGAAAAATCTAATATTTACTGTTACTGGACTAGTTTTATGTTATTTAAGTTTTATATTTTATAAAGAAGCAAGAAAAAGACAACCTGTAAAAAAAGAAGTTTTCGATAATTTTTCTGAAAATCAAAATTTCAGTGAAATAAAAATAGAGCCAAAAACAGAACTAAATAATACCGAAAATAAAGTTTAAATTAAAATACAAAATAATTATATTATGCCAGCGTCTTCAAAAAAAATAAGAAAGTTTTTTATTTATATTTTACTAACTGTAGGATTTTTTTTATTTGGAATTTTTATTGGATTTAATAATAGACCGGCTATTGATAAAATAATAACACTATCAAACACAAAAATCCCATCAGAAATAAAAACAGATTTTAATCCATTTTGGAAAACATGGAAT
>JBDREW010000028.1:0-5552 GCA_043819385.1 Candidatus Nealsoniibacteriota bacterium | reverse complement strand
TGTTCTTTAATAATTCCTTGATTTGTTCTTGATTAAACATATTATTTTATTATTCTTTAATTATTATTCTATTATATACATAAACGACTTAATAGAAAAAGTAGACACTTAATTGTGTCTACTTTTTGGGGCCCAGTTCAGTATCCCCTTTTTTTTGTAAAAGAACTATTTTATATTTATAACATAAAGAAAGAGGAAATGGAATACAAAGGTAATAACCTTTGATTTCTCAGGGAGGGTAGTGGTAAACCTAATGCCTTTCAGTACATGGCCATTGACAAAAGCCAATAATTGAAGAAAACCGATTCCACCTCCTCTTTATTTTGTGGAGCCTAGGAGATTCGAACTCCTCACCCCTTCTATGCCATAGAAGTACTCTACCAAATGAGCTAAGGGCCCCTTAAAACATCAAACAGATGTTTTGGATATATATAGTGCCCCTACAAGGAATCGAACCCTGGTCAGCGGCTTAAAAGGCCGTTGCTTTACCATTAAGCTATAGGGGCATATGTTTAATATTATTAACATTTTATCACAATTTAGAATAAAATCAATATTAAACAGAAAAATTTATCAAAAAAGCTTGACAAATTTTTAAATATATGATAAGATATTGATAGTACACTAAATTACCTAACAAAGAAAGGAAACAAGCTCATGAATGTGCTTAGCACCCGAATCATGAATTTGAGAGCAATTTTGAACTGACCGCCGGCGGCTCGACCAGCCAGCCAAGCTTCAAAGGAGATAAGCCCATGCAACCATTCTATTAGGTACTCAAAAGCCCTTATTAATAATAAGGGCTTTTTATTCGTGGCTTTTTTAAATATATGATAAGATATTGATAGTACACAACTTAAAGGTACCTTTACAATGAAAGGAGAATAATAATGGGCAATTAACTATAGGTCCCTTTGCTAACTAAATTAGCAAAGGGATTTTTTATTTTTTTAGATTTTCATATTTACAATCCAGATTCTTCTAATTTTTTTAATACTTCTTTTTGTTTTTTTGTAGGTTTCTTTGGTATTTCAATTAATAATTCAACATATAAATCACCACTACCAAACCCTGAAAAATGAGGAATACCCTTATTCTTTATTCTTAAAATTTTTCCTGATTCTGTTCCGGCTATGATTTTTAAACTAACAGTTTTTTTATCAAGAGTTAAAATATCAATTTCTCCTCCTAATACTGCTTGAGAGAAACTAATTGGAATAGAACAAATTAAATCATCTCCCCTTCTTTCAAAAATAGGATGTTTTTTAATTAAGACTCTTACAAATAAATCTCCTGAAGCTCCTTCTTTTTTTCCAGCATTTCCTTTTTCGCTAATTCTTATTACTTGGTTTGAATCAATTCCAGCTGGAATAAATATTTTAATATTTTCTTCTCCTTTAATTCTTCCTTCTCCTTTACAAACATTACAAGCTTTTTCAGGGATTTGCCCTTCTCCTTTACATTCTGGACAAATAGCCCATTTGGTAAAAGAACCAAGAAATGTTTTTTTAATTTCTTGAACTTGACCTGTTCCACGACAAGAAAAACATTCTTTTATTTTAGTATTTGGCTCTCCCCCACTACTTTCACATCTTGAACAAATTATTTGCTTATATAATGTAATATCTTTAGTTAATCCTTTTAAAACTTCTTCTAATGAAACTTCAACATCAATTCTAATATTTTTTCCTTTTTTAAAATCTTTTCGTTTTGTTGATTGCCCTCTAAAACCAAAGAGATCTCCAAAAATATCTCCTAAATCCCCTACTTCAAATTCAATATCTGGTCCTTCTTGGCCAGAAAAACCTCTACCCCATGCCCAATTTCCTCCAAAACCAGAGCCAGCTCCTCCTGGTCCATCAACAACTCTTCCAAATCTATCATATTGAGCTCTTTTTTCTTTATTTGAAAGAATTTGATATGCTTCATTCACTTCCTTAAACTTTTTCTCATCTCCACCTTTATGAGGATGGTGTTGATGGGCTAATTTATGGAATGCTTTTTTAATATCTTCTTGTGAAGCATCTTTTGTAACTCCTAAAATTTTATAATAATCCATGAATATAATTATTCTAATTGACCTAATTAAGTATTGGGATTTAGGATTTTATTAGAGTAATTAGAATAATTAGAATAATTTATTTTTTCTCTTCGTATTCTCCTTCTTCGGCATCTTTCGCTTTATCGTCTGTTGGTTCTTGTTTTTGTCCTTCTTGTTTTTGTTCTGTTTGAGGAGTTTGTTTATAGAGTTCAGCTCCTGCTTTTTGAATAATTCCTGACAATTCTTCTGTCTTTGCTTTTATATCTTCTATATTATCACTATCTTTTAATTTCTTCAATTCTTCTTTTTTATCTTCTATTTCTTTTTTTAATCCAGGATTTATTTTATCTCCTGAATCTTTTAATGTTTTTTCACAAGAATAAATTAAAGAGTCAGCACTATTTTTTATTTCTATTACTTCTTTTTTCTTTTTATCTTCTTCACTATGGAGCTCTGCTTCTTTTTTCATTTTTTCAATTTCTTCTTCTGACATTTCTATTCCACCTTCAATTCTAATTGATTGACTCTTATTAGTTGCCTTGTCTTTTGCTGATACACTTAATATTCCATTGGCATCTATATCAAACTTAACTTCAATTTGTGGTATTCCACGTGGAGCAGGAGGTATTCCATCAAGAATAAATCGTCCTAATGATTTACAATCTGATGACATTGGACGTTCTCCTTGTAATACATGAACTTCAACTGATGTTTGAGTATCAGCGGCAGTAGAAAAAATCTGAGCTTTATCAGTAGGATATGTTGTATTTTTAGGAATTAAAATAGTATTTACTCTTCCTTCTGTTTCAATACCTAATGAAAGAGGTGTTGCATCAAGTAAAAGAACTTCTTTTGTCTCTCCTCCCATAATCGCTCCTTGAATAGCAGCTCCAATCGCCACAACTTCATCAGGATTGATTGTTTTATTTGGTTCTTTATTAAAAAGTGTCTTAACTGATTCAATAATTGCAGGCATTCTTGTTTGCCCCCCAACTAAAATAATTTCTTCAATACTTTTTTTATCAAGATTCGCTCCTTTTAATGATTCTTTTACTAATTCAATTGATTTATCAATATATTCCTTTACTAAATTTTCAAATTCAGCTCTGGTAAATTTATAAAGTAAATGTTTAGGACCAGAAGCATCAGAAGTAATAAATGGAATGTTAATTTCTGTTTCTAATGTTGTTGATAATTCAATTTTAGCTTTTTCAGCTACTTCTTTAATTCTTTGAAGAGCAAGTTTATCTTGTCCTAAATCAATTCCTTGTTCTTTTCTAAACTTATCTATAATCCAATCCATTATTTTTTGGTCAAAATCATCACCACCCAAATGAGTATCTCCACCAACTCCAACTACTTCAATAGTATCAGGGTCTTTACGAACATCTAAAATAGAAACATCAAAAGTTCCACCCCCAAAATCATAAACTAAAATTTGTTGATTGTCTTTTTTAGTTAATCCATAAGCAAGGGCTGCAGCAGTTGGTTCATTAAGAACCATTTTAACATTTAATCCAGCTATTTCCCCTGCAATTTTTGTTTCTTTTCTTTGAGAATCATCAAAATATGCTGGACAAGTAATTACAGCATCTGTAATTTTTTCCCCTAATTTTTCTTCTGCATCTTGTTTCATTTTTTGTAAAATCATTGATGATATTTCAGCTGGTTTATGCCACTTATCTCCCATTTTAATTTCTATTCCTCCATCTTTTGATTCTTGAATTTCATAAGGTAATAATTTCTTATATTTTTTAATTTTAGAATCTGAAAAACGCCTACCAAGTAATCTTTTAATAGAAAAAACTGTGTTTTCAGGATTAGTAATTTGTTGACGTCGAGCTAAAACCCCAACTAATCTTTCTTTATTGTTAGTTAAAGCAATAACTGAAGGAGTTGTTCGTGCCCCTTCTTTATTTTCTACAATTTTTGGCTCTCCATTTTCCATTATAGCCATTGCAGAAAAAGTTGTACCTAAATCTATGCCTAATATTTTTCCCATGATAATTGAAGTTTAAAAGTTAAAACATAAAATAGAAAAATATAATTTATGTTCACTTTTAATTCTTTTTTTATTTTATTTAATTATTTTTATTATTTGTTTTAAAATTTAATCATTTAAAATTCATTCCCGCCCGCAATGCTTCGCAAGCGAGCTTGCTCACGTAGCGATGCGGGCAGACAAAATTAGAAATTATCCATCACAACTAGAAATTTCTTTAAAATTTTAGTGTGAGGACAAGAAAATTAGAAATTACTTTATCATTTTGCTACTCTTACACTTGCTGGTCTTATTGTTTTATTGTTTAAAATATATCCTCTTTTAATTTCTTGAATTATTGTTCCAGATTCAGAATCTTTTTTCTTTATTTGTTCAATTGCTTCATGAAATTCAGGATTAAACTTCTCTCCTACTGATTTTATTTCTTCTATTCCATAATTTTTTAAAAAATCTAAAATTTGATTTTTAATTTGCATTAATCCTTTCACCCATTCGTTATTTTCTAAATCTTTTGGAATATTGTTTTCTGCAATAAATAAATTGTCTAATATAGGTAGAATATTTAATACTATTTCTTCGTTAGAATATTTAATTATTTTTTTTATTCTATCCCCTTCTTCTTTCTTGTAATTTATAAAGTCAGCTTTTTCTCTTTTCCAACCAAACAAATATTCATCTCTTTCCGCCATAATTTTATCAAACTCTTCATTTAATTCTTCTATTTTTTTTAAATTTTTTTTATCTTTTTCTTTATTCATATTTAAAGCTAAAAACAAGTAAAAAGAAGCTGAAAAATCCAGCACCTAATTATTATAAATACTTAATATTCTATTAATATATTTTATCAAATTAAAACTATTTGTCAATGATTAAAAAAAAGACCTGAAAATTTTCAGGTCTTTGGTTAAAAAATTCTTTTATTCTCAAATCTCATGAATTTTTTATCTTCAATAATAATCGACTTGCTTTGCAAAACAATTATTATTACCCCAAAAATCATCACATAAAACATTTTACTTTTCCTTTTCAGAGAACAACAAATTCTTTGTTTAATAATTAAAATATACTATATTTTTATTATTTTGTCAATATTTCGAGTTAAAATAATAAAAAACTCTGGTTATTGTTTAACCAGAGTTAAGAAATCAAAATTTATTTTTTATCGTTATCTTCTTTCTTGTCGTCATCTTCTTCTTCATCATCATCTCGTCTACCACCATAATAACAAGATGCAGAACAAGTTTGACTACCACAATTAGAACAATAATCGTTGTCTGCTGCAACACCCATTTTTTCACTCCTTTAATTAAAGAACTGCAAACGAATTAATTTTATTATATACATTATTAATAATAATACAATGTCTAATCTTACTCAACTAACGCACATTTCGGACAAAAAGAAAAGAGTAGTAAAATAGTTTAAAGGTTAAGAATAAAACTATTAAAACTAACTCTTTTCTATGAAAAATTATAGCATAAAGTCTGATTATGAGAAACAGACAAAGTT
>JBDREW010000027.1:0-13488 GCA_043819385.1 Candidatus Nealsoniibacteriota bacterium | reverse complement strand
TTCTTTAATAATTCCTTGATTTGTTCTTGATTAAACATATTATTTTATTATTCTTTAATTATTATTCTATTATATACATAAACGACTTAATAGAAAAAGTAGACACTTAATTGTGTCTACTTTTTGGGGCCCAGTTCATATCATCCACTTTATATGGAACTGCTACCTTCTGCACCAATTACCAGGGATCTATCTGGTTGGAGTTAACAATAAACGGCATTTCCAGCTCTTTCGCGAAGTAATCGGACAACAAGTGACGACTATACTTTTACCATTAGGATCCGAAGGCTTTGTATGCTAAACACACAGCCCTTTAAAATTTTTGATTTTAAGGGGCTTTTTTCTTTTTAGATAGTTTAAATCTTTTTAAAAGTAATTATATCTCCAATTTTTGCATTTAATTCTTTAGCTCCATTTTCTCTCACTTTGCCCAATTCAGGTAAGCCAAAAGAGCTTCCAGAATAGATTACCCATTCTCCAGTTTCTCGGCTCATCATTCTTTTAGCATAAACTACATTTAATGTTTTTCCGTTAACATTAACATTTAATTTATTTCCTTCATTTAACCCAGTTAAATCGCCAATAAATTTCATTAACCCAAAATTATCAATATGTACGATAGTTCCTTCAAAAATATCAAGCTTAGTGACATTTTTAATATCAAAAAAATGCCCTAATTTATTTAGCGGTTTTCCAAGTGCTATCTGTGCTACCGCGGGAGCATGAACATGTTTTCCGCCAAACGGAAAAAACCCAGGATCATTTAATTCATATAATTCCTCTACACCAAAATCTCTAAAAAGCCAAGTAAAAACGCCAGTATTTGCCCCCATGAAATAAATGTCTTTTCTCTTGGTTTTCCCAATTAATCGAGCTGATCTTTCTTTCAACGGATTTAGTATTATAGAAAAAATAGTGCCTTCAGGATAAACGTCAGCCATTAAGCTAAGAATAAAATTTCCATTAATAATTGAAAATGGAGCAACTGGGACAACTGGCTCAACTACTATTTCTTCATTTTTAATATTACATAAGATTACTCCCCTTAATTCATTATATGCTGTATCAATGCAATCAGTTATAAATACTATTCGTTTTTTCATAATCAAAAAGTTAGATTAATTTTTTTATCTGATTTACATCAAAAAGTTTTTCTAAATCATGACCAACATTATCTACTAAAAACACTTTTGTTCTAGAATACTTTTTCTTTTGAAAAAACATGGAGCTAATGTAATTAATTTTTTTATCTGATTTCCCATGGAATATAAGAATATTAGGATAATTATTATTCATTTTAATAAAAGATTTAACGTCTTCACCAGAAAAATATTTATTCCAACTTTGTCTTTCTATTCCCTTAAATACGATTTTATAACCTCTTCTAAGAAATTCTAGATAAAATAAATTAAAGTCGTAAAAGTTATTTATTACTTTCTCATCTTGTAAATATCCAAAAACCTCTTTTTTGTTTAAAAAAAGTAGTGGAGCAAATAAAATAACATTTTTCACATCTGTTTTTGATATTTTTGCAGAAACAATTGGATTACCAGAAAAGCTGTACCCCATGACATGTAAATTTTTGTAGCTCCAACTTATTTCTTTATTATCAAAAGTTTTTATTCCCTTTTTACGTTTTACAAATTCAACTGCCAACTCTACTGTTTTTTTGCAATTTTCGTAAGTAAAACTGCCACCACTTAACCAGCTTCCAGAATAATAAACACTAAAAAAGGCTGTGTTTTTATTTACTTTATCCACAAAAAAGTCTTCATTAATTATTTGTGGTAATCCTGGAAAATAAATAAAAATGTTCTCAATATTTATTTTACCATTAACAATACTATCCTTTGAGTAATAAAAATGTATCGCTATATTTTTGTAAACAAAAAGTTGTAACTCCATATATTTTTTTAAATTAATAATATTTTTTCTTTTATTGTGTCAACAATGATTTTTTTATTTGCATATTTCTCAATTTTTCCATTGACTATTTCTGGTTCTACTAAACAAGAAATGTTAAACTCTCTAGCTATCACCGCCATATGTGAAAGAATACCGCCATTTATTATTAAAGCGTTAATAAGTGAAATTTTTTTGATCAAAGAGATGTCAGTTTTACATCTCACTAAAATCACATCGTCTTTTTTTATTTTTTCATAATCTTCAATAGTATTAATGATTTTTAAAAATCCGCTAGATATACCCTTACAAGCAACAATCCCAGTTCCAATAATTTTGTTTTTGTTAAAAGTGTAATTTATTGTTTTGGGATGTTTATCTAACGTTGTAATATTTCTACTTTGAAAAATATATATCTCCCGCCCGTCCCATCCCCATTCAATATCTTGAGGATTGCCAAATATTTTTTCTAAATCTAATGCTATTTTTGACAACTTTTTTAAAAATATATTTTCAAAATTATTTATTTTTGTTTTCTTAATCTCTTTTAGTATTGGTTTTTTATGTCCGCTAACTATAGAATCCCCAAAACCCTCTGTATATTCGACAATCATTCTTTTATCGTCTTGGTTAACTGGATCGGCAGTAAATATTACGCCAGCAAATATTACTGGTACCAACTCTTGAACAGCAATCGCCATGCTTTCATATTCTAGTCTGATACCGTTTATTTTCGAGTATATTTTGGCATTGCTACTAAATAGAGATTGATAACATAACTTAATTGCTTTAATAATATTTTTTTCACCTCTTATATTGAGAAAGCTTGAATATTGACCAGCGAAACTCAATAAAGGGGAATCCTCACAGGTCGCCGAACTTCTAATAACTAAAGGATTGTCATCAAATTCTTGATTAATTTTTTCAAGAATTATTTTTTGATATTTGACAGGGATTTCAAATTTAGACCAATTATAATTTAAAGGATCTGAAATTTTATTTTCTACTAATAATTGATTAAAAATATTGATATTAATAATTAAAGTTTTTGGAATTAAGCATTTACCCTTTTCTTTGATTATTTTAATATTTTTAGCCTTAGTTCCAACTTCTATACTATTACAATTCTCTAAAAGTCTTACATCTGTAGAGTCTATATGTTTATTATTATCTATTAACTTCAAAATTTCTTCTTTTGCAAAAAGTTTCTTTCCTTTTAGATTAAATCGGTGAGATTTTATGAGGCCTTGTTTTTCCCAGCGATAAACATTAGTAACTCCAACATTAAATAATTTAGCTATTTCATTTGTGGCTAAATATGGATTGTTATTTTCCATATATTTTATATCATTTAATAATATTAATATACTTATGGTAGTATGACTATAAATTTTATATAACACTCCTTGATAGCGTATTTCGCAAAGTGAAATACGAAATTGATACGCCCCTTATATTTTTTACAGTTTCCGACTCATTTGTAAAAATTATGATGGGCATAATACTTTTTATTCAAATGTCTGTGAAGTGATTACCTTAGCTTTCAAACAGCGGGCTATAGCAATGGCCGTACCGATTGGTTTGAGAATTCCATTATCAGGTAATTCAATTTTTGAAATGATTTTACCACCTGCTTGCCGGAATTCTTTGACCGACATCGGCTTTTTCACCAAATGCAAAAGCAATTCTCCATTCATCTCGAACAGAGCAGGATCATCAATCGATTTAATTTCACTTGAAGTAAATTTACCGGCATAAATTAAAACATTAGTAAACAACTTACGTCCAACTTCTGCTCGAGGAATACGAAAGATAATAATGGGCAACGGTTCATTCAATAAATCAGTAACAAGAGAAATTTTCTGGATAGAATCAGAATCCATTAAAATAGTCTGATTACCATATTTCACGATTTCTACATCTGACCCAACTTCTTCTATCGCTTCCCGATAAAGTGAAGTAGCCGGCAATTCATTCTGTTCCACTTTTCCACCAATCCCACCAAAAGGAAGAATTGAAAAACCTGCTTTTGTTTTACCCCAACGATGAGGTTGCTTCAAAGTAAAACAAAAACCAAAACCACGAGTTATTAACAATCCTGTTCCAATATCCGCTTGAGAATCTTGAAGAAACTGCTCTAATTTATATTTTTTCATTTCTTTGTCCTTTTTGGATTTTTGATTATTAATGTACTTACCAGAACGATCTATCTTGGTTTTACATCCTATAACAAAAATATGTATTTTGTCAAATATCTGATAGATTTTAGAAATAAACAAATTCATAAATTTATTTGATTAAGACACCAACTAAAATATCTAACACTTTGATGATTTTTTGCAATGTTTTAATTTTTTAATTATCAAATTAATAATCCCATCTGTTTTTAATTTGATTATAAAATTATAAAAAATATCGACAAATTTTGAGAAATGATTTTGTGAAAGTTCTTTTATTTGCTTTAATTTTTTTATATTCTTACCGAAATTTTGTTCAAAATGAATCCTGACTTTTTCTAACAAACACTACTAAAGAAAAACGTATTTAATGGACCTAGCGAGAATTGAACTCACGTCTTTGCAATGCGAATGCAATATACTACCACTATACTACAGGCCCGATAAAAAAATTAAAATGCGAAATGCGAAACCACATCTTAAAATTTAAAAATTAATCAATTTTGATATTTAATTTTTGACTTTCCTACGTCACCCAATATTTATCTTTTGTCATTTTGTCTTTTTTTATTTCAATATTTTGTCTTTCTTTTTTAGCTTGTTCTGATTTTTCTTTTAATTCTTTTTCTGATAATTTTCCTAATTTTTCAATTTCTTTTTCTAAAAAATCTTTTTTATTTTTTTCTGGATCAGACAAAACATATCCAAATAATACATCTAATATTTGACCAATTTTTTGACTAGGGGATATATCTAAAATTTTCATCACATCCTTTCCATTAACTTTCAATGTTTTAACTGAAATTGGATCTTGAGAAACTTTTTCAATTAAATATTTAAGATGACGAAGTTTATATGGTTCTGCTTTTGGAACTCCTGAACCAATTCTATCAGCCATTCTAACTTGTAAAAGTTCTTCCATACTTTCTATTCCAACTTTACGAACTAATCGTCTTACAGACGCTTCTCCAACTTCATCAACATTATAATAAAATAAATGATAACGAACTAATTTTGTTACTTTTTCAATATCTTTTTTAGAAAATCTCAAACGATTTAATATCTGAATTGTCATTTTTGCTCCAACTATTTCATGGTTATAGAAAGTAGAATTAGATCCTTCTCCTTCCTTAACTCTTGGCTTAGCAATATCATGAAGCAAGGCAGATAAACGAACATGCTTATTAAATTTCTTTTTAACTGCATATTTCAAAGAAAATAAGGCATGCTCATAACAATCATATATATGATGTTTATTTTGTCCCACCTTATAATTCTCTTCTAATTCTGGAATAATATATTGCAAAAGTTTTAGTTCTCTTAAAAGTTCGATTCCTTTATCAGCATAATCTGACATAATAATTTTTAATAATTCATCTCTTATTCTTTCTTTAGAAATCATTTTTAACCAATAAGAATTTTTCTTAATTGCTTCAGCAGTTTTTTTCTCAATTTCAAAATTAAAAACAACAGCAAACCTAACTGCCCTTAACATTCTTAAAGCATCTTCTTCAAATCTATCATCTGCTTTTCCAACTGTTCTAATAATTTTATTATTTAAATCTTTTTCTCCCTCAAATAAATCTATAATTTTAGATTTTGATTTATTTTTTTGATTTTTTAAAGCAATAGAATTAATTGTAAAATCTCTGCGTGATAAGTCCTCTTCAATTGTTTTTGCCCATTCAACTTTGTCGGGATGTCTTTTATCAGTATATTTTTCTTCTGTTCTAAAAGGAGTAATTTCAACCTGCTCTAAAGATTTATCTTTTGAACCAGTCAAAACACCAACAGTTCCAAAATTATTATCAGAAAAATTCTTTGGAAATATTTTTTCAATTTCTTTTGGTTTAGCATTGGTAGTAATGTCCCAATCTTTTGGTTTTTTATTTAAAAGTAAATCACGCACACAACCACCTACTAAATAGGCCTCAAATCCTTTTTTTTCTAATTTTTCTAAAACAGATTTTATTTCTTTTGGAATAATCATAATATTTTTACTTTATACTTATACTTTATACCAAAAATTACTTTTTTTCAATTGATTTTTCTGTAAATTTTAGTATAATCAAAATACGCCCCTGTGGTATAACTGGATAACACGACCGCCTTCGGAGCGGTAGTTGAGGGTTCGAATCCTTCTGGGGGCACCAATACTACAAATTAGAAATACAAAAAAATCAGGATATACCCTGATTTTTTAATTAATACTTAATACTTAATACTACCCATGACACTTAGTACATTTTTCAGCTTCAGGGTAAACTTTTAATCGTTCTTCTGAAATATTTTTGCCACATTTATCACATTTTCCATATTTACCTTTTTTCATATTATCTAATGCTTTGTTAGTACTTTGAAGACGTAATTCTAAATTATGTTCTACTGGAAGAAGATTTGAATATTCTTCTACTTGATCAGCGGCGTCTTCTAACATTTGACCTCCTGATCCACCATTAACTTGAGGATATTTTGTATCCCAATCTCCTTTTACATTTACATCTTCTTTGGCAAAATTTTGAAGTTCTGATTTTAAATCTTTTTTCTGTTGCTCTAATTTTTCTTTCAATTCACTAAGTAATTTTTTATTCATATTATTTTAATTTTTGATTTTTAATTTTTCTATTTTACTGCCCTCCAAATAATTCATTCAATTTTTGTCTTGTAAAAGTATCAACTATTCCAGTAGGTCTTGTTAATCCTTGCGGAATTAATATATCATTAGAATATTTTTCTTGAAATTTCTTTACTGCTTCTCTGGTTAATGGACCAAACCATCCTGTAGTTAACCCTTTCGGATAAACCTCTGTGTCTTTGGCAAGCCATGTTTGAAGCAATCTTACCTCGTCACTATGATCACCATACTGCATTCCAGTTATTAATTCAACAGAATGAGGTTTAATTCCTGTTTTCCCGTAAAGTTCATTTAACTTTATTCTTGTGTATAAGTCAACGATTCCAGTCCCATTATAAATACCCTGAGGAACTAAAATATCACTAGCATGTTTTTCTTGAAATTCAATAACAGCTTTTTCAGTTAATGGACCAAACCATCCACTAATTATTGCTTCAGAATAAACTGTTGAATCTTGAGCAAGCCATGTTTGAAGAAGTTTTACTTCTTCACCTTGATCCTCACGTTTAAGTTCTTTCGTCAATTCAATTACCGGAATACTTATTGATAACCTTTCAATTGTGTCTTCCATTGTTTTCCAAGAAGTTGTGAAAACAAAATGTTCACCAGAAACATAATAAAGAATACCTAAATCATTTTTAGCAAGTGTTTGATATCTAAAATTAGGTCCAATATATCCTCTTATTTGAGATGAATTTCTAAAATAAGAAATAGATGCTGGATCTCCTGCTTCCATAAATTTGACTAAAGGACCAAAATCATCTTTCAATGTTGTTTCTTTTGAAAACATTAAATCATTTAATGTTTCTTTTTCTACAACTTCGGTTATAAATCCAATTCTATTTCCTTCAATTTGAGAATAAACAAATAATGTGAAATTATCTCCTATTTTTTGGTAAAGCTCTTTTGGAACTCTTACCTCAAGAGATCCTAAAAATTCCTCTAAACTTACAACTCTATTTTCTTTTTTATTTTTGATTACTAAACGTTTGAAAGTATTTTGGTCTTGCCATTCTTGAAGTGTCTGACTAATTAAATTAGGAATTTCTGTTAAATCAGAAATCTCTAAATCTCTTGTGTCCTCAACAATAATTAAAGTAGGTGGAATTTCAATTGGTTTTCTTTCTGCTATACAAACTTTTTCTAAACCACATACTTGGTTTACTAAACAATCAGAATCATTCTCACAAACTTGTTCAGGGGGTGGAGCAACACAAAGTCCTTTTGAATCACAAACTTGATCAGCAGAACAATCATAATTAGAAGAACACTCTGCAGTAGAAGGAACAGGGGATTTTCTTATTATTAAATACCAATACCAAAATGTGGCAACTCCTGCTAAAAGTACCAAAACTAAACTAAAAACTAAAACCCTTACCCAAAGTTTTTCTCCTAAGCTTGGCTTTCTATGAACAGCACCTAAATCTTCTGAAGAAACAGCAAAAGGAAATGTTGAACTAAAAGATTTCTCTTTCTTTCTCCCATAAGAATTTTCGTCATCATCTTCTTCTGTTAAATTTTTTCCAGATTTTTTTTCTTTTTCTCTCACCATTGCCAAGGCCTCCTCAACTTCTTTCTTTCTTTCCATATTTTCTTCTTCATTTTCCTCAACCTTTTCCATGGAACTATCGTGAGTAGGTTCTTCTAAAATTTCTTCTTTATCTTTATCTTTCTCATCTACTTCAATATCTTCTTTATAAATATTTTGAACAGGTTTCTCTTCAATTTCATCTGGTGAAATTATGTTTTCAATCTGACGAGGCGCTTTTATCTCTTCTTCATCTACTTTAATATCCTCCTCATAAAAATTTTTAATTGAACCTTCTTCTATTTTCTCTGTCTCTTTTCCCATTTTTTCAATGTCTTCTTTACCATCAATAGGAGATACTTGAACAGGCTTTTTTTCATTAATCATAACAGACTCATCAATTTCATTTTGTCTTTGGTTTTTAAGAGCTTCTATTCTTTTTTTAGCTTGCTCGATTTCACTTCCCTCTTGAATTACTTTTTCTTCTAATTTCTCTATTTTTCTGTCCACTTCAATATTTTCTGAAAGAGAATTTTGAACGGGTTCTGTTTCATCGTCCGCAAATCCAAATCCCTTTTTTGTTAACTCTGGTTTTGCAACAGATAAATCAGATGCTGGGGCAAAAAACTTTTCATTAGAAATCTCTTTTTCGTCTCTAAAATCTTTATCCTTTATAGAATAAGCAGGAATAATATCAGGAATTGTTTCTATATTCTTATCTTCTTTTATTCCAAATAATAAATCTATTTTTTTAATTTGTTCAATTAAATCACTAGCTTTTTCCAAAAGATTTTGAAATCTTTTTTCTATTCTTTTTAAAGCAAGATCTATTCTTTCTTTTTCTTCCTCTATTTCCCATTTTTTTGATTCTATATTTCTTCTTTTTTCCTCAATTTCCCATCTTTCTTTTTCTAATTTTCTTTTTTCTTCTATATCTTTTGTTAATCTTTCTTCTTCTTCAATTAATTTTTGGTCTTCTTCAGCTCCTTTTTCTCCTAATAAAACCTCTTCCAACTCTTTTTTAGTTTCATTTAATTCTGCAAAAAGTTCATTTCTTTCTATTTCTAAATCATTTTTTAATTCTTCAATTTCTTCAAGTTTTTCTTGAGAATCAATCTTTTTAATTTCTAATTCAATTTTTTCTTCTCTTACTAATATTTCTTTTTCTTTTGACCTTAATTCTTTTTCTTTTAATTCTATACCAACATATTGTGATTTAATTTCTTCAATTTGATTTTGAACTTCTTTTATTTTTTCATCCCAAGGCCATCTCTTTTTTTCTAAATCTCTTATTTTTTCTTCTATTCCCCATCTTTCTTCCTCAATTTTCTTTTTTTCTCTTGGAGTATCAGCTAAAACTTCTTTTTCTTCTATAATTCTTTTTTCTTCTTTCGTTCTTTTTTCTCTTTGAGAAATAACATCACAAGCTTTTTCTATATCTCTTATTTCTCGTAAAAGCTCTTTTTCAGGAGCTTCTAATGGTTCCTTTTCGTTCATTAATATTTCTATTTTTTTATTTATTTCTATTTTTTCATTTCTAATACTTTCTTTTTTCTGTATCAAAAACCTCCTCTTGTGTTGAGGATCTTCTTTCAATTTTCTAATTTCTTCTTCTCTTTCTCTTTCTTCTCTTTCTATTCTATCCTTTTCTTCTTGTTCAAATCGTCTTTCTTCTTCTTCTCTTTCTATTCTTCTTTGTTCTTTTAATTTTTGAATTTCTCTTTCTCTTTCTTTATTTTCTTCTTCCTTTATTTTATTTCTTTCTTCTTCTCTTTCTCTTTCTTTTTCTTCTTCTATTTTTTTCTGCTCTAATCTTTTCATTCTTTCCTCTCTTGCTCTTTCTTCTTCTTGTTGTTGCTGTTGTTTATTTTTACCTTCTTCTCCTTGTCTTTCTTTTATTTCTATCTGTCTTGTTTCTTCAATTCCATTTGCTTTTTTTCTTTGTTCTTCCAAAACTAACTTTTCTTGTTCTCGTCTTTTTTTCATTTCTATCTGTCTTGTTTCTTCTTGCTTCCGTTCTCTCCTTAATTTTTCTTCTCTTTCTAATCTCTTTTCTTTTTCTTCTTCTGATTCTAATAATTTTCCTCTTACTTCTAATTCTTTTTGTTTTTTTCTTTCTTCTAATTCTTTTTTTAATTTTTCCTCTTCAATTTCATACTTAACTAATTCTTGTTTTTCCAAAAGATCAACTGGTACAGCAGACCCAGAAGGTTGTTTCGGCTCATCAGATCCTGATTTCTCAAGATAATAAATATCCTTTTTCATCGTTCTGATGTCGTCTGGTTTTAAAAATTCTTCTTCGCGTGGCATAATGTTAAAAATTTAATTACTAATTTTATTAGTATTATTTATATGCGATTAATATATTAAATTAGTATTATTTTAATTCTTTTTTGTTATTATAACATAAAAATGAAAAGCAATACCATTATCTATATGTTAAAAACTTTTTAAAAAACAATCAAACAAAAAAACCACGATTCTCATCGTGGCTAAAAAACATCTTTAAACTTTTGCTTTATTATCTTTTTTTGCTTTTATTTTCTATTAAACGAAGATTAATTCTTTTTTGATCATCAATAGCAATTACCTCTACTGAAACAATATCATCAATATTAACAACATCTTCAACTTTTTCTACTCTCCCTTGAGCTAATTTAGATATATGTATCAATCCATCTTGGCCAGGTAATATTTCAACAAAAGCTCCAAAGTCCAAAACTCTTACTACTTTTCCTTCAAAAATTTCTCCAACTTCAACTTCTCTTATAATATTTTTAATCCACTCAATCGCTTTTTTAACTGATTCATCTTTCTCTCCACTTACATATATAAGGCCATTTTCTTCAATATCTATTTCTGCTCCTGTATTATCAATAATTTCATTAATTATTCTTCCTCCTGGACCAATTACTTCTCCAATTTTTTCTGGATTAATCTTAATAGTTTCAATTTTTACAGCATATTTAGAAAGTTCCTTTCTTGGTTCTGAAATAGTTTTTTCCATTACTTCTAAAATTTCCAAACGAGCTTTTTTAGCTTTTAATAATGCATCTTTAATAATTTCATCAGAAATTCCTTTTACTTTTATATCTAATTGAATTGCAGTAATTCCTTTCTTTGTTCCAGCAATTTTAAAATCCATATCTCCATGATGATCTTCTGGTCCCTGAATATCAGTTAAAATTTTATAATCATCGCTTTTATTATCCTGACATAAGCCAATAGCAATTCCAGTTACTAACCCTTTAATTGGCACGCCTGCATCCATCAAAGCCAATGAAGAACTTGAAACAGAAGCCATTGAAGTTGAACCATTTGAAGAAAGCATTTCAGATACTATACGTATAGTATAAGGAAAATCTTCAAAATTTGGGAGAATAGGTAAAAGAGCTTTTTCAGCTAATAGCCCATGTCCAATTTCTCTTCTTCCAGGTCCTCTCATTGGTTTTGTTTCTCCAACTGAATATGGAGGAAAATTATAATGATGCATAAATCTTTTTTTCATTTCGCCTTCCATCCCATCCAATAATTGATAATCTCCTGGAGTTCCTAATGTTAAGAGAGACAATCCTTTTGTCTTCCCTCTGCAAAAAAGTCCGGAACCATGAGTTCTTGGCAAAAGACCTACTTCAGCTTTAATTTCTCTTACTTCATCCATTTTTCTTCCATCTGCTCTTTTATTATGTTTTAAGGCACCTTCATGTATCAACCTATCAATTTCTTTTTCAACAAACTTTCTAACATAATCTTCTTTTCTTTGATCTGGATATTTTTCTTCAATAAAAAAAACAAGTTCTTTTTCAAGCTCTTCTATATCTCCAGATCTTTTTACTTTATCTTTTTGAAAAATAGCTTTTTCTAATTTATCAGCTAAAAATTCATTTATTTCTTTCTCAAGTTCTTGATCTGGTTGAATTTTTTCTATAACTATCTTTTGTTTTCCAATCTTTTCAGTAATTTCTTTTTGAAAATCAATAATAGCCTTTAAGGGTTTTTTAGCAAACTCTAATGCTTCTAAAATTAAACTTTCTTCAACTTCTTCTGACCCTCCCTCAATCATATTAACTAAGATTTTATTTCCTTCTTGAACTCCAGCAAAAATAATATCTAATTCACAACCCTCTCTTTCTTTATAATCAGGATTTAAAATAAGTTTTCCGTCTTTTTTAATAACTCTTACAGCTGATATTGGGCCGTTCCAAGGTATATCAGAAATAGATAAAGCAAGAGAAGCAGATATCATACCTAAAACATCGGGATCATTTTCTTCATCCCATGAAAATACGGTTGCTATTACTTGAATTTCATTTGCAATATCTTGATCAAATCTTGGTCTAATAGTTCTATCAATTAATCTGCCATTACAAATTGCTTCGTCAGAAGGACGATTTTCTCTTTTAATAAAACGAGAACCCATAATTTTGCCCGAAGCATAATATTTTTCTTCATATTCAACAGTCAAAGGAAAAAAATCAATTCCTTCTCTTTCTGTTTTGCTCATTGTGCAAGTAGACATAAGCACTGTCTCTCCACAACTAACAAAAATATTTCCATTTGCTTGCTCAGCTAAATTTTTATTCTCTACTTCAATTTTCTTTCCGTTTAAATCTAAACTAAACTTCATAAAATATTTGAATTTACGAATAAAATGTGAATATAGCGAATATGTCTTTTAATTCGCAACATTCACATTCAATCCGTAACATTCGTATTAAATTATAATTTCTACTTTTTACTTTTTACTTTTTTACTTCTTGTTTATTACTTTTTAATAAATATTTTGCAAATGCTGTTTCTAAATCAATAAATTCATCTGCTACTTCTTTTAATTGATTTGAAGAAGATCTACCAAAAGCAATAACTTCTACTCTTTTGCCTTGATTTTTCAAATATTCAACTAAGGCAATAAAATCTCCGTCTCCAGAAGCAATAACTAAAGTATCAACACTCGGAGCCATTCTTATTGCATCAATAACTATTCCTACATCCCAATCAGCTTTTTTCTGTCCTCCATAAAATTCTTGAAGATCTCTAATTCTTGTTTCAATTCCAAGCTTGGTCAATGCTTCAAAAAATGGTTTTTCTTCTCCTGTTTTTGTTCTTACTACATAAGCGAAAGCCCTAATTAAATTTCTTTTACTCACACCTAATTTTAAAATTTCTTCAAAATTAACTCTTGCTTGATAAAGATTTCTTGCTGAATAATAAAGATTCTGAACATCAATTAAAACTCCTACTCTTTG